>NZ_VPBI01000014.1:0-78368 GCF_013418795.1 Acinetobacter sp. YH12120 | reverse complement strand
GCAGGGTCTTGTGGTGGTGCGCCTTTGGAAATAATCAAACAATATATTCAGAATCAACAAGGTTGAAATTTGTGAAATTCACCTCCACCCTGACTGACGGGTGGAGTCCTCTTTCACTTGGAGATAGCAACGGTATCGAAGTGCTCAAATCATAAAAAAGTCTGTACCATGCTGATACAGACTTTTTTTAAAATTTCTCTGATTAATAGCCTTTATAAAGAAACTATCTTAACTTTTCTTAGCGGTTGCCTTGTTGGAAGCTTTGGCTTGATCTGCCATCATTTTTTCAACCACAGCCAATGATTCTTTGGCTTGCGCTACATTTTCCTGTGCCAGTGAGGCAAAAATCTTTTTCGCTTCAGGCAAGTTTTGCGGCACGATATTGCCATTCACAAACATATTGCCCACTGCCATGAGTGCAGGAATATAACCCTTTTGCGCCAAGTTTTGAATGCTTTGCAGCCCTTGCTTAATTGGTGCTTCATCTTTGTTTTTAAAGCCTGTGCTAATTTCGTACAAGGCTTTTGCATGTATGGCTTGATAATGATCTTTGGCAATTAAAGGTTGTAATAGTTTTAAACCTTTTTGGTCAGATGCTGCCGTATTTTCCGAGAAATATAAAACGGCTAAATCGACTGTGGCATCATTAAAACCCTGATTGGATGCCGTCTGTAAATATTGTTTGGCTTTAGCAGCATCCTGTTTTAAACCCAGTGCGCCAGTAAGATAGTTTTTGCCTAAAACATAACTCGCAACTGGGTAGCCTTTTTGGGCAGATTGCTCATACAACTGAATGGCTTTCTTTTCATTTTTTGCTGTGCCTTGTCCAGTTTGTGTCAAATAGCCTAAGTTATACATGGCTTGCGCATTGCCTGTTTTGGCAAGCTTTTCTAATTCCTGATAGGCATCTTTAACCTTGTTGGCTTGCATTAATTGTTCAATTTTGGCAAAAGCAGGATCGGTTGGAATGTTGCTATTTGCCATACTGATGCTGCTAGATAGGGCGATTGCACCCGCAATGAGTAGTTTTTTCATCATTTGAGTTGTACCTTGTTCTCTTTTACACATCATTCCGTTGATGTGCGTTTTGTTTTTACAGTGGTGCATTCATCATAAGTTGAAAAGTGTGAATGTAAATATAAAAAATGTGTACGAATGCTTTTTCATTGTCATTTGAAGGGAATCTTGCGACTCCCTTAACCTGAGCGGGTGGAATCTATTTTATTGCGGACGTGCAACATCGCCATTCAAATGTTCAGGCAAAGCCAATACTTGTATAGCTAACTCTTCCAAAGCACTTGGTTTGGCAACCACCAACGCTTTAAAACCTTCTGCAGTCGCTATGCTATTCACCACTTCCACATCATTATTCAGTTTGGCGGCAGGTGCAGGGGCTTCGCCTGAACCCTGAATTAAATGCAACCAGTGTTTTGGTTTGGCTTTAAACCATAAACGTGCCACGACTTCCTGACCCAAATAACAGCCTTTGTCATAATGCACGCCATCTCGTTGATGCAAACGCAATTCCTGCGGTTGAAACACTTCTGCTGTTGAGGCTTGAATCCATGCCTGACCTGTTTCAATCGCTTGTAGTTGCCATGCGTTTAAATCAGTCACTTCAGCTGAAAATTCAGTTTGATTGCCCTGAATGGTTGGGTAAACCGTACCGATGGTTTCAAGCTGCATTTTTGAAAATGCACCAAACTTTTTAATGTGTTTGGCTAAATCTTCGGCTTGGTCGGCTGTGCTGATGATTTCAAAACATTCGGACGAGATTTTTTTAAGCCAGAAGCCAAACTGAACGCGTCCTTTTAAACTGCAAATTGCGGTATAACAGGTTGTATTTTCAGCTAATGTTTCGACATTGACTGTTACCTGACCTTGCAGGAATTTTTGTGCATCGACACCGTTTAAACTTAAAGCACTGAAAGCTAAATCGCGCATGAATAACCTTTCACATTGAAATCTAAGACTAAAGAATGAGGTCAATTTTGCGCTATTTTTCAAAAAAAAGCATTTTTAGGGCAAGAATTTTACTCAAAATGTAATTAAATGTTTCAAAAACCCCTGTTTTTATATTTAAGTGTATGAAATATATAGGATTTGGGAAATGGGTTTTTGGCAGCGTACAATGCTTTCGACGGGTGGAAACAATCATCCCATAAGATGTTGAGAACAATAGAGTAAGGGCGAATACCAGATGAATAACAACTACCGCAAACCACTGCAAGGCACTCAGCTCGATTTTTATGACGTGCGACAAGCCGTTGAAGATATCCAGTCAGGCGCTTATGCCAAACTTCCTTATACCTCAAAAGTACTTGCAGAACAGTTAGTGCGCCGTTGTGACCCTGCAATTTTAGAACAATCTTTAAAACAATTGATTGAGCGTAAACAAGAGCATGATTTTCCGTGGTATCCAGCGCGTGTGGTGTGTCACGACATCTTGGGGCAAACTGCGCTCGTTGACTTGGCAGGTTTACGTGATGCGATTGCCGATCAGGGCGGCGATCCTTCTAAAGTGAATCCTGTCGTACCTACCCAGTTAATTGTCGATCACTCTTTAGCTGTGGAATATGGCGGTTTTGACCCAGATGCTTTCCGTAAAAACCGTGAAGTGGAAGATCGTCGTAATGAAGACCGTTTCCACTTTATTGAATGGACGAAAACTGCATTTGAAAATGTTGATGTGATTCCTGCAGGCAACGGCATCATGCACCAGATTAATCTGGAAAAAATGTCACCAGTCATTCAAAACCGTGAAGGCATTGCATTCCCAGATACTTGTGTGGGTACAGACTCACACACACCACATACCGATGCTTTGGGTGTCATTTCTGTAGGTGTAGGCGGTCTTGAAGCTGAAAACGTGATGTTGGGTCGTGCTTCTTGGATGCGTCTGCCAGACATTATTGGTGTGGAGTTGGTCGGTCAGCGTCAGGCTGGTATTACGGCAACGGACATCGTATTGGCTTTAACCGAGTTTTTGCGTAAAGAACGTGTGGTCGGTGCATATTTAGAATTCTTTGGTGAAGGTGCAGATAGCATGTCGGTGGGGGATCGTGCCACGATTTCCAACATGACACCTGAATATGGTGCAACTGCCGCTATGTTCTACATCGATCAAAACACCATCGACTATTTAACCTTAACAGGTCGTGAAGCAGATCAGGTCAAACTGGTTGAAACTTATGCTAAAGAAATTGGTCTTTGGGCATCTGAAATGACACAGGCAGAGTATCCACGTGTATTACGTTTTGACCTTTCAACAGTAACTCGTAACATTGCAGGCCCATCGAATCCGCATGCGCGTGTTTCAACTGCAGACTTAAAAGAAAAAGGCATTGCAGGTGTGGTTGAAAACCGTACTGATGGTTTAATGCCAGATGGTGCCATCATCATTGCTGCGATTACCTCTTGTACTAATACCTCAAACCCGCGTAATACTGTAGCAGCAGGTTTGTTGGCACGTAAAGCCAATGAGTTAGGTTTAGTGCGTAAGCCTTGGGTGAAATCATCATTTGCACCAGGTTCTAAAGCGGCTGCATTGTATTTGGAAGAAGCAGGCGTACTGAAAGACTTAGAAAAACTTGGTTTTGGTATTGTCGCTTATGCATGTACTACTTGTAACGGTATGTCTGGTGCATTAGACCCAGCGATTCAACAAGAAATTATTGACCGTGACTTGTATGCGACTGCTGTGCTGTCGGGTAACCGTAACTTTGATGGTCGTATCCATCCGTATGCGAAACAAGCATTTTTGGCATCGCCACCGTTGGTTGTGGCTTATGCGATTGCAGGAACGATTCGTTTTGACATCGAAAAAGATGCTTTGGGCACAGATCAAAATGGTAACCCGATTTATCTGAAAGATATTTGGCCATCTGATGCTGAAATTGATGCTTTGGTGAAAGAATCGGTTAAACCTGAACAATTCCGCCAAGTGTACATTCCAATGTTCGATTTGGGAGAGTCGGAAAAATCTGAAAGTCCACTCTACGACTGGCGTCCACAAAGTACTTATATCCGCCGTCCACCATATTGGGAAGGTGCATTGGCTGCGCCACGTACTTTAGCCAATATGCGTCCGTTGGCAATTTTGGGCGATAACATCACCACAGACCATTTATCTCCATCGAATGCGATTATTTTAGACTCGGCAGCAGGGGAATATTTGGCAAAAATGGGCTTGCCAGAAGAAGATTTCAACTCTTATGCAACGCATCGCGGTGATCATTTGACTGCACAGCGTGCAACTTTGGCGAATCCGAAATTGTTTAATGAAATGGTGGTACGTTCAGACGGCACAATTAAGCAAGGTTCTAAAGCGCGTGTTGAGCCAGAAGGCGAAGTAATGCGTATGTGGGAAGCGATTGAAACTTATATGAACCGTAAGCAGCCGTTAATTATTATTGCGGGTGCAGATTATGGTCAGGGTTCAAGCCGTGACTGGGCTGCAAAAGGCGTGCGTCTTGCGGGTGTGGAAGCGATTGTGGCTGAAGGTTTTGAGCGTATTCACCGTACCAACTTGGTGGGTATGGGCGTATTGCCACTTGAGTTTAAAGCGGGTGTTAACCGTAAAACTTTAGGTTTGGATGGTACGGAACTTTATAGCGTGATTGGTAATATTGCGCCACGTTCGACTTTGACTTTGGTGATTGAGCGTTCAACGGATGATGGTAAAAACCAAACAATTGAAGTGCCAGTAACTTGTCGTTTAGATACCGAAGAAGAAGTATCTGTGTATGAGGCGGGCGGTGTATTGCAACGCTTTGCGCAGGATTTCTTGGAAGGGAATGTGGCTTGATGATGTTTTAAGAATCTTCTTTAATTTTTCTTCTTTAAAGAAATGTTAGAGAATGATTATTGTTGAGAAAAGACCTCATTGTTAAGTGAGGTCTTTTTTTTTTGGAAGATGAATATATTGTGAATTAAACAGCAAACTCCTTGTAAACCTAACTTAATTTTCTAAAAAGTATCTTTCATTCAAAAAATCAGCAGTTATCAAAAACAATAAAATTTAAAAGTAGAAGTTTATTTGGTTGAAAAACACCCAATAAATACCTATCATAAGATATGTATCAAAAACGATGGAGTAGCCCAATGACTACCGCAAAAGTTTTTATGACAGGACGAAGTCAAGCCATTCGATTGCCTAAAGAATTTCGCTTTGAAGGCAAAGAAGTTGAAATCTTTCGTCGTGGTGATGAAGTGATTCTTCGTGAAAAACCAGTCACGGTAGATCGGTTATTTAAAGCGTTATCCCAAATGCCAAATGACTTTTATGCAGATGAAAGAGAAGATCTGCCGCCTCAAGAACGGGAAATGTTCTAATGCAAGTACAATATTTATTAGATACAAATATTTGTATTTACATTATTAAATACCAACCTGAAATTGTGCGTCAGTATTTTGAAAAACATCTTCCGCATCGAAATATATTAATTTCTGTCATTACGTTGGGAGAATTACGTTTTGGTGCAGAAAAAAGTCAACATAAAGAAAAGGCTTTAAAAGTCATAGATGAATTAACATCAATGATTCAAGTGGTTGAATTGGATGAAAATGTTGCACACCATTATGCAGAAATACGCCAGAACTTTGCATCTAAGGGGCAGATCATTGGCGCAAATGACTTATGGTTAGCAGCACATGCACGTGCAAATCATTGGGTCATGGTCACCAATAACGAAAAAGAATTTACTCGTGTCGATGGATTAAAAGTCGAAAACTGGGTATCTAATCCTTTGTAATTGAGTTAGATTTTTTATAAAAATCATCCTTCGCCCAACTGCCCTCATCACCCGTCAAAATGGACAATAGACAATCATCACAGAATAGATATACTGGATTGACCATTTCTAAACCACACGGAGAACAAAGATGGTAACTGCAGGTGATAAACCAGGAACAGGCTTCTATTTTTGTGTCCAATGCGGGCATCGCGTTTACTTAGAAATTGGTACAGACCGTCTACCACCGTGTACCAAATGCCATGGCACCGAATATAACAACAAGGTTGCCTAAGCTACACGACTTAAAACAGCTGATCCTGTTTTTAATCTAAAGCCCTATCACCCGATGGGGCTTTTTGCTATTTTACCTAAAGAAAACCCAAGGCAATGAGGTACAACATGGAAACAATACTCGGTTTATGTGTCGGCATTGGGCTAAGTGCTGCCAGTGGTTTTCGGGTTTTCGTACCTATATTGGTTATGAGTGTTGCCGCGCTCATGGGTTGGTTTGAACCCTTAAAAGGTTTTGAATGGTTGGCGATGCCTGCTGTTTGTCTGGCTTTGACCGTGGCAACAATCAGTGAAATTGCTGCGTATTATGTACCGTGGGTTGATAACTTACTCGATACCGTTGCAACGCCTGCCGCCATGATTGCAGGTACACTCACCACAATGGCTGTAAGCAGTGGCGAAATGTCGCAATTTGCCAGTTGGGCTTCTGCCATTATTGTCGGTGGTGGAACAGCAGGTGTGGTGCAAATGAGTACAGTTGCGGCACGTGGTGTATCAACCGCAACCACAGGCGGTGTTGCAAATCCTGTGATTTCTACAGGAGAGTGGATTGGGGCTGCCGTACTTTCAGTGTTGTCCTTCATTGTGCCTGTATTGGTGGTTTTTGTGGTGCTCCTGACCTTAATTTGGGCAATTCGCTGGATTCGAGGAAAAAAGAAAGTTGTTGAATCCTCCACATAGGTTTGTGGTCAGTTTGAAAATATTTTAAAAATAAGTGTGGTAATAAATTTAATATTTGAGCTTTATTTGATGATTTAAGTGCATAAAAAATGTCTATTTGGAAAATTTTTTAAAATATGACTTAAAAAGTGATAAAAATTTTAAAAATTAATCAAAATAAAATCATTACGGGGAAACAATCCCATCCTCAAATCACTACTATATATCTCAAGGGTGTGATGGGGATCGAAAAGAGTAGATTGCTACCAGTTGCGTACAACGTGCGTGTAGTACTTACCCAAAAGGTCTCGATTCGGCTTAGGACGCTATAAACCAGAAGTTTATAGGCTATAAGATCATGGCTTATCCAGCATGATAGTTGAAGTAAACCACAGTTGTTTTCCCTAACACCCTAAAGAATATTGTTAAAAATATAAAAAACAAAACAAGATCAAGACAATAAAATCCAGACAAAATAAAAGCTTAAATGAATTTTAAACCATCTTTCTGCTACAAAACTCCCATCAAATTTTTCATTCAAATCTGTTAATTTGCAATAATCATCTACATCTAATTAGGTGTGATATGAGTGTTGATTACGATTTTTGGTGTCGTTTATTACTGACCTGCGCACTGATTAACTATGCCATTTTAATGCTGTGGTTTGTGGTGGTGATTTTCGCGCATGACTGGCTGCGACAGTTACATGGCAGATGGTTCAAATTGTCAGATGCAAGTTTTGATGCCATTCATTATGGCGGCATGGCAGTCTATAAAATTGGGGTATTGCTATTGAATATTGCGCCACTCATTGCGCTGTATATGATGCGACCTTAATTTAAAACTCTATAAACAAGCATCGAAAAGCATAGAAACAACCACTTTAGACAGTACATTAAAAACACACGGTCATTGAAATAGAGGCGAAAAGCCCGCAATTTGAGGAGTTGGCAAACATGAATCAATTAAAACCCGCACTGATTTTAGGTGGGCTGATTTGTTTGGGGATGGTGCTAGCAGGCTGGATTTTGGGCAACAGCGCACTGAAAATTAAACAATATGAGCGTGTGGTTTCGGTCAAAGGCTTGTCTGAGCGTGAAGTCAAAGCCAATGTAGCCGTGTGGCCCATTCGTTTTAGCGCAGCCAGTCAAGATTTGGCTGCTTTATATGACACCATGCAAAGCCAGACTGCACAAATTCAAAACTTTTTGAAAAATGAAGGTTTTGCTGCGGAAGAAATTACCATTGCTGCACCCGTGATTACCGATAAATACGCCCAGCAATATGGTGGAGATGGTAATGTTGCCTTGCGTTATACTGCGCATCAAACCATTACGGTGTATACCAAAAGTATAGATAAAGTCCGAAGTGCGCAAAGTCGTCTGGTTGATTTAGGCAAGAATGGTATTGCCTTTGGCGGTGAGGATTACGGGCAACGCACCGAATATTTATATACGCAACTAAATGACATCAAACCTGCCATGATTGAGCAAGCCACACAAAATGCCCGCAGTGTTGCAGAAAAATTTGCTGCAGATTCTGACAGTCGTTTAGGCAAAATTAAATCGGCCAATCAGGGCGTATTTAGTATTGAAGACCGTGACAGCAACACGCCATATTTGAAAAAAGTACGTGTGGTGTCTACGGTGGAATACTATTTAGCAGACTAAGTTTCGCAGACTAAGTTTGACAGATTAAGCTTGGCAGACTCAGCCAATTTAAAATCTAAATCTTTACACTAAAAAGTACATCGCCCGACTGAATTGACAGTTTGGGCTGTGCTTGATATTTTGCCCGCACCGCTTTGCATGCTGTATGTTCATGGCTTTAAACGACAACTTTATTTATGCACCTCCACAAGAACCCTTAGTGATTGTCTATGAAGATGACGATTTATTGGTGATTGATAAGCCCGCAGGTTTATTGTCGGTGCCTGGGCGTTTGCCCGAACATCAGGACAGCGCATATTTAAGAGTACTCGCAGATTATCCTCAGGCAAAAATTGCCCATCGTTTAGATATGGCGACCTCAGGTATTCTCATGTTTGCCAAGCATCGTGATGCAGAAGTCGCATTGAGTAAAATGTTTCAGGCGCGAACAGTAGAAAAAAACTACATTGCTTTAATTCAAGGCAAACTTGAAGGTGAGGGCAGTGTCGATGTGCCTTTAATTACCGATTGGGAAAACCGTCCACGCCAAATTGTGCATTTCGATTTAGGCAAGCCTGCGCAAACGCTGTATCAGGCTTTGGAATATTGTGCGGTTGAAGATATTACCCGTGTATTGCTCACCCCGATTACAGGGCGCTCACATCAGTTACGAGTACACATGCAATATATTGGACATCCCATTACAGGCGATAAGTTATATCATCCTGAACCGAAAAAAAGCACTTTAGGTCGGATGGCGCTGCATGCCAGTTATTTGGCTTTCACGCAACCTTTAAGCCAAGTTCCTGTTGCAATTCGAGCACAGCTTCCTTTTTAGAGATTTTGGGATTCAATTTTTCTAACAGGCGCATATTTTTCAATTTTTTTGTGAAAATACTCAAAAATTGGGATAGTCTTCGTGCCGCTAACTCGCTAACGTATCTTTAGAGCTATCGTTATTCATTTGCCTTGGCATAAATGAAGGAAGTGAATAACTCGCTGTTTTAAAATTTTGTGTTTTTGAGTGTGGTGGGCTGTCAAAGCGGGTTAGAAAGCGTCTTTAAAACTGAAGATGACTTTTTAAAATATGGCAGACCAATGCGGTGGGAGAAGTTATATGCTGTATATATTGGGTGCAATCATTATTGTTTTGGTGGTGATTATTTTTTGGCAATCTCAGCGCCGCCGTGAGTTGTCTGCCAGCATTCAATCTTTACAAAGTAATTTAGACCGCACTCGCTCCAATTTAGCGTCCGATGAGTTGGAAAGTAATGAATTAGAGCATCAGCTGACTGTGCTACGCATCGAAATAGGCAGTTTAAAAGGTCGTTTAGAAACCTTGCAGCACTATCAACATATTTTAGACGTTGAGCAATATGTATTAGAACGTCGCCAACAAGTAGAAATGTTTGTAGAAATGATTAAATCCGAAGCGGAAAATACGCGGGAGCAGTGCAAGCAACAAGTTGAAAAAGTTCGAGATTTTTTAGCCGAGCATGAGCAAAAAACCAAAGCCAAAACGCTTAAAACAGCACAAGATCAATTGGGTGCTTTTTATAACTTGGTTGAAGAACGTCAGCAACTCGAACAGATTATGACCGCGCTGTATCATAAAATTGAACATCATACGCCTGCTTTTCAGTTGCCTGCACAGCAGCTATTGGATGATCTGATTGAAGGTTATGGCTATAGTGATGCAGCACAACACCTGCAGCAAGTACGACACAAGATTCAAGATGCGGTCAAAAATCAAGAAGTTGCGCATTGTGCTTTTGTCGATGAGCAACGCCGTCTAGCGGCAGTGACTTTGCTGGCTCAAGCATTTAATAGTAAAGCAGATTTATATTTGGCGCAGCTGACTGAACATAATTTGGCTGAATCGCTTCAAGCTTTGCAGGATGATTTTACTTTGCTCAATCATTATGCGGCTGCATTTGGACACGCAAAAGTTCTAGACTCTTATTTGACACTCCGACAAGAAGAATTAAAGTTTGCCGCTTTGCTGTTGGCATTTAAACAGGAAAGCTCTTGTCAGATGCCACAAATTAAACTGGCTGCAAATGCTTAGAGCAATTGCAGTGTCATGTAAAAGCAATCTTCTGGGTAATTCAGACTAAAGTCAGTGTAAAACGAGATGAAAATTGAGTCCTTCGGGCAAATTTGTGCTATGTTGAATTCACTATTTTGTCACTTGCCAGATATATATTGGCTAAAAAGATAACAAGGATATTCGCATGACACGTGACTATGAACAATTCCCTGATGATGATAATGGCAATGTACTTTGGCAAATGCATGAAGATGGGGATGACCTGACAGAGCCACATGAGATTGAGTACTCCATCGCTTTTACCACACAAGAACAAGCTGAAAAATGTGCTTTGTATTTGTTGGCCGAAGAACAAAAAATTTCATTATTCCAAGATGAAGAATCTGACGCAGTTGAATGGATCATCACCATTTATGTTTACATGGAACCAGAGTATTCAGACATTGTCGATTTAGAGCAATGGTTTAGCAAAATTGCTGCAGAACATGGCGGTGAATACGATGGCTGGGGCTGTATGGCTTACGTCTACGATGATGAAGACGAAGACGATTACGAAGATTAAATCGGGTATCTTAAAAGCATGTGTTGATCACATGCTTTTTTATTTGTGATACATAATCTGCTGCCTAAAACTTTGGCGCTGATGACGTCGTCATAAAAGATGCAGAGGTGCAAATATGGATATTGCAATGAAACGCGCTTATCTTGAAGCGACTCAGGCAGATGGGACACGAGTGTTGGTTGATCGTTTATGGCCGCGAGGTGTGAGCAAAGAACGTGCTCGTATTGACTTATGGCCCAAAGAAATTACGCCTTCGACTGAATTGCGCAAATGGTATCATCAAAACCCTGAACAACATTGGGATGAGTTTCAGCAGCGTTATATAGCTGAATTAGCAGAGCAAGAAGAGGCTTTACAGGCGTTGTGTGAACTGGCACAGCAGCAAAAAATCACTCTGGTCACAGCAGCTAAAGATGAGCAGCACAATCATGTAGTGGTATTAAAACGCGTGATGCTGCAACGCTTAGCACAGTCCAATTAAAGAGTTTTATTTGATTATCCTTGTGCTTTATAAGGATTTTAAGTTTATGAAAATTCAGTAAAAAATGCTATAATATAGTTTTTGAGGTTTTTTATGTCTTTGCCAAATTGCCCAAAATGCCAATCAGAATACACTTACCAAGATGGCGACCTACTGATTTGTCCTGAATGCTCACATGAGTGGAAAGAAGGGGAACAGCTAGAAGAAACTGCTGCTGTGATTAAAGATGCAAACGGCAACGTGTTGGCAGATGGCGACACGGTGACTGTGATTAAAGACCTGAAGATTAAAGGTTCTTCGGCTGCTGTAAAAGTGGGAACAAAAGTGAAAAATATTCGCTTAATTCCAGATGCAGCAGATGGTCATGACATTGATTGTAAGATTGATGGCATGGGGGCTATGAAATTAAAATCTGAATATGTGAAAAAAGCTTAAGTTTAAGCAGATTTCAACAGCGCAGGCGACTTGAGTTGCCTGCGCTTTTTTATGGAGTTTATAAAAGTATTTTAGTATTCAAATTGAGCAACAATAACTTTAAGAGTGTACAAAATTAATACTGTTTTCTTGTGCCTAAGTCCTTTATATTTTAAGTGAAAAGAATAATTTTTAGGCAGTTTAAAGCCTAGCATCATTCAACAACACACTTCACCACTCATAAGAAAACTGGGGGCAAGTATGTCAGGATGGTTTGAGATTTCACAAGCAAGCAATAGTCAGTACCGCTTTGTACTTAAAGCTGGGAATGGCGAAATTATCTTAACCAGTGAACAGTATAAGGCGAAAGCATCGGCAAAAAATGGCATCGCTTCGGTACAAAAGAACAGTCAGGATGATGGGCGTTATGATCGACTGACATCTAAGAATGATAAGCCGTATTTTAATTTAAAAGCTGCCAACCATCAGATTATTGGTACGAGTCAGCTCTATACTTCTGAACAATCACGTGACAAAGGAATTGAGTCAGTGAAAACCAATGGCGCAAGCACCACGGTCAAGGATTTAACACAGGAATCGTAATTTTTTACATTAAATCTTGATGTTCAATTGCATTAGAAAAGCATGCTCTGGCGTGCTTTTTTATTGAGCTGAGTAGGCAAGGTGCTAAATTTAGCTTTGATTGAGCCGTTGAATTATAGATGACCATTTCAGGAGTTGCGAAGATTATGAATTTCAGATGCAATCTAAAAATATTGCTGGCGATCAGTGGTTTATTCGGTAGTGTTGGTATTTTTGCAGCACCGATCACTGCTGAAAAAACGATTGCTTCAAGCCAGTCGACTGCTTTGCAAGGACTGTATTTTCAGCATCAAGATTGGGAGTTGGCCTGTGATAATACAGGAACCTGCCGTGCCGCAGGCTACCAAAGCGATGATGATTTTGAACAACCGATCAGTATGTTATTGACCCGTCAAGCAGGTGCAAAGAGTGCTGTACAAGGGCAATTGCAAATTCAAGAAGATATTGCTCAAGCGACTTTATTTTTAAATGGACGCACTTTGCAACAATTAAACTTTCATGAAAGTATCGCCAATTTATCTGCTGCCAGTGTGCAAAAGCTGTTGGCGCAGGCGCGTCAGCATGTCGTGATCGAGTTAAAACATGGTCAACAACGCTGGAAATTGTCTGATGCAGGCATGAGTGCAGTGTTGCTAAAAATGGATGAATTTCAAAAACGTGTGGGTACAGACTCCGCAATATTGGCAAAAGGCAATCAAGCATCCACGCAGGTCTTAAAAGCGCAAGCGATGCCTAAAATTAACATTCTCATGCAGCCTCAACACCGAACCGCCAAAGCACAGGTGCTTACCGCGGCCAGTGCAGAAAAGTTATATCCAATTTTACAAAAAACTGTAGATCGTGAAGATTGTTATATGCTGTTTGAACCTGAACAAGCAGAACAGCAGATTCATACTTATCCCTTAAATCAAGATAGCGTGTTGGTTGAGGCAAGCTGTTGGCGAGGGGCTTATAATTGGGGTGTGGCTTATTGGGTTATGGATAAAAAACTGCAAAAGATACAGCAATTTGTAACTGATTCTGCTTCAGAATTTAGCAATGGACAGATTTTTGCCTATCAAAAAGGGCGTGGAATTGGCGATTGTTTCAGTCAAATTGAGTGGGCGTGGAATGGTCAGCAGTTTGTCAAAAGCTATCAATTCGATGCAGGACAATGCAAAGGTTTTGCAGGCAGTGCATGGGAAATGCCAAGCTTTGTCAGCAAGGTTGAATAAATGACATTCACTAGGGTCTGTTGACATTTCATAAATGGCTTGTGCTGTAGGCTAAAACTGAGCAGACCCTAATAAAAGCTGAAATTTTTTAGATAAATCTGGAGCTCGCTGGATGCACTGTTTAAGTCGCGTGTGCGACTAATTTTTCAATGATTTCATCCAACTTTTTCAGACGCTTGATTTCATCCCATAAAGCTTTGGCTTCGGGGTAATGTTTCGACATCATACCGAGCCATTGTTTATAACGTCCTAGCATGCCAATTTCAGTTTTGGCAGGGCCGTGAATAAAGCGAATTTGCAGTTGCAGCAAATCTTGCCAACTCAGCAAAGGCAGGTCTGAATTTTGACGAATACATTGGGTCAAATCTGGAGTGGTGACTGCACCGCGGCCAATCATCAAATCTTCACAGCCCGATTCTAACTGGCATTGTTTGGCATCGGCATTGTTCCAAATTTCACCATTGGCAATGACATTAATCTTCAATGCTTCACGAATAGGGCGTAGCTGATCCCAAAATGCAGGAGGGGTATAGCCATCGGCTTTGGTACGTGCATGCACTGTAACCCATGCTGCGCCTGCATCTTCAATGGCATGCGCATTTTCTAGCATGAAGTTCCGATCCATATAGCCTAGACGCATTTTGGCGGAAACTGGAATATGAGCAGGAACGGCATCGCGCACCGCTTTAACCAGTTCATACACCACTTCAGGTTCATCAAGTAAAACAGAGCCACCACGGTGTCGATTCACTGTTTTGGCTGGACAGCCAAAGTTCATATCAATTGCAGGTACGCCCATAGCCGCAACTTTGACTGCATTTGCAGCCAACATTTCAGGATTATTCCCGAGAAATTGAACATGTACAGGGGTTCCAGCTGCAGTTTTCCCGTCATTTAAAAGTTCAGGACAATAACTGTAATAAACATGGTCGGGTAGGACAGAATCAGTGACACGAATAAACTCTGTTACGCACCAGTCAAAACTGCCGACAGACGTGAGTACATCACGCATGATGGGGTCGGTTAAGCCTTCCATGGGTGCAAGAATCAGTTTCACAAAATGCTGCCAGTTCAAACAAAAGTGGAGTTATACGTTTTTTTCTGTGGGTTGTCTAGGAAAAGGGTTTTGAATTGAAGTGGTTGTAGCTAAGGTTCTGGTATTTAAGCTGTTTTATTTGACACAGTGATCTGTATCTCAAGTTTTATCTAGTCCATGCAGTTGATGTGCATCCTAGACTAGATCTTTTAATTGAGTTCTTACATCGTTAGAAATCATTTAAATGATTGGCTTAATTTAAACAGCCCATTCCCCCTCGACTATGCTATTAAATAATTGATCATCCTACACTTTGAATGAGCAAAATAAAAACACCTTACTTACTCAAAATCATTTCCAACACAAATTTAGAACCAATAAAACCGAGCGCCAATAAAAAGAAGCCAATAATGGTAAAGCGAATCGCTTTTTGTCCACGCCAGCCAAACTTATAACGCCCAAGTAACAACGACCCATAGACAAACCAAGAAATAATACTAAAGGCAGTTTTATGTGCTAAATGCTGTGCAAAGAAATGTTCTACCGTAAAGAAACCAAAACCTAGTGCGACTGTGAGTAAGGCAAAACCTGCAATCAACATATCAAACAGCAAAGATTCCATATCTTGCAAAGACGGCAGCAAATTTACCCAAACCCGACGTTTTTGTTTGTTTTTCAGTTCGCGGTTTTGAAACCACATGAGCACGGCATGAATGGTCGCCATCAACAATACGGCATAAGCAGACAGCGATAAAATAATATGAATATCTAAACCAATCGAGTTTTGGTTAATAAATAAATTATGTTGGCTGAATGAAAAACCTGCAATTAAACCCACTGCTGCTACAGGAATACCAATCAAATTTAGCGCAATTACAGGTCGGTAACTGCTGAACAGCAAGCTCAATAACAACATTAAACCCGCAGTAAATGACATTAGGTTAAACACGTTGTAGTTGACACCCATCGGCGTCCACATATCGTTATACAACACGGCAGCATGCAGCAATAAGCCCAAACTGAGCAGAGAACGAATAAACCAGTGATTTGGCGCACGTTTAGACATTAAATGTGAAAATAAATACCAAAAAGAACTGGTATAAGCGATTAATGCTAAAATCGTATAAACCAAGGGGAGACTGATCATGTCAAACCTTTTTCAGGATGATGAATATTCATTTATATAAATTCGATGCGAACTACAGTATCCTATAGCATCTTGTGCATAAATTTTCTATTTTAAAGAAACATTTTTTTGCTAATGGCTATTTTAAGCGGAATTTGCAATGTTTGATACCTTAACAGAACGACTCACGCAGAGTTTAAGAAATGTTACTGGCTCAGGGCAGCTAACCGAAGACAATATTAAAGATACGTTACGTGAAGTACGTATGGCACTTCTTGAAGCCGATGTGGCGTTACCTGTAACTCGTGAATTCATCGCGAAAGTTAAGGAAGAGGCATTGGGTCAGGAAGTGATGACTCAGTTATCCCCTGGTCAGGCGTTCGTCAAAATTGTCTATGACGAACTCACAAAAATGATGGGCGAGGCCAATGAAAGCCTTGACCTTGCTGCCAAGCCACCGGTTGTGGTGTTATTGGCAGGTTTGCAGGGTGCGGGTAAAACCACCACTGCAGCAAAATTGGCACGTTTCTTACAAGAACGTCAAAAGAAAAAAGTGGCGATGGTGTCTGCCGACGTTTACCGTCCTGCGGCAATTAAACAGCTACAAACGGTTGCAGGCGAAGTTGGCGCAATTTTCTTTGACTCAAATGCCAATGAAAACCCTGTCGATATTGCCAACCGTGCCATCGAACAGGCAAAAATTCAGTTTGCTGATGTGTTAATTGTCGATACTGCAGGTCGTTTGCACGTCGATGATGACATGATGGATGAAATCAAGGCATTACATTCAGCGATTAAACCGACTGAAACCTTGTTCGTGGTCGATGCCATGACGGGTCAGGATGCGGCAAATACAGCCAAAGCCTTTAATGATGCCTTGCCATTAACAGGTGTAATCCTTACTAAAACTGATGGTGATGCGCGCGGTGGTGCAGCACTTTCAGTTCGTGCGATTACGGGTAAACCAATTAAATTCTTGGGGATGGGTGAAAAACTCGATGCCCTAGAGCCATTCCACCCAGAACGTGTTGCACAACGTATTTTGGGCATGGGTGACGTGCTGTCTTTGGTCGAAGAAGTTGAACGTAAAATCGACAAAGAAAAAGCCGAAAAAATGGCGAAAAAACTGCAAAAAGGCGGCAGCTTCAACTTTGAAGATATGCTGATGCAGTTTGAACAAATGAATAAAATGGGCGGCATGATGGGCTTCTTAGACAAGTTGCCTGGCATGAGCAACTCAGGTATTCAAGATGCAATTGCGCAAGCCAATCCTGAAAAGCAAGTGAAAAAGATGGAAGCGATTATCCAGTCGATGACCATCAAAGAGCGTCGTAACCCAGACCTGATGAATCCAAGCCGTAAAAAACGTATTGCTGCGGGTTGTGGTATGGATGTGTCAGAAGTGAATAAGTTGATCAAGCAACATGCACAAATGGCAAAAATGATGAAAAAATTTGCCAATCCATCGGGCATGGCAAAAATGATGCGTTCACTGGGCGGTTTACAAAAGCAATTCAGTGGCGGCGGTATGGGGCCATTGTTTGGTGGCAACGACCCAACCAAGAAATAATTGTTAAAAACATCTTAGAATCAAAGTGTTAAAAAAGCAGGCGCATAAAAATGCGCCTGCTTTTTTGTTGTTCTTTATTCGTAGATGACAGCTACACCGAAAGATTTATCAGCGTAGATGGAACAATGTTTGGTTTTTAGTGCACTTCATGGGTTGCATATTGAATATAACGCTGCAAACCTTTGAGCAATAAATCTTGCTCGACTTGCGGTTGATATTGCTGCAAGAATTTGGCAAACAGCGGTGCATCGCCACCCGTTAAAATCAGTTTACGTGGTGACTGTCGAATTACATGCTCAATGGTGCTGAGCAAGCCGAGTAAAATACCATGATGAACAGCATCAATGGTGCTGCGTCCTGGGGTGAGTTCATCAAATGCAGCATCGGGAATTTTAATGCCTTTGGTGTTTTGAATCAGTGCATCACGTTGCAAATATAAGTTCGGTAAAATATAGCCGCCTAAATGCGTCAGTCCATCCGCCAAATCAATAGTCAGCGCCGTACCACAACTAATGACACAATAATTTTCTTGTGGGTCATTTGCCACGGCAAGCACTTGCAGCCAGCGATCTATCCCCAGTTGTTGAATATCATATTCACAATGCAAACCTGCATAATCTGCATGCACTTTGGCATAAATCACAGGCACATTCAGGGTTTTTAAAATCAAGTGAATGCGTTGATTATTCTTCTGATCTTGTACCGATGACACGCCTACTTTATGCACATTCAGACTTTTAAAGTGTTGAATCAAACCCAGCAACAAATCGGCAGGAGATTGCAAATGCAATTCTGCTTCATGTTCGATGATGCGGTCTTGTTCTGTGACCCAATATTTCAGGCGGGTGTTACCAATATCTAGCCATAAATTTTTCATGAAGATGACTCGGCATGATCGATAGGGCGTAAACGTCCCTGATAAAAAACTTCAAGCCCTTGTGCCGTTTCAATTTGCACTGCGCCATCATCCTGAATGCCTAAAAAAGTACCCTGACAAGTACCTTTAAAATGTTCAAATTCAACTTGTTGTTGCATAAATGCGGCATGATGATTGAAGCGAGATGCCAAATTATAGCAATCGTGATTAAACCAGTCGCAGGCTTGTTGAATGGCAAGATAAAGCTCTGCGATCAGGCGCACACGATCAATAGATACCAAACCCAGTTCGGTTAAAGATGTGGTTTTTTGATCAATAACTGCTGAGCTGACAGGTGCAAGATTAAGCCCAACCCCAACAATGACTTGCTGTGCAGAAATTGGCTCAATTAAGATGCCGCCCCATTTGCCTTGCGGGCTGTATAAGTCATTTGGCCATTTTACTTGTAGATTCAGCGCCTGTAGACTCGGTATTTGCAAGATATTTAACGCAATTTCTAAAGCCAAACGCCCATTTACAGGTGTTCGTAAATTTAGCAATGTGCTTAAATAGATGTTCCCTTCGGGTGATACCCATTGCCGTTGACGTTGTCCTCGACCATGCGTTTGTCTGGTACTGCATACCAAGACACTCTGCACACCTTTTTGTGCAATTTCCCGTACATCATCATTGGTGGAAGTGGTAATCGGCTTCAGGATGAGTACTTCTGGAAGCTGTCCTGCTTCTGTGAGTTGTTGTTGCAGTTGTCGGGTTTCTACATCCATACGAATTTACAAATAGTGGAATATATTTATGGAGTTAATCATATATTTATTGATTGGTGCAATTGCTGGATTTGCAGCAGGGCTGTTTGGCGTGGGCGGCGGCTTAATTATTGTGCCAATTTTATATATTGTGTTCACTCAACTCAATTATGACCCATCGGTGTTAATGCACATGGCGGTGGGGACATCATTGGCAACCATTATTGTAACTTCGATCAGCTCAGTTACGGCACACCATAAAAAAGGTGCGGTGATGTGGCCTGTATTTCGTAATCTTGCGCCTGGTTTAATTGTGGGTGCATTTGTTGGTGCAGGTATTGCCGATTTCCTTTCGGGGCAAGGCTTACAATTATTAATTGGCGGTTTTGCACTGTGGGTGGCTTTTAAGATGTTTAGAGGCGCAAATATTGCGGTTGATCCTTCACATCATTTGCCTTCAACTGCAAAGCAAGTCATGGCGGGCGGTGGGATTGGCATTGCCTCTGCAATTTTTGGGATTGGCGGTGGCAGTTTAACAGTGCCGTACTTAAACCGTTACGGCGTGGTCATGCAAAAAGCGGTAGCAACCTCAGCCGCTTGTGGTTTGCCAATTGCGGTGGCGGGCGCATTAGGCTTTATGTGGTTTGGTAAGCAAGCCGAAGTTGCAGTACCCAATACCATTGGTTATATCCACATTTATGCATTTATAGGCATTAGTGTGATGAGCTTTATTACTGCCAAAGTTGGTGCGAAAGTGGCACATTTGTTATCGCCAGCGATGTTGAAAAAATGTTTTGCCTGCTTGCTGACCACCGTTGGCTGTTATTTTGTATATCAGGGTATGCGAGTATTTTTCTAAGTTGAGTCGCTATTTTCTTTGTTTTAAGCCATGTAAAATTGGCTCTAGCGCCATGAAATTGTCGGACAATGTCATGGCGTTGTGATCTGTTTCGCAGTAAAAAGAAAGATGCTTGTATCGGAGCTATGCTTGCAGTCGAAGGATGATCCTGAGATGTCTTAAATGAGAGTAGCTCCGAATTTTCATCACTGCATCTTATAAAAACAAGATAGGAACAGTATGCAACAACAAGAATCAGAAAGTTTATCGGAACAAATTGCCCGACACATCGCAGAACAGATTATTAGCGGTGATTTGGTTGAAGGTGAGCGTATTCAGGAATTGCGCATCGCCAAAGAACTGGACGTGAGTCGTGGTTCGGTACGTGAAGCGCTGTTGTTATTGCAGCGTACTCATCTGATTGAAATTTTTCCACGTCGTGGTGCAATTGTGTCGGAAATGTCGGCACAGCAAGTCCGAGCTTTGTTTGACAGCAGCAGTTTGTTATTGGGTTATATTGTGCAGCGTATTGCGGACACGTGGCGAATGCATGAAGCCGAAGCCTTACAACAACTTTTGCTGCAACTGGCAGAGCAATGTCGCTTGGGCAATACTGAAAAGTTTTATGATTTAATTTTTCAATATCTGGCACGGCAGCCTGATATGGTGGGAAATTTATATTTAATGAAGTTCTATCAAGAGTTATTGCCATCGTTAAGACGCAGTTACTTTTTGACCTTAAATACTTCGCGTCGGGAGTTACAAGAATCTTTTGAATTATTTAAACTGGTGAGTGATGCAATTTTAAGCAGAAAATCACAACAAGCCACTTTATTTATGGAAGATTTTTGCCGACACTTGCGCAACTTGGTGTTGGAATCTCTGACCCGTATGAAACAGATCGAGCTTGCATGGGCAAGACGTTCACGCCGTTAATTGGGACATTATGCGTTTAAGCAGTTTAAAACTTTCTGGCTTCAAATCTTTTGCCGACAGTACGACCTTACATTTTAAAGCCAACCGTACCGCTGTGGTGGGGCCGAATGGTTGTGGTAAATCCAATGTGATTGACGCCATTCGTTGGGTGATGGGCGAATCTAGTGCGCGCCAGTTGCGTGGCGGCAGTATGCAGGATGTAATTTTCACAGGAACTGCCAAACGCAAACCTGTAGGTGTAGCCAGTGTTGAACTGCGTTTTGACAATACCTATGGCAAATTGGGCGGTGCTTATAACGCCTATAATGAACTGTCGGTACGTCGGCAGGTCAACCGTGATGGTAAGTCTGAATATTTTTTAAATGGAACCAAGTGTCGTCGTCGTGACATCACCGATATTTTTCTGGGTACAGGTTTAGGCCCGCGTTCTTATGCAATTATTGAACAGGGCATGATTAATCGTTTGGTTGATGCTAAACCTGAAGAAATGCGGGTATTTATTGAAGAAGCGGCAGGCGTGTCACGTTATCAGGCGCGTCGTCGTGAAACCATGCTGCATTTGGATCACACCACGCAGAATCTGGCGCGTTTGGAAGATATTGCTTCAGAACTAAAATCGCAACTGAAAACCTTAAAACGTCAGTCAGAAACAGCTATTCAATACAAAGCGCTTGAGAGTGAAATTCGTACCATTAAAGTCGAAGTGTTGTCTTTTCAGTGTGAACAAAGTGCGCGTTTACAGCAAGAATATACCCTGAGTATGAATGAGTTAGGGGAAAGTTTTAAATTGGTGCGCTCTGAGCTGACTACTTTGGAACATGACTTAACTGCGACCAGTGAGTTGTTTCAGCGTTTGATTCAGCAATCGACACCGCTACAACAAGAGTGGCAACAGGCAGAAAAGAAACTGGCTGAACTGAAAATGACTTTGGAACAAAAACAAAGTTTGTTTCAGCAAAATACCGCGACTTTATCGCAGCTTGAACAACAAAAAGCACAAACCAAAGAGCGTATGCAGCTGATTGAATTGCAGCTAGAGAGTTTGGTCGATCAGCAAGAAAACCAACAGGAAAATCTACAGCAGCAAGATCATTTGGCGCAGCAGCAGAGCCAGCAATTTCAGGATTTAAAAGCACAGCAACAAACCCAAGCTGCACAATATGCCCAAGTCAAAGCGCAAGTAGAACAGCAACAACAAAAGCATGTGCACATGCAGGCGCAAAGTGAGCAGTTAGCCAAAAATATCAGCCGTATTGAACAGCAAAAACAAACCCTGACACAGCAGTTTGCACAAATTCAGCCGCAAGATCAGCAAGAGGGAATGCAACAACTGCAAGACGAAAAGACCCGCTTGCAGGCTGAAATGCTAACACTAGAACAGAATATTCAAGACAGCACTCAGCAACTCGCCACGTTGCAGACCAACTATAATGAGCACAAAGCACAGTGTGCGACCTTAAAATCTGAGATTCAGATTTTGCAGTCAGAACAGAAAAACCTCAATCAATTGCTCATTAAGCAAAGTCCAAAAGCCCAAACCGATGTGGTGCAGTTGATGCAAGTATTACAACTTGCAGATGTGGCGAAACCACATGCCAATTTAATTGAAAAGTTCTTGGCTAAATGGTTATCTGCGCAGGTGGTAGAAGCAGATATTGAATTTCAGGACAGCCGCGCACGTCAGCTAAAAATTCATTTGGCTGTAGATTCAAAAACATCAAAAATACAGCTTTCGGGGTGTGAGTCGCTCAGTGACTGGATTGCTTCACCGCAAAGTAGCTTGTGGCAAAGTGTCGCAATTACAGAAAGTTTATCGCAGGCTTTGGCATTGCAAGTGCAATTACAAGCAGGGCAGTCTATCCTTAGTTTAGATGGTTATCATGTGGGAGCAGACTGGGTAATCGGGCTGTTTTATGATGAAGCGGCACAGGCAGGGCAAGGGGCATTAAGCCATCGGATTCGCTTGGATGAAATTGAACAGGCGTTGGCGTTGCAACTGCCACAATATGAGCAAGCAGAACAGCAACTGCCTGAATTGCAGCAACAGGTAAAACAGTTGCAGCAGCAATTGCAGCAACAACAGCAACAGCTCAAACAGCAACAGCAAGCCTTGCAAACGCTAGATGTGCAAATGGCGAAAGCCGAAAGTGCGGCACAGGCTTTTGCAGTACAGCAACAGCAATTACAGCATCAATTGGCACAATTAGATGAGCAGCTTGAAGAAGATGCCATGCAAAAAGATGATCTGGAAATTGATTTGCATGCTTTGGCTTTTAAACTTGAGCAAGCCTTACCGCAGTATAAAATCTTGCAATTTCAGGTCGAGCAGCTGAATGAGCAGCTGGATAGTTCACAGCAACAGTTTCAGCAGCAGCAACAAGAAGTGGATCTGTTACGTCGTCAAGCGGTACAAACTCAGCAGCAAATTGAACTGTTAGAAAAAGATGCCACTTTCTTAAAAGCACAATATCAACAAATTGTGGCGCAAATGGAACAAGCCAAAAAGTTTGTCGATCCTGTTCAGTTGGAATTGCCTGACTTGGAAACTCAGTTTTCAGAGCAGCAGCAGCAGACTGAAAAGCTGCAAAAAACTTGGCAGGAATGGCAAGTGGAATTGAACAGTGTGCAGTCCAAACAGCAGCAACTGACCGAGCAACGGCAGCAGCAACAGCAGCAAGATGAACAATTACGTGCCAAACTCGAAGAAAAGCGCTTGGCATGGCAATCGGCAAAGTCGGACTATCAGCATTATTCTGAACAGTTAAAAGATTTAAACAGCGAGATCATCACAGGTTTGCAGATTGATGTCGCTGCGCATCAACAAAAACTGGCGAAAGCGCAGCAACAGTTTGATAAATTGGGTGCGGTCAATTTGGCGGCTTCGGAAGAATATGAAGAAGTATCTGCCCGTTTTGCAGAATTAAGCCATCAAATTGAAGACTTGGAAAATACCGTTTCGCAGTTACAGGCGGCAATGAAAAGTATTGATCAGGAAACTCGTAAACTGTTTATGAATACTTTTGATCAGGTGAATACCGAATTGCAGGAGTTGTTTCCTAAAGTCTTTAATGGCGGTGAAGCGAGTCTGAGCTTGGAAGATGACTGGCAATCTGGGGTGAAATTGATGGCGCGTCCACCGGGTAAGCGCAACAGTTCTTTGGCCTTACTTTCAGGGGGTGAAAAAGCACTGACAGCTTTGGCTTTGGTTTTTGCAATCTTCCGTTTAAACCCAGCGCCATTTTGCGTACTCGATGAAGTTGATGCACCGTTAGATGATGCTAACGTGGGGCGCTTTTGTAATTTAGTAAAAGAACTTTCTGAACAAGTGCAATTCATTTACATTACACATAATAAACTTGCTATGACGATGGCAACCGACCTCTTAGGTGTTACCATGCCTGAACCGGGAACCTCAAAATTAGTAACCGTAAATTTAGAAGAAGCCGCAGAATACGGCCTAGTCGCGGAGGCATAATATGGAAATCACCACAATCGTTGGAATTGTCATCGCTATTGTGATCATGGCGTTTGGTTTGAAAATGATTCTAAAAAAACCTGTAGATTCAGCGCCATCCTTAGATTCGGAACTGCAATTTAATGCAGAAAGCCAAAAACCGATTATTCCACGCCATGTACGTGACCAATTGCAAAGCGACGCTACGCCACCGCGTGTGGAGCCGACTTTAACGGTAGATGAAGTTACGCAAGATGCGCCTGCCAAGTCTGAACCACAGGCTTTAACGGATGATGTCGTGGCTTCTTCAAGCACAGAAACTGACAAAGTTGAACCGAGTTTGCAGGCAAATACAGAAAATTCTGAGCTTGATCCATCCACAACGATATCGAAGTCTGAAGTTGCACAAGACACGCCAAGCCCGACAGCGACAACTTCAGAATATTCATTATCGGATGAAATTCAGCAAGTGATTATAGAAACTGAACCGAATGCGCAGACTGTCGAGCAAAACAAAGCTTCGACTGAATACAGTCTGAATCAACACATTGAAACTGCCGAAATTTCAGAATTTAATGAAGAAAGCAGCATTTTAGATTCGCATTTGCATGAACAAAAAATCATGGATGAAGAAAGTGCCTTGGCAACCGCTGAATCTTTTATCGCGCTGAATGTCTTCCCTGAACGTCGCATACTTTCGGGCGATAAAGCCTTAAAAGTTTTGATGAAATATGGTTTACGTTTCGGTGAAATGTCATGTTTCCATCGCTATAACGAAGATGGCACTAAATTATTATTTTCAGTTTTACAAATTAATGATGAAGGCGCAGATGGTTTTGATTTAGAAACTTTATCGAGCGAACAAGTTAAAGGTTTAGCGTTCTTCCTCGCTTTGCCGCACAGCGATGTGCAAAATGCCTTTGATACCATGGTCAGCATTTCAGGACTGATTGCACGTGAAATTGATGGAACGGTCTATGACCAAAACCATTTAGAGTTTACTCCACAATTACGTGAACACTGGCGTCATCAGGCGATAGATTATCGTGCTGGTCAGGCAAGTCATGTCTAGAATTGCGATCTCGTACTGGGTATAAGCTACGTCAAGTGTTTGGCAAATGAACTGAGTGCAGTAGGATAAATTGCAACTTTGCAGCCGCATTTTTATAATGTGCGCAGCAATACAAGCTGTAGCATGCGCTACATAGAAAAAATTGAAGGGCGGAACAAGACCGCCCTTTTTTATGGTGGAAAATATGTCTGTAGATTTAACCGTCGTGGCGCAAATGCGTCAATTGATTCAACTGCTTGCCAAGCACAATCATGCCTATTATGTGATGGATCAACCGACAATTGCAGACAGTGAATATGATCAGCTTTTCCATCAACTAAAAGCGTTGGAACAACAGTATCCAGATTTAGTTCAACCCGATACACCGACCAATAAAGTCGGTGGCACACCTTTGGCAAAGTTCACCACGGTTACACATGCTGTGCCAATGTTGTCTTTAGGCAATGTGTTTAATCAGGAAGAATTATTTGCCTTTGCAAGACGTGTCGAAGAGCGTTTGCCCAACCAAAATATTGAATACGATGTCGAACTCAAATTTGATGGTTTGGCGATTTCACTTTGGTATGAACATGGTGTTTTAGTGCGTGGTGTGACCCGTGGTGATGGGGAAACAGGGGAAGACATTACCCACAACGTCAAAACTATCCGCAATTTACCGAAAGTTTTGAGTGCGACAGAAACGGCTATTCCTGAATTTTTGGAAGTGCGTGGTGAAGTGTTGATGCCAAAACTTGGTTTTGAAAAACTCAATGCGGCCAATACAGCCAAAGGTGAAAAAACCTTTGCCAATCCACGCAATGCAGCAGCAGGCAGTTTGCGTCAGTTAGACCCGAATATTGCGGCTTCACGTCCTTTAGCATTCTATGCTTATGGCATTGCGCAATGTGTGCCGCCTCATGGACAAAGCACCATGTCCGACAGTTTGGCATGGTTGGGGCAGTTTGGTTTTGAAATTGGCGAACGTCATTTTGTCTGCAAGAGCATTCAAGATGTTCAGGCGGCCTATGAGCAAATTAACCTTGAGCGTCCGAATTTAAGCGTTGAAATTGATGGCATGGTGGTCAAGGTCAATGACTTGAAACAGCAACAGCAATTGGGCTTTTTAAGTCGTGAGCCGCGCTGGGCGACTGCCTATAAATTCCCTGCAGTTGCCGCTTTAACCACCATTGAAAATATTGATTGGCAAGTGGGGCGCACAGGTACGTTGACGCCTGTGGCACGTTTAAACCCCGTTGCGGTAGGTGGTGTGACGGTATCCAATGTTACTTTGCATAATATTGGTGAAATTCACCGTTTGGATGTGCGTTTAGGCGATACGGTCAGTGTTTACCGTAGTGGTGATGTGATTCCCAAAGTTGAAAAAGTCTGGCCTGAATTTCGCCTTGCCGATGCGCAAGAAGTGCATTTACCTGAACAATGCCCTGTGTGTGATTCGCCTGTGGTGATGCCTGAAGGTGAGGCTTTGGCGCGTTGTTCAGGCGGTTTGTATTGTGCGGCACAGCGTATTGAAGCGATTCGTCATTTTGTGTCACGTAAAGCCATGGATATTGAAGGTTTGGGTGATCGTTGGGTGGAGTCATTACTGCATCTGAACTTGCTACAAAATGTGGCTGATATTTATCATTTACACGAACACCGCGACACTTTGCTCGGCATTGAAAAAATGGGTGAGAAGTCGGTTCAAAACTTGATTGACTCGATTGAAAACAGCAAAAAAACTACTTTGGCTGCGTTTATTTATGCCTTGGGAATTCGTGGTGTGGGCGAAACCACCGCGCGGATGCTTGCCAATACTTTTCAGACTTTAGAGGCTTTGCGTGAAGCTGATTTAGAAGCGTTAAAGAAAACTCCAGATGTGGGAGATATTACGGCAGAATGGATTTTGGACTTTTTCCAAGCGCCGCATAATTTAGAAGTGTTGGATCGTTTATTAGCTGCAGGCATTCATTGGGATGCTCCGATTGCACCGACACGTCAGCCTTTGAATGGTGAAAGTTGGGTGATTACAGGGACGTTGAGCCAAATGGGACGCGATGAAGCGACTCAGTTGTTGCAGGCTTTGGGTGCACGGGTGAGTGGTAGTGTTTCGGGTAAAACCAAATGTGTCGTGGCGGGTGAGAAAGCTGGCTCAAAGCTGGAAAAAGCCGAGAAGTTGGGTGTGCAGGTCATGAATGAAGCTGAGTTTATTCAGCTGATGCAGGAATATGGTGTGCTTGAATAAGCATCATCCTACATTTTATCCACTAATAGGTACAAAGGCACTTCAACGATGAAGTGCCTTGGTTTTTACTGAGAGAAGTCGAAGGTTTAACGTTTCTTCACAATGCCATCATCAATGAGTTGCTGAAAATGTTCGACTAGACTGGTTTCAATATTGCGGTAGTGCATACCCAATTCACGCTGACTTTTTTCCGCATTAAAATAAATTGGGTAGCCCATATTCAGTTCCACAAATTTACGGGAAAAACCAAGTAGAGGGCCAAAGGCTTTAAAGGCAAATTTAGGTAACTGATTGCGTGGGAAAGGGTATTTACGTCCAAAGTGCTGCGCTAAAATTTTGCCCATTTCCAATAAGCTGAGTGTGCCACCGCTAATAATATAGCGACCTTCAGCAGCAGGGTTGAATGCGGCCTGAATGTGAGCATCGGCAACATCACGCACATCGACAATGCCATTCCACATAGCAGGGACACCTGCCAAGGTCATACCGTTGGCAAACTGCAATAACACTTCCACGCTGCCCGATTGGGTGTTTTTGGTCAACGATGGGCCAAGCACCAAAGCAGGGTTGATACAGACCAAATCCCAGCGGTTTTGTGCCTTTGCGATTTCCCAAGCTTTGCGTTCAGCTGCCACTTTTGAATAAGGATAAGGCTGATGCTCAGGGCTACTGCTAGTATTCCAGTGACTTTCATCAAAGCGATTATTGGCCGTATTTAAAATATCAATCGCATCGCCATAGGTTGCAGCAATACTTGAAGTCACCACTACACGCTTTACCGATGCAGTACGATTAACGCTGTTTAACACATTTTCAGTGCCAATTACGGCAGGCTCAATAATGTCTTTGATGGCATCTTTATAATTGGTGACCACAAAAGGCGAGGCCATGTGCAGCACGATTTCACAACCTTGCATGGCGGGATCAAAAGCACCTTCTTCAAGTAAGTTGGCTTGGAATAATTGTAAGTTGCCTGTGCTTTTTGCCGCGATATCAGTCAGATGTTGAAAACTGTGGGTTTTTTTCAGATCACGCACCGTCGCGTGTACGGTATGTCCTTGTTCAAGCAGGTTTTTAATGACCCAACTGGCAATATAGCCTGTTGCGCCTGTGACTAAAATGGGTGCAGATGTATTTAGATTTGTCATTATTTTAAGAAAGTGATGGAACTCGTGACTATCATAAAGCAGCTGGGTTTTAAAATCCGCTTTTTAGGCGTTTTTTACGATACTTGAGCGTCAAAGTATGGTTTCTTTCAATATTTACAAAATGATGCAAAATCATTGTATTGTCATTTTTAAAGCTAAGTTTTGCCAAGCAGTTGTTTTATATATGGGAATTTTTAAGTTATATTGCAAATGCGTATGTTTCTCATTTTAATTTTATAAAAATCATGGGTTTACAATAATTAACTTTTGCAATTTTGCCTGAATGTGTCCATAATGACTGGATTAAGAAAGGGAGTACAGCAAATGCGTGGCAATCCAGAAGTCGTAGACTATTTAAATATGTTGATTGGTGGCGAACTGGCTGCTCGCGATCAATACCTGATTCATTCGCGTATGTATGAAGATTGGGGTTTAAGCAAAATTTTTGAGCGCATTGACCATGAAATGCAGGAAGAAGCGCAGCATGCCGATGCTTTAATTCGTCGTGTATTGTTCCTTGAAGGCACTCCAAATATGCAGCGCGATGACATCGACGTGGGTGAAGATGTGGTGTCTTGCTTAAAAGCCGATTTAAAACTGGAATACGAAGTACGTGAAAAATTGGCGCAAGGCGTAAAATTGTGTGAAGAAAAAGGCGATTATGTCAGCCGTGATATGTTGCGTCAGCAAATGACCGACACAGAAGAAGATCATACGTACTGGTTGGAAAAACAATTACGTTTAATTGAATTGATTGGTTTACAAAACTACATTCAATCGCAAATGTAATCTGATCAAAGCAAAATAGACCAAAACCCGATTTATGATAAGTCGGGTTTTTTTATAGATCGGTTTTTATAGATTGGCTTTTTTATATCAATTGGTTTTTTTAAGGATGTATCTTGGTGCTTTGCAGATGTCGATTGAGCCGATTCAGTATTATACTGAGGTGATTTTCTAACTTGAGAGCAAGCCACGTGCAACAACAGATTTTATTGATTACAGGCTGGGGCGGTGGTACTGCACTCTTAAATCCGTTACAGCAAGCCTTAACTGCACAAGGTTTTCGGGTTGAGCTCATCAATATTTTTAACGCTACTGATGCTCAAGTCATGCAGCAACAGGTTGAATTTGCACGTCAGTTTGATGTAATTATGGGCTGGTCACTGGGTGGGCAATTGGCAACGCTACTGGTCGATGCGATTGCCAGCCAATATGCAGGATATAAAACCTTAATTACCATTGCATCCAATCCGTGTTTTGTTGCACAAGCCGATTGGGATACCGCTATGCCACAAGCCACGTTTGCCCAGTTTAAACAATCTTTTGCACAAGACCCAATTCTGACCCTAAAGCGTTTTGGTTTTATGGTGTGTCAGGGTGTCACTAGTAGTAAAACCGACCTATTACAATTACAAAGTTTGGTTCAGCCACAGCCGCAATCTTTGCTTCAACACGGTTTGGATTTATTGGAAAACTTAAACTTGGTGACTAAGCTTAAAAATTATACAGGTCTGCAGTATCATCTTTTTGCCGAGCAGGATGTTTTAGTTGATTGCAAAGTTGCAGCTAAACTGCAAAATTTAGCTGCAAAGTTTTTAAGCGTAGATGTTTTGCAAGGCTCGCATGGGCTGCCATTGTTCCATGCCGATGAGTTGACTAGCAAAATCTGCCAATATTTACAGAAAAACCCGCCAACAGGTCCATAAGTGACAAATCTCGCAATTTATTTTATCTGTAGACAGGTTTAAGATTTAGCACATCAAGTTTTTTACAAGATCAAGGATGATGGTGGGATGACAGAACAGATGGATTTGGCTTTTGATCGTGAACATCTTTGGCATCCTTACACCTCTATGACTCAGCCCTTAACAACCTTTAAGGTTAAGCGGGCATTTGGCAGCACCATTGAACTTGAAGATGGTCGCCAGTTGATTGATGGCATGTCATCGTGGTGGTGTGCGATTCATGGCTACAACCATCCTAAACTGAACCGTGCTGTGACCGAGCAACTCGACAGTATGGCGCATATCATGTTTGGTGGATTGACCCATCGTCCTGCTATTGAGTTAGGGCGTTTGCTGCTCGAAATTACCCCACCGAGTTTAGATAAAATTTTTTATGCAGATTCAGGTTCAGTTGCTGTTGAAGTGGCGCTGAAAATGGCGGTGCAATACTGGACAGCACAAGGCAAAACCGAGAAAACCAATTTTATTACCACCCGTTCTGGCTATCATGGCGATACATGGAATGCCATGTCGGTCTGTGATCCTGTCACAGGGATGCATCAGGTTTTTGGCTCAAGTTTGGCGCGTCGTTATTTTGTATCTGCACCGAAAACAGCCTTTGATCAAGAATGGAATCCTGCTGATATTGCAGAATTGGCGCAAAGTTTGGCAGAGCATCATCAGCAGGTTGCTGCCATGATTATTGAGCCGATTGTGCAAGGTGCAGGCGGCATGCGCTTTTATCATCCTGAATATTTGCGTCAAGCCAAATTGCTCTGTGAACAATATGATGTGTTGTTAATTTTTGATGAAATTGCCACAGGTTTTGGGCGTACAGGCAAGTTGTTTGCATGGGAACATGCACAGGTCGAACCCGATATTATGTGTATCGGCAAAGGGCTGACAGGCGGTTATATGACCTTGTCTGCCACATTGACCACGAAGCATGTTGCAGAAACGATTTCGCAAGGTGAGGCAGGTGTGTTTATGCATGGCCCGACCTTTATGGCAAATCCACTGGCCTGCGCGGTTGCAGTAAAAAGTACCCAATTATTATTAGAACAAGACTGGCAAGCCAAAATTCAACGTATACAACAGCAACTTGAACAGCATTTAACACCATTGGCTAATTTGGCATGGGTGCAGGATGTGCGAGTTTTAGGTGCAATTGGTGTGGTAGAACTTAAACATGCTGTCGATATGCAAAGCCTGCAACAAGAATTTGTGCAACGTGGTATTTGGGTACGTCCTTTTGGTAAATTGGTCTATGTGATGCCGCCGTATGTGATTACAGCAGCAGAACTAAATACTTTATTGCAGCAATTGGCTGAGGTGGTGACAGGTATGCAAGGAGCGAGCGCATGAGTTTACTCGATCACTATGCAGAACAGCTTGATCAGCTTCGCCAACAGGGCAATTTTCGTCAATTTCGCAGCAATCAGCAGCAAGGTAAAACAATTGAAATTCAGCAACAGCAGATGCTGAATTTATCTTCCAATGATTATTTGGGTTTAGCCTCTGATTTGCGCTTACGTGAACAGTTTTTTGATGAAACGCCCAATGCACAGCGTTTAATGAGTGCATCTTCATCACGTTTGCTGACTGGAAATTTCCCTGCCTATGAACAGCTTGAAGCCACATTAACGCAATTATTTCATGGGCGAGCTGCCTTGCTGTTTAATAGCGGCTATCACATGAATATTGGTATTTTACCTGCATTGGCAGATGCGAAAACCCTAATTTTGGCCGATAAACTGGTACATGCCAGCATGATTGATGGCATTCGTTTGTCATCTGCAAAATATTTGCGTTATCGGCATAATGATTTGGCACATTTGCAGCAATTGCTGACGCAATATCATGCCGATGATAATTATGAACGCATTATTGTGGTGACTGAATCCATTTTTAGTATGGATGGTGATGAAACTGATTTAGCCGCATTGGTCGCGCTGAAACAGCATTTTGCCAAAGTCATGTTATATGTCGATGAAGCACATGCGATTGGCGTACGTGGGCAGCAAGGTTTAGGTTGTGCCGAACAATATGGCGTGATTGATGCCATTGATTTTCTGGTTGGGACGTTTGGCAAAGCCGTTGCTTCAGTTGGGGGATATTTGATCTGTGATCCGATTGTCCGTGATTACCTAATTAATCGGATGCGCCCGCTAATTTTTAGTACCGCACAGCCACCTATTTGTATGGCGTGGACGCAGTTTATGCTGAATCAGATTGTGCACATGCAGGCACAGCGTCAGCATTTGGCGGCCTTGAGCCAATCTATACAGCAGGGGATTCAGGCCAAAGGTTTTGCTTGCCCATCAACTTCGCAAATTGTACCTGTGATTATTGGCGACTCTACTGCAACTGTAAGCAAAGCCCGACAGTTACAGACTGCAGGTTTTTATGTGATGCCTGTACGTCCACCGACTGTGCCGCAAGGCAGTTCAAGACTGCGGATTTGTTTAAATACGCAATTTGAAACGGCAGATTTAACACAGTTACTGGATTTGCTTTGAGTGTGCGTATGCGTATAGATAAGGCACAAGTGGCACAGCGTTTTGCCCGCGCTCATCAGAGTTATAAAACGCATGCCGTGGTACAGCAGCAAATTTGTCAGCAGTTAATGGCAAAAATGCAGCAATATATTGTGCAGCAAAAGTTGTCAGATCAACCTCAGCCTTGCTTTGAAAACGTCTTGGAAATCGGCTGTGGTTCAGGGAATTTAACCGACTTGCTACTGCGTGAATTTCAAATTCAACAGCTGACTTTAAATGATTTATATGCCGAAGTGTTGCATGCGTATCTGCATCATCCTCAAACAACTAGTACGCAAATTCATGGCTTAATTGGCGATATAGAACAGCTCGATTTTCCGCAGTCTTTGGATTTAATTTGTTCGAGTTCGGCTTTGCAATGGGTGGAAGATTTTGGAGCATTATTGCGCAAGGCGAATCAAGCGTTAAAGCCGCAAGGGTATTTGTGCTTTTCGACGTTTGGCCCTCAAAACTTGACTGAAATTAAGCAATTAACAGGTCAAGGCTTACATTATTTGAGTATGGATGCGTTACAACAACAGCTTAAACAGCAGGGCTTTGAAGTATTACACTGTTCAGAGCAGCTTGAATCATTAAGTTTTGAACATCCTAAACAGATTTTGCAGCATTTAAAAGCCACAGGTGTCACGGGTACAGCACAAGGGCAGCGTTGGAACAAAACGACTTTAACCGAATTTTATCGGGGCTATGAACAGTTTAGTCAGCAGCATAGCTCACAGCAAAAAAGTTATACGCTCACGTATCATCCTATTTATTGTCTTGCACGGAGAATGCCATGACAGCTCAAGTCTATTTTGTGAGTGGTATTGATACAGGGATTGGCAAAACCTATGCCACGGGTTATTTAGCCAAGACCATGAATGAACAGGGTATTCAGACCATTACCCAAAAACTGATTCAAACGGGCAATCAAGACGTTTCAGAAGATATTGAGCAGCATCGTAAAATTATGGGCAGTGAATGGTTGCCTGAAGATGATGACAAACTCACCATGCCTGAAATTTTTAGCTATCCTGCTTCACCGCATTTGGCTACACAAATTGATGGTCGTGAGATTGACTTTGCTAAAATTGAGGCTGCGACTGCGCAACTGGCAGCAAAGTATGATGCAGTATTATTAGAAGGTGCGGGTGGACTCATGGTGCCGCTGACCACAGACCTACTCACCATCGACTATATTGAGCAAAAACAATATCCTGTTATTTTGGTGAGTTCTGGGCGTTTGGGCAGTATTAACCACACTTTGCTCAGTTTGGAAGCTTTAAAAACACGTGGTTTGAATTTACATGCATTGGCATATAATTTGAACGATGAATCACAAGACCCTTTAATTTCGCAGGATACTGCCAAATATTTAAAAAATTATTTGTCAAAAAGCTTTCCAAAAGCACAGTGGATTGAAATTCCTGTATTGCCAAATATTTAATTTTTATTATTTTTTGTCCAACCAATTTGCCCAATAAAAAAGCCACACATGAACGTGTGGCTTTTTATCAATTTGGCGTATTTCAGCTTTTAGAATTTTTTAAAGCTTTTATTGCCAAACGGTTTGCGTGGTGCATTTTCGTCACGACGTTCACGGTTGCCGTAGCTGTTGCCATCCTGACGTGGTTCACGGTTGCTGTAGCTGTTACCATCCTGACGTGGTTCGCGGTTGCCATAGCTGTTACCGTCTTGGCGACGCTCACGGTTGCCATAGCTATTGCCGTCTTGGCGACGTTCGCGGTTGCCATAGCTGTTACCATCTTGACGACGCTCACGGTTGCCATAGCTATTGCCGTCTTGGCGACGTTCACGATTGCCATAGCTGTTACCGTCTTGGCGACGCTCACGGTTGCCGTAACTGTTACCTTCTTGGCGTGATTCACGTGGTGCAAAACCTGTGTTTTGTGCAGCTTCTTCGGTGTCACGACGTTGCTGACGCAAGAAACCACCACGACGAGCCGCCAATGGTTTTTCCTGCATACGCTCATTGCGACGTTTTGCCATGCCGTACAAACCTGTGCCTTGACGTGGTTTTAACTCAACCGCTTTGGCAAGGTTATCGATGTCATTTTTATCCAATTCCATCCAGCGACCTGTACGTAATTCACGCGGTAAAATTACCGTGCCGTAACGGGTACGCAATAGACGGCTGACTTTCAGACCTTGTGATTCAAAAATACGACGAACTTCGCGGTTACGACCTTCTTTTACCACCACTTGATACCAGCGGTTAATACCATCACCGCCAATTTCAGAGAAAGATTCAAACTTGGCAGGGCCATCATCTAGCACTACGCCGCGCAGCATGTTGTTTTTCAGTTGTGGTGTCACTTCACCCATCACACGAACTGCATATTCACGTTCAATTTCGTTCGATGGGTGCATTAAACGGTTGGCTAATTCACCATCGTTGGTGAATAGCAATAAACCTGTCGAGTTAATGTCCAGACGACCAACCATTACCCAACGATCATTGGCAATTGCAGGCAGGTTATCAAATACAGTTGGGCGCTGTTCTGGGTCGTTGCGTGAGCAAATTTCGCCTTCTGGTTTGTAGTAAATCAGAACACGACGACGAATTTCATCTTCAATTTGGAACTGAACTTTACGACCATCGATGCGAAGCTCATCACCTGGTTCGATACGTTCACCCACTTGGGCAACTTGGCCGTTGACACTCACACGACCAGCGGCAATGACTTCTTCCATATAACGGCGAGAACCCAAGCCTACTCGTGCGAGTACCTTTTGCAACTTTTCACTCATGACAGCATAACCTTAGAAATGATCATCAACAGTTTACCTATTCAAGACACAGACGCAGATGCATCGAGTGCCATGAAAGCTTCCTTGGCATCCTGTAGGGGAGGCAATTGACTTAAGGAATTCAAGCCAAACGCATTTAAAAATTGAGGCGTTGTAACCAACAACGCAGGTCTTCCTGGGAGTTCTCGGAAACCTGATTCTTTAATCCAGTTCCAATCAAACAATGTACGTAAAATTTGACTATTGTTTGATACTCCGCGAATTTGTTCAATATCTGCACGGGTCACAGGTTGGTGGTAGGCAATCACAGCCAGTATTTCTAGCAGTGAGGGTGAAAGTCGGGTCGGACGTTCAGGCCATACCTGTGTAATAATTGTACGATACTTTGCCCGCACCTGAAAACGGAAACCTTGTGCGGTTTCGATCAGTTCAATCGAGCGACCATGTTGTAACATGGCCAATTGTTGTAAAAACTGGCGCAATTGCGCTTTGCTGTACTTATCTTGAAACGCTTCTTTCAGACGTGCTAAAGACACAGCACTGTCACTGGCAAAAATAATTGCTTCGAGTTGCATCAGCACTTCATGCTGTTGTTCGCCTTCAGACAAGCTTGAAATTATTGGTTCTGGATTCATGTCTGCGCCCCTTGAATGCTCAATGGTGCTTCAATACCGCTGCTGATAATGCACACTTTTTGCTGGCGGGTCAGTTCTAAAATCGCCATAAAGGTCACCACCATGCCCATGCGTCCCTGACTTGGTTTAAGCAACGCGTCAAAACTTAGTACTTCACCCGATGCGAGTTTGGCTTCAATAAATGCAATCCGTTCTTCAAGTAAAACAGGTTCTTGCAAAACTTGATGGGTGACAGGTTCAGGACGATTAAAAATACAGAACAAGGCATCACGTAATTGATCGGCTGCATAGCCAACATTATTGACTGCGGTATGCCCTAAGCTAAGATTGGTAGCAAAGGTATCGCGTTCCAAAACAGACATTTGCCCCAAGCGTTCAGCTGCTTGCTTGACTCTTAAATAGGTTTCTAAACGGTCAATCAGCTCTTGTTTTGGGTCTTTTTCAATGCTGCTGATACTTGCAGGTTTAGGCAACAACAGGCGGGATTTTAAATCGGCCAGTAATGCCGCCATCACCATATAATCGGCAGTCAGTTCAATATTTAGCGATTTCATGGCATCCATATACGACAAATATTGCGATGCAATCGGGGCAATATCTAACTGAAGTAAATCGAAGCCATTTTTTTGAATCAGGTAAATTAAAAAGTCGAGTGGTCCTTCGAAATGCTCTAACAGAATTTCAAATGCTGCAGGAGGAATATACAAATCCTCAGGAATCGACTCTTGCCACTCATCTAACACACGAATGTGTTGGGCAGGTTCCATCGCATTGTGGAGGGATTGATTCATTACAGTGTTGGGCCACGCGAATTTTCAAAAGCATGCAAATGCTATTTCCGCTTCAGATAAGAAGGAGATGGAGAAATAGCTCAGAATTAATAGCGGCTAGTCTAAAGGATATCGTGATTGAAATAAATCTGTTCTACGACCAAATATCAAAAAAAGCCTAAAATAAATCGGGATTGAGGGAGATTTAAGGCAAGTTGTAAAAATTAACTCATTCAATCTTTAAGTATTTATTTCTGTTTATTCTGTAATGCGTATTCAATCATTGCCATGCAGCTGTCTTGCAGGCAAAGATTACGGCTTTCTGATTGTGCCAAAAGTGCTTTGCATAATGCTGCATCTAAAAAATAAGTATAAGTAGCGGGAGGTTCAGGCATTGTTGCTGTGAATGCAGTTTTGGAACATACGATTGCATCGGACTCTAATGTCCAAGGATGTTGCACATAAATGTGCATCTCATCCGAGAACTGCTGCAAATTTAACAATACCTGAAATAAAGTCATCGGTTTAATTCATGCAAGCAAGGCTTTTAAACTGCCGTGCTGTCAATCACTTTGAAGGTAGTGAATGCTTATTCAAAAGCACTCACATCTCCCACACCACGACGCACAATTTGCGGGTTGTCGCCCGATAAATCAATAATACTGGTGGTGCTAAGTGTGCCTAAGCCACCATCAATCAGTACATCAATACGTTTGTTGAGTTGTAGATCAATCTCGTATGGATCATCTAAAGGGTCTTCTTGCCCCGGTAAAATCAGGGTGCTGGTCAGTAAAGGTTCGCCTAATTCTTTAAGCAGCATGCGACAAATGGGGTTGCTTGGAATACGCAAACCAATGGTTTTTTTATTGGGATGCATCAAGCGACGCGGAACTTCACTGGTCGCAGGTAAAATAAATGTGGTGACCGCAGGCGTATTGTTTTTCAGCAGACGATACATGGCATTGTCCACTTTGGCGTAGGTGGCAATATCCGATAAATCGGCACAAATAATGGCGTATTGGTGTTTTGCACCTAAACCACGAATTTGTGAAATGCGCTCCATCGCGTTTTTATTACCAATTTGGCAACCAATCGCATAAGCAGCATCGGTTGGATAGACCACCACATCGCCTGCGCGTATGCGTTCAACCGCTTGGCTGATTAGACGCGGCTGTGGATTTTCAGGATGTACTCTTAAATGCAACATATGAATTCCTCAGTAGCGTAAATGTGACGTTAGGCTCATTATGAAAGGGGATTGATGTCAGTTGCAATCATTGCCTTGTGCTTTATTACATTTAATCCAAATTTTTTCGTTCAAACTCTGCAATTTGTAATGTTTTGCCACCTCGGGTGCAGTAACAAATACATTCAATAAAGCGTTTTGCATCGCGTGGTAATTTGGCTTCTCCGTTAAAATAACGCTGCACTTGGGCAAAGACATTGTCTTTAAATGTGCGGCCATCTCCACCTTCACCGGTCAGGTTATCTAAAGATACACGGAATTTTCGTCCAAACGCTTGAGCAAACAGCCATTCAATGGCTTGAGGTTTAATTTCAACCTGTTCAAATAAGGCTTGTTGTTCCTGAGTACGACCATCGGGAGCATACCAATAGCCTAAGTCTGGCAGTAAACGTCGTTGTTCGCCTGCGATGCTCCAATGGCTAATTTCATGTAAAGCGCTATTAAAGAAACCATGTGCAAATTGAATACGTGCAGGCTGTGTTGCCGTGGCAGGAAAGTACTCAGGTTCAAAATCACCTTTGACCAAGTTCACATTTAGGTGGGAAAACCAGTGATTAAAGTGTAAGATGAGCCAGTCCACCTGTTCCGTTTCTGTATTGAGTTTTGCCCAGTCCGAGAGTTGCACTTGGGGGTGCGAAGTGTCAGAATTGGTGGTTGGAAGTGTGCTCACAAGTGATGAAAAATTCACTTCTGTTTGCGGCTGCAACAGATGCATGACTGTGTTACCCAAAATTGGTCTGTCTAAATAAGTACAAAATTGTATCTTAATCTTTGACAGAGTACTGATGAATTTGTAGAATTGCCGCCTTAATTATGTCAGCAAATACCTTTCCGGCACAGATTGAGCCGTTTAAATGGGCTGAACAGGGCTTTACATGGTCAGGTAACCTGCCATTGTCTCGCTTTGCTCGTATCGCCCGTGAAGCTGTTGGATCAATTGATGATCAATTGGTTAACATAGACTGTAAGCTATCAATGGATGCGTATCATCGCATTGTATGGCTAGATGGTCATATTGAAACGAGAGTTCCAATGGAATGCCAACGCTGCTTGGGTTCTGTAGAAATAGACCTCGTTTCAGATTTTCATCTAGCTCTTGTGGATGATGAGTCACTGATAGAGCGCTTGGATGAGGATGCTGATTTCATTGTATTAGGTGAAAGTGAAGCCACCACCAAAGGCGATTATGATTCGCCTGCGACGGCTAATTTACTGTCACTTATAGAAGATGAATTGTTATTGTTGTTGCCTTTATCTCCTAAGCATGACGCTTGCGAGCATAAGCATCAACCTGCCATTCAGAACATTGCCGAAGAAAAACGTGATAATCCGTTTGATGTTTTGGCAAGTTTGAAAGGTAAACTTAACTGAAAATTATGTTATAATTTTTAGTTAAGACAACTCAATTTGTTCTGATCCATTTTTTCGATCTTTGTAAGGAGCCATCATGGCCGTTCAGCAAAACCGTAAAAGTCGCTCTCGCCGTGACATGCGCCGTTCACATGACGCTTTAACCGAGAATGCATTAACTGTAGACCAAGCTACTGGTGAAACTCATCGTCGTCACCACGTAACTAAAGATGGTTTCTACCGTGGTCGTCAATTATTCGCTAAAGCAGATGCTGAATAATTGGTGATGTATTAAGCGTCAAGCTTAGTAGAAAAAATGGGAGCGTAAGCTCCCTTTTTTTGTGCCCGATTTTTGTTGTATTTGGCAATTACTAAAAACAAAATTAAGTGTTAAATTTCCGCTCCATAACTGAGCTTACATGAGAAGGTGTGGGTTGTAGCTGCAAAAAACTACAATTTGCGCATCTTAATTAAAGGATTTTTTATGTCTGCTAAACGACTCGAGCAAGCAGCTCAAGCCACTAAAACTGCATTTGTCTTTCCTGGTCAAGGCTCACAAAAAGCCGGTATGTTGGCTGAGCTTGCAGAACAGTTTAGCGGTGTGCGCGAAACATTTGCAGAAGCCTCTGAAGCGATTGGCTTTGACTTATGGCACATTACACAAAGTGGTGAAGGTTTAGACCAAACAGAATTTACTCAGCCTGTATTACTCACTGCAAGTATCGCTTTATGGCGTGTGTGGTTAGAGTTGGGTGGTGTTGCACCAAAATATTTGGCAGGACACTCATTGGGCGAATACAGCGCATTAGTAGCTGCAGGCAGCTTGAGCTTGGGCGATGCCGTTAAACTGGTAAACTTGCGCGGCAAATTAATGCAAAACGCTGTGCCACAAGGTCAGGGCGCAATGGCTGCCATTTTAGGCCTTGAAGATGCCAAAGTGCTTGAGCTATGTGAACAAGTGAATGTGCAAGGTCGTGGCTCGGTAGAAGCAGCCAACTACAATGCACAAGGGCAAGTGGTTATTGCAGGCGATAAAACTTTAGTCGAAGCAGTAATGGCATTGGCCAAAGAAAATGGCGGTAAAGCCATTGCCCTGCCTGTATCTGTACCTTCACACTGTTCATTGATGAAACCTGCTGCCGAACAGTTTGCACAAGCTTTGGAACAAACTGCCATTGAGCTACCGCGTATTCCTGTAATACAAAATGTCAACGCTGGAATCGCGGCAGATGTTGCGCAATTAGGTCAGGCACTCACTGCGCAATTGTACCAATCGGTGCAGTGGACACAAACCATGCAATACCTACAAGATCAGGGTATTGAATATATCGTGGAATGTGGCCCAGGCAACGTATTGGCGAATCTTGCGAAGCGTTTACCGAATATCGAAAAAGCATTCCCACTCGACACACAAAGTCGTATGGAAGATGCACTAAATGCCATTTTAGTGGCAGAAGGGAAAATTGCATGACACAAGAACGTAAAGTTGCATTAGTCACAGGTGCAAGCCGAGGGATTGGTGCAGCCATCGCTCAGCAACTCATTCAAGACGGTTTTTTTGTGGTAGGTACTGCCACTTCTGAAGCGGGCGCAGAAAAATTATCGGCAAGTTTTGCAGAAAACGGTGCAGGTAAAGTATTGGATGTCCGTGATGGTGCAGCCATTGATGCATTGGTTTCTGAAATTGAACAAAGCTATGGTTCAGTTTTGGTTTTAGTTAACAATGCGGGCATTACCAAAGATAATTTGTTACTGCGTATGTCAGAAGATGATTGGGATGACATTCTCAACATTCACTTAAAGGCAGTTTACCGTTTATCTAAACGTGTCTTGAAGGGCATGACCAAAGCACGTTTTGGACGCATTATTAATATTAGTTCTGTGGTAGCACATTTTGCGAACCCAGGACAAGCGAACTATTCTGCGGCAAAAGCCGGTATTGAAGCATTCAGCCGTAGCCTTGCCAAAGAAATGGGCAGTCGTCAAATTACAGTAAACTCGGTTGCTCCGGGCTTTATTGCAACTGAAATGACAGATCAGCTAAGTGAAGAAATTCGCAAAAAAATGAGTGAGCAAGTGGCATTAAACCGTTTAGGTGATCCACAAGATATCGCAAATGCAGTGAGTTTCTTGGCTTCTGACAAAGCTGGTTACATCACTGGTACAGTGTTACACGTAAATGGTGGTTTATACATGAGCTAAGCTCAAGTATAAACTTTCAAAATTTTATAGATTCAATTAAACTAACGGCATTAAAAACGCCACAAGCAATGAGGAGAATTCCTGTGAGCGATATCGAACAACGCGTTAAACAAGCGGTTGCAGAACAACTTGGTCTTAAAGCTGAAGAAATCAAAAACGAAGCATCTTTTATGGATGACTTAGGTGCTGACTCTTTAGACTTAGTAGAGCTTGTAATGTCTTTCGAAAACGATTTTGACATCACAATCCCAGACGAAGATTCTAACGAAATCACAACAGTTCAATCAGCAATCGACTACGTAACTAAAAAACTTGGTTAATTGTTGATTTCAGCTCTGCTGAAATGAAAGCCACCGCAAGGTGGCTTTTTTATGCGCTGTCGTTTTTACAATCGAATATGAAAAAGGCGCATTTTGTTAAATGTGTGATGTAGCTTACATTTTGTTACCAGGCTAGTGTCTAATCACAACCGAAGTCGCTTATTTTTTTAGTTATAAATGAATGAGAACAGAAACGTGCTTATGTAAGTGAGCGACGCTTTATAAACAGCAGAAAAAAATAGGAGTACCTCATGGGTCTTTTTGATTTTGTAAAAGGGATTGGTAAGAAAAATACAGCACCTGCAGAGCCACAAGCTGCACCAAGCACACCTGCAGAACCATCAGCACAAGAAATTGCCAATAAACTTTTGGGGCATGTGAAAAGTTTAGGCTTACCTGTAACAGGTTTATCGGTGAGTTATAACGCAACTACTGACTTAGCGACAGTGCGTGGACAGGTCAACAGTCAGGCAGACCGTGAAAAAATTATTCTTGCAGTGGGTAATATTGACCATGTTGCACAAGTAGATGATCAACTCACAGTTGCAACCCCAGAACCAGAAAGCAAGTTCTATACAGTAAAATCAGGCGATACCTTATCTAAAATTTCTAAAGAATTTTATGGGGATGCCAACCAATACAACAAAATCTTTGAAGCTAACCGTCCATTACTAAAAAATGCCGATGACATTTTCCCAGGACAGGTGTTGCGTATTCCTGCATAAATGTGAGCAGCCTGAATAAAGGCGCGTGATGCGCCTTTATTTATTTTGTTTTTTGTCGTTTTTGGGCTGTTGGATTATTGTCCTATTCTCATAATGAACAAAAGAAGTAAAAAAACGGCATTGTTGTATAAATATTTTGTAAGATAACGATTTTTAAAGGTTTATGGAAATTTTAAAAATAAATAAATTAAAAAAAATCAAATTGTTAGGTATTTGCACAACCTAGCCATTAAATACTCGATCGTATCTTTAAAAAAACCGCCATGAATGGCGGTTTTCTCAATGACAACTCATGTGTCTCACAACGATATTTTATGTGTCGCGATATTACCAGCTCAATGCACCGCCAGTCTGGTAATCGGTCACACGCGTTTCAAAGAAGTTCTTCTCTTTACGCAAGTCCATCATCTCAGACATCCATTGGAACGGGTTGTTTACGCCAACAAACTGTTCAGGTAAACCGAGCTGACTTAAACGACGGTTACAGATGAATTTCAAATATTCTTCCATCATACCTGCGTTCATACCCAATACGCCACGTGGCATAGTGTCACGCGCATATTCAATTTCAAGCATCGTGCCTTCAAGAATCATTTGAATCACTTCTTGCTGGAATTCTGAAGTCCACAAGTGCGGGTTCTCAATCTTGATTTGGTTAATCATGTCGATACCAAAGTTCAAGTGCATAGATTCATCACGTAAAATGTACTGGAATTGCTCTGCAACACCGTTCATTTTGTTACGACGACCCATCGACAAGATTTGGCTGAAACCGCAGTAGAAGAAAATACCTTCAAGTACACAATAGAATGCGATTAAGTTGCGTAGCAAAATTTGGTCGTTTTCTGGTGTACCTGTTTTGAAAGTAGGATCACTTAAAGATTGCGTATACTTCAAGCCCCATGCTGCTTTACGCGCAACCGATGGTACTTCGCGGTACATATTGAAGACTTCGCCTTCATCCATACCTAACGATTCAATACAGTACTGGTAAGCGTGAGTGTGAATCGCTTCTTCAAAGGCTTGACGCAAAATGTACTGGCGGCATTCTGGGTTGGTAATGTGGCGATAAATAGCCAATACCAAGTTATTAGCAACCAATGAGTCTGCAGTAGAGAAGAAACCAAGTGAACGCATTACAATGGTGCGCTCATCTTCAGTTAAACCATTTTCAGACTTCCACAATGCGATGTCGTGGTTCATGTTGACTTCTTGTGGCATCCAGTGGTTTGCACAACCATCTAGATATTTTTGCCATGCCCATTCGTATTTGAACGGTACAAGCTGGTTTAAGTCTGCACGACAGTTGATCATGGCTTTATCATCAACCTGTACGCGCGATGCACCCATTTCCAGTTCTTCAAGACCAGGTGCAACGTCCAATTGATCTAGAGCGTTAGATGCTCTTGCCAACGGATCGGTTGAATCTGTTGCTCCACTTCTAGGGGCTGTAGCGGGTTGTGCAGCTGCCACAGTCTTCTGTGGTTGCTCTGCATGAGATACCATCTGCGTATCATGCGCTTTTTGCGGTTCGACGGGCGCAGACTTGTGTTCAGGAGCAGCCGGTTTTTGCGAATCATCTTCGAAATCGTCCCAACTTAGGATAGACATATCAATTCTCTCTTCGTTGCTTTATATCTTTTATGGACATCCAGCTACGCTGAGATGTCTTAATATACGCTTAATTTGTGAAAGCAAAATTAAGTTTTGCTCATCTTGGTCTGAAAAATGTACATTCCGACCAATTTGCTCACGACTTATTTTGCTTTCGTTGTTGTTTTGCCGCTTGTACCCAAAAGTAAGCAATCGGTGCGTAAAACAACACTACAAAGGAAACCAGCAAGACCGCGAGTCCTAACATATAGTTGTGGGTCATGTGTGGCATGGTGATTTCCTTGGTTATTCAACTGGATTGGTTGCCCTAAGTTTTAAGACAACCAAAAAATCTTATAAATTAAAAGTTGAACTCAATAATTTTGTTACTAACTCATTCTCTAACAGAATATTAATCGCTAGCAAAAGGCTTGATGTTGCTTCTACTAAATTTGCACAACTGTTTAAAATATCAGCTAAAGCTAGTAAAAATGTAATGATTAATAAGCTCACGATAGCTCCATTTATATTGTAAGAAGCTACTTTCATGGCGATGTGCTAGTAAAAACATCTACTAGAGTCACATTATTTGCCACGTAGGTAGCTAATAATGTTTTCTGACTTCTAGTTATTTATTTTACTGACAAGCCTCACAATCAGGATTATCAATACTACATGCCATTGGCACTGGTGCTGCTTGAGCAAAATCTTCATCAACAGCTGCAGACGCTTCTGGTGTAACGGCTGCCACAGGGGCTGCTGTTACTGTTGCAGGTTTTACTGCGTTCAATGCGCCCGTGTTAATGGTCGATTTCTCTGCAGACGTTGCACCCAATGCACGTAGGTAATAAGTCGTTTTCAGACCACGTAACCATGCCATTTTATAAGTCAGGTCAAGTTTCTTACCGTTTGCACCTGCAATATACAAGTTCAACGATTGCGCCTGATCAATCCATTTTTGACGACGTGATGCTGCATCTACAATCCAGCGTGGTTCAACTTCAAACGCAGTCGCGAAAATTGCTTTCAATTCTTCAGGAATACGTGAAATTTTTTGTACTGAACCTTCAAAGTGTTTCAGGTCATTCACCATCACAGAATCCCACAAATCACGCTCTTTCAATGCACGAACGAGGTAAGGGTTGATTACTGTAAATTCACCAGACAAGTTCGATTTCACATACAAGTTTTGGAATGTCGGCTCAATAGACTGAGAAACGCCACAAATATTTGAAATGGTTGCAGTCGGAGCAATCGCCATCACGTTTGAGTTACGCATACCATCTTTTTGAACTTTGGCACGTAAGCTGTCCCAATCCAAACGCTGTGTACGGTCTACTTCAAACATACGTTCTGGACGCGATTTCGCCACAATGTCTAAAGAGTCAATTGGTAAGATGCCTTGATCCCACAATGAACCTTTAAATGTTTCGTAAGTACCACGCTCAACCGCTAAGTCGCTAGACGTTTGAATCGCGTAGTAGCTGATCACTTCCATAGACTCATCGGCAAAATCAACTGCAGCATCTGAACCATAAGCCAAGTTCATCTCATAAAGCGCATCTTGGAAGCCCATGATGCCCATACCTACAGGACGATGTTTCAAATTTGAATTGCGTGCTTGTGGTACAGCGTAGTAGTTGATGTCGATGACGTTATCGAGCATACGTACCGCAGTTTTAATAGTACGTGCTAATTTTTCACGGTCTAACACACCACCTTGAACGTGTTGCACAAGGTTGATTGAACCCAAGTTACATACCGCAATTTCATCTTGGTTAGTATTGAGGGTAATTTCAGTACATAAGTTAGATGAGTGCACTACGCCAACGTGTTGTTGCGGTGAACGTAAGTTACATACGTCTTTGAATGTGATCCACGGGTGACCTGTTTCAAACAACATTGACAACATTTTGCGCCATAAGTCCTTCGCACGAAGTTTTTTATGCAGCATGTTAGTTTCTTTAGCAATGCTTTCGTAGTACGCATAACGCTCAGCAAAAGCTTCGCCCGTCAAGTCGTGTAGGTCTGGTGTTTCAGATGGCGTAAACAATGTCCATTCTGCATCTTCAAAGACACGTTGCATGAACAAGTCAGGCACCCAGTTGGCTGTGTTCATATCATGGGTACGACGACGGTCATCCCCTGTGTTTTTACGCAGCTCTAGGAATTCTTCGATGTCTAAGTGCCAAGTTTCTAAGTACGCACATACCGCACCTTTACGCTTACCACCTTGGTTGACCGCAACAGCAGTATCGTTCGCTACTTTTAGGAACGGAACAACACCTTGAGATTTACCGTTTGTTCCTTTGATGTAGGAGTTCAAAGCACGTACTGGTGTCCAGTCATTGCCTAAACCACCTGCCCATTTAGACAGCATCGCATTGTCACGCATCGCGCCATAAATGTTGTAAAGGTCATCGGAAATTGTAGTTAAGTAACAGCTTGATAACTGTGGGCGTAGCGTACCTGAGTTAAACAGGGTAGGCGTAGATGCCATGTAGTCGAAGCTAGACAATAAGTTATAGAACTCGATTGCACGTGCTTCACGGTCATCTTCATTGAGCGCCAGACCCATTGACACACGCATAAAGAACAATTGTGGAAGTTCAAAGCGTACGCCATCTGAGTGAATGAAATAACGGTCAAATAAAGTTTGCAGACCTAAATAGGTAAACTGGTTTGAGCGTTCAGGTTGAATCGCTGCAGCAAGTTTGGCAAGGTCAAACTCAAGTAAGTCTGCAGAAAGCAAATCAAGTTCTACACCTTTTTTCAGGAAAGTTTCTAATGCTTCGCCTTCAGGTGTATCTGTTGCCAAACCTAAAAATTCTAAGCCTGTTGCTACCAAGTCATTACGCAATAAACGCGCAGTCACATAGGTATAGTTCGGCTCTTGCTCAATACGGGTACGAGTCGCCATCATCATGGTGGTTGAGATGTCAGACTCTTTTACACCGTTGTAGAGGTTTTTCACGGTTTCATCAATGATGGCATCTACATCAATGCCTTCTAAACCTTCTGCCGCTTTATTCACGGTTGCTTTTAACTCACCTAAATCTAGTGGTTTAAGCTGACCGTTTGCATCAGTGACTTGTAAAGTTGGGTGATGGTTTTCACCTGCTTGCTTACGTGCTTCTGAGCGTTGTTCACGGTAGATGACATAAGCACGAGCAACTTTTTGCTCGCCTGTACGCATGAGCGCAAGTTCAACTTGGTCTTGAATTTCTTCAATGTGAATGGTTCCGCCAGACGGTAAACGGCGGTTGAATGTGTTCAACACCATTTCAGTCAGTTGTTCGATCCGATCATGAATGCGGCTTGAATCGGCGCTTTGTTGACCTTCTACAGCCAAAAACGCTTTGCCAATTGCAACTGCAATTTTTTCAGCATCAAAAGCGGCAACATCACCAGTGCGTTTAATCACTTGTAATTGACCAGGGGTTGAGGTGATTACGCTCATGTCAGCATAGCTCCATTGTCATCTATTGTTATGTTTATGGACCATTAAACTGGGCAAAACTTAGGCCGCAGTGATTGAGGAATAAACACAAGACTTAGTGGTTTAAAATTGAATTGAACACAAGATACGGGAAAATTGAGGGTAGATCAATATTGACTTTTTCTTTTAAATTTTGACTATTTTAGGATTCAAATTTATCTCAAAAATACCGAATTTTGTCCTTTGGGCTATAAGCCTTATCAGACAAGGGCATAGCATAGCAAAGCTCGGAAAAACTGCTTATAGATAACCTTGTGGATAACTTTAAAAGTTGTGAGATAATTTTTCCAAAGGCGGCAAAGGCTTGATCTAGTGCAAAAAATACCCATTTTGTAACTTTATGTTTCTTAAATCTGTTTAAAAATCACCAAAACTAGAAAAGTGCTATAAATTCAATGCTTAATAAAAATATAACAAAATAATACGCAGATGTATCAGTTTGGTGAACAGTATCTTGTTTACAATGTAAACGTGTGTATATTGCAAATTATATCAAGACCTATCTCTCAGATTTTAAAAGGATAGGTCGAATCCAATAAAGGGACAGGTTATGAGTCAAGAAGAAAAGTTACCAAAAATTTTAATTGTTGAAGATGATGAACGCCTTGCACGACTTACGCAGGAATACTTAATTCGCAATGGTTTGGAAGTTGGGGTAGAACCAGATGGCAACCGTGCGATTCGCCGTATTATTGCCGAGCAACCTGATCTTGTGGTGCTCGATGTGATGTTACCAGGTGCCGATGGTTTAACCATTTGTCGTGAAGTTCGTCCACATTATCATCAACCAATTTTAATGCTGACTGCGCGTACTGAAGATATGGATCAGGTGCTAGGTCTGGAAATGGGTGCAGATGACTATGTTGCAAAACCTGTGCAGCCGCGTGTGTTGTTGGCGCGTATTCGTGCTTTATTGCGCCGTACCGACAAAGTGACTGAAGATGAAGTGGCACAGCGCATTGAATTTGATGATTTAGTGATTGATAACGGTGGTCGTTCTGTAACTTTAAATGGTGAATTGGTTGATTTCACCAGCGCAGAATATGACTTGTTATGGTTATTGGCTTCAAATGCAGGGCGTATTTTATCTCGTGAAGATATTTTTGAGCGTCTACGCGGCATTGAATATGATGGTCAAGACCGTTCAATTGACGTGCGTATTTCACGTATTCGTCCAAAAATTGGCGATGATCCTGAAAATCCAAAACGTATTAAAACTGTGCGCAGTAAAGGTTATTTGTTCGTTAAAGAAACCAACGGCATGTAATACGCTTTTTTCTGAGTCAAATACTGGCTCACATATAAAATAAGTCACATAGGACGGATTTTGTGCTTAAACACAGTATATTCTTGCGCATATATGCAGGATTGGTGATCTTAGTTGCAGTAGTTGCCATTTTGGCGTACTTATTGGTGCAAATCATCAACTATCAGCGTGCGCAAGAATATCGTGAGTCTTTAACTGATGGTATGGCTTATATTATTAGTGAAGGGATTGCACGACAGCAAAACGAACAGCAAAAGAAAGACTGGATTTCTGATGCATCCGATTTGCTGGAATTGCCCATCTACTATGTGCAGGCAGACAAAGTAGATTTGTCGCGCGCAGAGCTTAGACGGATTAAAGAACGTAAAGCGGCTGTGCGCTATAATGCCGAAAATATGATTGCCTATATTATTTTGGGTATGAAAGATGATCCAAATCATTATTTATATATCAAGGCAGATAAAATTACAGAACGGCAAATGAAAGCTTTGCCGATTTTTGTTTTAGATTATTTGGTGTATTACCCGGGTCAGGAAAAAGAATATCTAGCCAAAATTCAGCAGCACTTTTCTTATCCGGTCAATATTAAAAATATTCAGGAACTGCCACTCGATTCTGAACAGATTGGGCGTTTAAGACTCGATCACAGCATTATTTTATATCGTGACAATGCCACCGTGCGTGGTACAACCATCTCGATTGTGTCACCGATGCCAAATTCACCCTCAGAAGTCTTGGTTTTAGGGCCTGTGCCGTTATTTAACTGGATGCCATTCCAGTTGGCAGCAGGCATTACCTTGCTCAGTATGTTTATGTTGAGCTTGGGGGTTTATGGTTTGATCTTGCCAATGCAACGTAAGATCCGCCAAGTGAACTATGCCTTAAACCGCACCAAATCGGGTGATTTAAACATGCGTTTGCCTGTAGATGGCACAGATGAAATGGCAAGTTTGGCATCTAGCTATAACAGCATGTCTGACCATATTCAGCGTTTGATTGAAGCGCAGCGTGAACTGATGCGCGCTGTATCGCATGAGCTGCGCACGCCTGTGGCACGTATTCGTTTTGGTATGGAAATGCTGGCAGAAGAAGATGATTACGAATATCGCTTACAGCAAGTCGAAATGATTGATAAAGATATTGAGGCTTTAAACACCTTGATTGATGAGATCATGACCTATGCCAAACTTGAACAGGGCATGCCATCTTTAGAAATTGAAAAGATCGTTTTGGTTGAAGTGCTAGAGCAGGTGGCTACGGAAACAGAAGCATTGAAAACCCAAAAAGATATTCAATTGCTTGCCCCACCTGTGACTTTGGAAGTGGAAGCTGAACGCCGTTACTTGCACCGTGTGGTACAGAACTTGGTGGGCAATGCAGTCCGTTACTGTGACCATAAAGTTTTGATCAGTGGCGGCATTAACGAGCAAGGCATGGCCTATGTTTGTGTGGAAGATGATGGGCCGGGGATTCCCGAACAAGACCGAGAACGTGTATTTGAAGCCTTTGCTCGTTTAGATGACAGCCGCACCCGTGCTTCAGGTGGTTATGGTTTAGGTTTGTCTATTGTAAGCCGCATTGCTTATTGGTTTGGTGGCAAAATTGAAGTCGATCAGAGTCCGAACTTGGGTGGTGCACGTTTTATGATGGTTTGGCCTGCCAAACGGTTTAGTAAGGCAAGAAAAAAAGCCGCAGCAGAGAAAGAAAAAACCACCGATTCATTGACTTGAATTGAGTGCACCAAAACTAATTTTAGACATAAAAAAACCAGTGCAATTCAAGGCACTGGTTTTATTTACAGTCTCGCTTTTTTATCTCTATGCAGATCAATCTACAGCTTAGTGCGATTCTTTATATTGCTGATCGGCCTGTTCAAAACGGTCTGTCACTTCATGACTTGGCGCTTTACCCAATAAACTCACCACGACAATCGCAATCCAAGAACAGACAAAGCCCGGAATAATTTCATAAATACCCGTATCTGCCCAAAGGTTTTTCCAAAGAATGACCATAAGTGCGCCGACAACCATCCCCGCCAATGCACCGTTTAAAGTCATGCGTTTCCAGAATAAAGACAGAATAATCAGTGGGCCAAATGCTGCACCGAAGCCTGCCCAAGCATAAGAAACCAATCCCAAAACTTTGGATTCAGGATTACCCGCCATCCAAATAGCAAGCAGCGCAATCATGAGTACCATGCCGCGTCCGACCCACACCAATTCATTTTGTGAGGCATTTTTACGCAGGAACGATTTGTAAAAATCTTCGGTTAAAGTACTTGAACAGACCAAAAGTTGACAGCTTAGGGTACTCATCACAGCAGCTAAAATTGCAGCCAGTACCACACCTGCCACCCACGGATTAAACAGGATTTTGGTCAGTTCCATAAATACTGTTTCAGGGTTGGCATTGACCACACCTGCCAGTTCAGGATGTTGCTGGAAGTAGGCGATACCAAAAAAGCCCGCAGCCACCGCACCGCCTAAACATAGTGTCATCCATGTCATGCCAATACGACGTGCATTCGGAATAGACTTGACTGAATCAACCGCCATAAAACGCACTAAAATATGCGGCTGTCCAAAATAGCCTAAGCCCCATGCCATGAGGGAAATGATCGCGACCCAGCTTAAATCACTGACTAAATTCAGCGCCTGCGGACGAGCCGCTTCTAAAGCAAGTGTGACTTGGCTTAGGTCAGAAAAGCTGAGTAGGGTAATGATAGGGGTCAGCAAGAGCGCAAAAATCATCAAGCCAGCCTGAATGGTGTCCGTCCAGCTGACTGCCAAGAAACCACCAATAAACACATAGCTGATGGTGGCAATAGCACTAATCCACAATGCAGTGCTATAAGGCAGATCAAACATACTTTCAAATAAGCGCGCACCTGCAACCATGCCCGAAGCACAATAAATCGCAAAGAAAATTAGAATTACGCAGGCAGATACAATCCTTAAAATTTTTCTTTGATCATTAAAACGGTTAGAAAAATAATCAGGCAAAGTCAGTGCATTGTGCTGTACTTCGGTGTGTACTCGTAAACGACCTGCCACCAAAAGCCAGTTTAGCCATGCGCCAATAATCAGACCAACGGCAATCCACATTTCAGACAAACCTGAAAGATAAATGGCACCGGGTAAGCCCATCAGCAACCAGCCACTCATATCGGATGCGCCTGCAGAAAGTGCAGTGACAAAACTGCCAAGGCGACGACCACCTAAAATGTAGTCCGAGAAATTTCGAGTCGCGCGATAAGCTAATAAACCAATGACAATCATGGCGACAATATAAAACAGGAAAGTAATAATGGTGGGGTTGAGTGCGCTCATACAGTATCCATTTGGGTTTTGGACAGTCGATGAAAATACAGACTGCTGCTAGACGTGAGTCACTCAATTTTGTGAGTGCAGAGATCTCATCTGCGGTGCTGATTTCATCAAGAAACGCGAAATTTAACCATACATTAAAAAATATTTCAGATTTTTTTCTGAATGGGCATAAAATAGGCAGCTTGAAAGCTGCCTATCATCTTGATGTTTATCTGATTTGCTTATGGATTATTGCGACCCATAACACCACGAATGGTATTCAGGACATCTGCAGGTAAGACCACAGTTTTGGCATTGTTGGATTTCGCCATATCTTGCATGGCTTTTACATATTGCTCACCCAATAAGTACGCCACAGGAATTTCTTTATCACCTACCGCAGAGCTGACCATTTCAATGGCACGTTGAGAAGATTCTGCCAATACAACTTGCGCTTCTGCATCACGACGTGAAGCTTCCAAACGACCATCGGCTTCTAAAATAGCCGCTTGTTTTTCACCATCGGCTTTGGTTACGGTAGCACGACGCTGACGTTCTGCTGCAGCTTGTTCTTCCATAGCTGCCTGCATGGTATGCGATGGTTTAATATCCTGAATTTCTACAGTTTTAAGGGTAATTCCCCAGTCTGAAATATCATCAGAAATGGCTGCTTTGAGTTTGGCTTTGATGTGATCGCGCGAAGACAAGGCATCATCCAAATCCATTTCACCCACAATAGAACGCAATGAGGTTTGAACAAGGTTTTGAATCGCCCAAGTATAGTTTTCAATGCCATACACTGCTTTTTCAGGAGTCGTGAGATTAATGTACGCTACCGCATTCATGAGCAGAACTGCGTTGTCACGGGTAATAACTTCCTGAGATGGAATATCTAATACAATATCTTTGGTGGTGACTTTATAGGCCACTTCATCGACATAAGGAATGACGAAGTTAAGTCCCGGTGCAAGCGTGGTGTGGTATTTACCCAGACGTTGCACAATCCACTTATAACCTTGCGGAACAATTCGCACGCCTTTAAAAATGGTAATTCCAACAAAGGCTAAAATCGCTAAAACAATAATAGATCCACCAGACATTTTAATTTCTCACTTTTTCGTTGTCATGTGCGCTGTGATGCGGCTGCACCACCAAATCATTACCCAAAATATCAATCACGCGAATACGATCTCCCACTTGCACAGGGCTTGTGGTGCGGCAGTTCCATTCGTCTGAACCAAGTACGGGCATCGGGAAACGGACTTTAATTTGATCATGTTCTAAGTTGGTTTGAATGACCATGCCAATTTGTCCAATAGTGGCTTCGCGTGACAAGCCTGCTTTGGTTTTATCGGTAGATAAGGGTTTGATAAATTTAAACCACGCCAAGGTACACAGTACCGACAAGATAATCCACATCACCAATTGGGTAGTGGTACCCATCATGGGGAACATCCAGTATAAAATACCGACCATGACTGCCCCAATGCCAAACCATAAAGCGGCAAACGCAGGCAAGACCAGTTCTGAAAGCATTAACAGAACGCCTAGTACAAACCAGTGCCAAGGTTCAAGAACGAATTCCATACATCTACTCGCGTATTTTTTACGATTGGTTAATTCTAATTGCTTAGAGAAACGCATCGACTTAAAAAGATGCGCTCTCATCACTTTAACAGATCAATAAGTTTATGAATATTAAAAAAATCACTGAATCCTAAAATTTCGGACGCGGTGCAGGTTTCAGCGCGGCAGGTGATTTTTTAAAGTTATTGATGGCTTGCAGAATTGCTTTGACCTGTAATTGTGCGGCTTTTTCACCTTCTAAAATGGTTTGGTTACTGGCTTTTAAATCTAGAGTACCAATATGTCCAACTTTAGGTTGAATCACGATATTGGCCTGCGCCAATTCCTGATTGATGCTTTGCTGCCCCATAATATTGAGGGTTTGATCGAGTAAGCCCCACATGCTGACAGGTTGATTGCCTGTTGGACGTGCAGAAATATCCACTGCAATGACTAAGTCGGCACCCATCGCTTTAGCCGTCTGTACGGGAATTGGGCTGACCAAGCCGCCATCCACATATTGTGTTCCGCCAATGGTGGCAGGTACAAAAACATTCGGAATACTGCAAGAGGCACGTACGGCTTGACCAGCATTGCCTTTAATAAAGTCGGCTTTACGTCCATTATCTAAACGTGTGGCAACGGCAGCAAAACGAATTGGAAATTTCTCAATCGGTTTATTGGCTACGTGTTGATTGACAAAGTCTTGTAACTTTTGACCTGCAATAAAACCCTGACGGTTTAAGGTTAAATCACGAATGTCGGATTCTTTAAAGGTTAGGGCAATATGTTGGAGCTGATAAGGACTTTTACCACTGGCGTATAAACTGCCGACAAAGCTGCCTGCACTGGTGCCTGTGACAATTTTTGGTTTAATCCCGTGAGACTCTAAAACTTTAATGACGCCAATATGTGCAAAACCTTTAGCACCACCGCCACCCAGCGCCAGTGCAATTACAGGTTCACGTGCTTGGATAGGTGTGGTGCTTGGCGGTGTTTTTGTTGTTTTGTCGCAGCCAGCCAAAGTTAGAGCTAGTACGCCCACTAAAGAATAACGAATCAGTTGCATATCAAATCTAAATTTAGATCAAAGAATATTGCGCCCATCTGAACAAAAAATAGAAACTTTGACTAGCCCTTTTTCAAAAGCTTTTGTAACGGTTTTGCCAACCAATGTGGATTTTTAGCCGAAAACTTGCCGTGATATTGCGTATAAATTGCATCTAAATCTTGAGCATAATCGCCCGTAGGATGAAACACGCCCAAAATATGAATGGTTTTGTGTGCATAATCAAAAGAGAACATCACAATTGGGATATTGGCGCCGTAGGCAATATGGTAAAAGCCACTGCGGATATTTTCGGCTTGTTTACGTGTGCCTTCGGGCGCCATACCAATCCAGATTTTTTCTTTTTTTCGTACAATCTCAATAATATCTTGGGTATGTCCTTGAGGAGAATGGCGCACCACAGGAATTACCCCAATCCAGTTTAAAAGTGGCTTGAGTGGGGTTTCAAATAAAGTGTGCTTACCAAAAATAGTAATTTGAATACCTAAACCGAGTAGGGCGGTAAAACCATGCCACGCATCAATATTTGACGTATGCGGAGAAATAATCGCGACTGCTTTGGGCAAGTTGGGAAATTCGCCCACCATTTGCCAGCCTTGCGCCAAAAAAATATTTTTAAATAAAGCACGACTGCTGGCTGTTCCACGTTGTGGAACTTGGTCGGGTAACTGTGGAAATTGCCGTGCACTGCGTGCAAAAGGATTGGTGATTTTCATGAATGCGATGTCATCCTGACGTGCGTGATTAACAACAATAAATACCCAATATCATGACGCATGAATCTAAATCTATTCAAGATATTAGACTTTCGCTTTGTCTGATTCATTGGCAAAATAGTCGAAATCTGAATGTGAAAGTGATGAAAAATAACAATCCATTATTCAAAATTTTAGTGTAGTACTGCGTTTTTTTGATCTTTTGCCCATATCTAAATTGAGATGCTATGCCCAATTTGCGCCAAACTTATTTGTTGTTATTTTCTCTGTATTGGGCGCAGGGCTTGCCTGTTGGTTTTATGACCCATGCCTTGCCTGTGATTTTACGTGCGCAAGGTGTGTCTTTGGCACATATTGGCGGTTTCGGTTTGTTAATGCTGCCATGGTCAATCAAAGTGTTTTGGGCACCTTTGGTGGATCGCTTTGGACATTCATATTTTGGGCATTATCGTAGCTGGATTTTGCCGTGCCAGTGGCTGAGTGTTTTGGTGCTGATTGGGCTGTCCTTTTTACCGATTGAGTCCTTAAATCATCCTATATATTTGTGGGTGTTTTTTGTGGCTTTGCTCGGTATGAACTTGGTCGGTGCAACCCAAGATATTGCCACCGATGGTTTGGCGGTCAATATTTTACAAGCCAAACAGCAACATTGGGGTAATACCTTTCAGGTGGTTGGTTCACGACTGGGCTTTATTGTGGGTGGTGGTGCAATTCTGTGGGCATTGGATTGGCTAGATTGGCAAAAAACTTTCTTAATTTTAGCGGGATTGGTGTTTTTAAATACCTTGCCAATTTTAATGTTTAAAGAGCCACAACATGCTGCTAAACAAGTGCTTGTTCAAGCTCAAAGTAAAATGTCATTTCACGCACGTCTTGCTGCGATTCGTGAATATCTGCGCTATTTTGTGGAAACGCCTGTACTGTACGCATGGCTATGGGTGTTACTCAGCTTTAAAATTGCCGATGGTTTGGCTGGCCCTTTATTAAAACCTTTAATGGTAGATTTAGGCTTAAGCTTTTCTCAAATTGGCATTTATGTGACCATGTTGGGAGCAATGGCCGCTTTGTTGGGTGCAGGCATCGCAGGGTTGATGCTGAAATGGTGGTCTAGAGCGCATGCCCTCATCATTTTTTCTGTGCTTAAAATTTTGAGTTTAGTGGCCTATGCTTATTTGGCTGAATTGTATGAACAGCAAGTTGATGTTGCACACTGGCTGATTTATAGCATTAATGCTGCAGAAGATTTGTGCTCTGCCATGTTACTTGTGGTGATGCTGACCTTGATTATGCAGTACAGCCGTAAACAATACGCAGGGACCGACTTTACATTTCAGGTTGCGATTATGGCGACTGTGAGCGGGGTACTCTATACCCTGAGTGGAATGTTGGGCGATGCTTTAGGCTATGCGAATTACTTGCTGTTGATTTGTGTTGTTGCGATTTTATGCCTTGTCACGATCTGGAAATGGGCAAAGCTTGCGAAAAGCGCTCACTCATCCACGCTCGAATAAGAAGATAGATCATCAAGACAGAATGACAGGCTTAAACCACTTTAAAAAATTCATTGAGTGGAAAAAATAAAAGCGACCTTTAAAGAGTCGCTGGAGTATAAAAGGTATCCACATTGAAGTAGATACCGATCTCGTTTTTGTGATTTTCAAAAATTATTATTTGCGCTTTCAGTGCTTCACTTCGGCAGCGCAGGCAGTATAACTTTAAATTATGACAATCCTGCGACAGTTTAAGTCGCATAGAGATGTGTTGCAGGTAAAATCAGCATATTCTAGCTGCGGTATGGGGTATTGATTGCCTGTGTCCATTGTTGGTGATTACAACGCGGACAGATTTCATTAGCGTGTTCAAGTAAACGGACATGCCCGCAATACATGCAGGCATAATAAGTGTGTGGTGCTATGCGGTACACGGGTTGGCAAGCTTTAGGAAATAAGGGTAAACCATAGCGTGTGGCATCACCATGAAAAAATAATATGCTGAATTTGCCATCACTTTCCAGTAAGCCAACACGTACTTGTCCCAAATGCTCCACACCTTGTTGGCGCATTTCGGCAAAGAATTCATCATGCGACATTTTGCCGTATTTAATTTTTTCTATGACCAGTTCGCCATTTTCTACAATATACAGTGATTTACCTTCAATCAAATCTTCAAAGGGTTGGTATTTCATCATGAGCCATGTGGTCAGGCGATACATTCCAATCACTACTGTCATCACCACCAAGGCGTGTACCAAAGGTAAATCTTCAGTGAACATGGGGTCGCCTGCAATAGAACCGAGCGATAAAATAATGGCCAATTCAAAAATGGAAAGCTGGCGTACTCCGCGTTTCCCTGTAAGGCGCAAAAATATAATAATCATGCTAAACATGAGTGCTGCCCGAATCATTAATTCGGCAACAAATGCCCATGTAGTATCGTGAATAAAGATGGTAAACCAATCCATAGATTGTCTATTTTGTTATTTTGATGCTTGATACTATGATTAAATTGAGTGGGTGAAATAGTGGTTTTGAGTAAAGAACTGCAATTACTTGAGTGGTTTAGGAAAACAAAAAAACTGTTATATTGTCTAAAAACTATAAATACAAAAAATAATGAATCAGAAGATGAATTCACAACTATTACAATTTGCCAAATCTATGCGTCATGCTGCTACGGATGCTGAAAATTTGCTGTGGCAACTACTTAGTGCAAACGCTTTATGGTGCTCAAATTTAGACGTCCGTAGATGATTGAACCGTATATTGTAGATTTTTACTGTCATGAGATTGGCTTGGTCATTGAGTTGAATGGCGGTCAGCACAATACGGAAAATGGTCAGGCTTATGATGTCGAGCGCACTCAGTTTTTAGAGACTTTGGGCTTAACTGTCGTGCAGTATTGGAATTCTGATGTGTTGGGAAGGGTGGATGTGGTGTTGGAGGATTTGTGGCAGGTGTGTTCTGAATTGAAAAATACCTCTTTTATTAAAGAGGTATTTTGAAAATTATCGACGATTGCTTGATTCAAAATCTACACGGGGATCAGCACTTTCCGTAGTTACTCTGTAATTTGACGGTAAATTAACAGAATCTTTAACCCATGTAGGTCTAGGACGGCTAGAAGCTGTTAGGGTTGTTAAAGTATTTTGATTATTTCTTGATGTAGAGTTTTGAGAGTTCTGTGTATGTCTGGACATTGCATTCTCCCGTTAACCATAAAATTAATAGATATAGACATAATATGCTAAAAATAGCTGCTGCACAATTAATCTCTGAATAAGCTTTTTCTAAAGCAATAACTTTGTCTTCAAGCATTTGGGCATTTCGAGAAATTAAATCCTGATAAATTTCTCCCATATACCACAGGCATGTTCTTTCGTCATTATCCATAAAAGTGTTAATTAAATTGGTGTCATCCAACGGAACTTTTTCTAGTGCAGAAAGACTAAGTACTTTTGCAATTTTATACCAACAGCTTAGAATTGCTATAAACAAGATTACACATAAAATATATAAAATCCATTTAGTTAATGAAGTGCAAGCATAAGCAGTAAAAGTTTCTAACTTGGTTAGTGCTGCTGAGTAGGCAACTATCACAATACCAACCATTGTTGAATATTTAATTGCTTTATCATCCAGTGATTTACTTCTATCGATCTCTAGTTGATATTCATGCTTGGAAACTTCAAATAGAATTTTATATTTATTGATGTCATCTTGGCTCATATTGAAAAACAAAGGGCTGAATAATCAGCCCTTTATACACAAATTAGATCAAGCTAACAACACATTAAAGCGCTGCAATCTGCTCCATATTCGCTTTAATTTTCGCTAACTGATCTGCAAATTCAGCAAGTTTCACTTTCTCGCCTTCAACCACAGCCGCAGGGGCTTTCGCCACAAAACCTTCATTTGCAAGTTTAGTTGCAATTTGGTCATGCTGCTTTTGAACCTTGTCTAAGTCTTTTTGTAGACGACCCAATTCTGCTTTCGGGTCAATCAAACCCTTCATTGGAACGAATACAGACACGTGACCGACTACAGAAGAAGAAGACAATGGTGGTTGTTCACCATCTGCCAAGAAGGTAATGCTTTCAACTTTCGCCAATGCTTTAAACAACGGTTCAATACGAGAAATTTGTGCTTTTTCTGCTTCAGTCGTGTTCTGTAAAAGTACAGGCAATAAACGTGCATTACCTAGACCCATTTCACCACGAATGTTACGCACCGCACCAATCAAACCTTGTAGCCATTGCATATCTGCTTCGGCTTGTTCGTTGATTTTGGCTTCATCTGCAACAGGGTAGTTTGCCAACATAATGGTTTCGCCACCCAAGCCAATCATTGGCGCAAGGGTTTGCCAAATTTCTTCAGTTAAGTACGGCATGATTGGATGAGCAAGACGTAAAGAAGCTTCCATCACCGCAAGCAATACACGACGAACTTCGGCTTTGCGTTCTTCAGAAACAGACTCATCATTCAGAACAGGTTTGGTTAGCTCTACATACCAGTCGCAGTATTCATTCCAAATAAAGTCATAAATCGCTTGCGCAGCCAAGTCTAAACGGTAAGTTGCAAACGCTTGATGAACAGCTTGCTCTGCCTTTTGTAAACGGCTCACAATCCACTGTTCAGGCAATTCCCAAAGGTCTTGACGTGCCTCTTGACCAACCGTTTGACCTTCAACATTCATCAATACAAAACGGGTAGCATTCCAAATTTTGTTGGCAAAGTTACGATAACCTTCCACACGTTTCATATCAAACTTGATGTCACGACCTGTATTTGCCAATGCGCAGAAGGTAAAACGAACCGCGTCTGTGCCATAAGCCTGAATCCCTTCTGGGAATTCTTTGCGGGTCGATTTTTCAATTTTCGCTGCTTGTTTCGGGTTCATCAAACCCGTCGTACGTTTCTGTACTAAAGTTTCAAGATCTACACCGTCAATCAAGTCTAATGGGTCAAGCACGTTGCCCTTAGACTTCGACATTTTTTGACCTTCGCTGTCACGTACCAAACCGTGAACGTAAACTGTTTTGAACGGTACTTGTGGCGTGCCATCTTCATTCTTCATGAAGTGCATGGTCATCATGATCATACGCGCCACCCAGAAGAAGATGATGTCAAAACCTGTCACCAATACATCAGTGGAGTGGAAGGTATTTAAGAAGTAGTTTTCTGCATCTTTCTTGGCATCACCCGTCCAACCTAAGGTCGAGAATGTCCAAAGTGCAGAGGAGAACCATGTATCCAGTACGTCTTCGTCTTGGTTTAATTGAACATCGGCAGGGATATTATTTTTCGTACGAACTTCTTCTTCGTTACGACCTACATAAACATTGCCTTCAGCATCGTACCAAGCAGGAATACGGTGACCCCACCACAATTGACGCGAGATACACCAGTCTTGAATGTTGTTCATCCACGCCATATACATATTGCTGTATTGCTCAGGCACGAACTTGATGCGACCATCTTGCACCGCTTCAATTGCAGGTTGCGCTAACGGTGCAATTTTCACATACCATTGGTCAGTCAATAATGGCTCAACAATTACGCCCGAACGGTCACCGCGAGGTGGTTTCAAGGTGTACGGTTGGATTTGATCTAACCAACCTTCGCTTTCCGCTTGTTCAACTAATTTTTTACGTGCTTCAAAACGCTCTAAACCAATGTAGTCTGCAGGTGCAGGAATGGTTTTAGAAATTTGTTCGCCTGCTTTCGCAATATATTCAAACTCAGCCAATACTTCAGCATTTTTGTTGAAGATATTGATGATTGGCAATTCGCAGCGTTTACCCACTTCATAGTCATTGAAGTCGTGTGCAGGGGTAATTTTTACACAACCTGTACCGAATTCTTTATCGACATACTCATCTTTTACGATTGGAACGGCACGACCTGTAATTGGGAGGATGATGTTTTGACCAACAAGGTGCGAGTAACGCTCATCATCAAGGGCAACCGCAACCGCAGTATCACCCAGCAATGTTTCAGGACGAGTGGTTGCCACTACAATGTGATCTTTACCATCGTGAGTGCGTAGTGATTTATCTTCAAAGAAATATTTGAAGTGCCACAATGAACCTTGTTCTTCTTTATCCGACTCAACTTCTAAGTCAGAAAGGGCAGTTTGTAATTTTGGATCCCAGTTTACAAGGCGTTTGCCGCGGTAAATTAAACCTTCTTCGTGTAATTTCACGAAAACTTCTTTCACCGCATTCGATAAGCCTTCGTCCATAGTGAAGCGTTCACGTGACCAATCTACCGAAGAACCTAAACGGCGGATTTGACGGGTAATGTTACCGCCAGATTGTTCTTTCCATTCCCAGACTTTTTCGATGAATTTTTCACGACCTAAGTCATGGCGGCTGATATTTTGCGCGCCCAATTGACGCTCTACTACCATTTGTGTGGCAATACCCGCGTGGTCTGTACCCGGTTGCCATAAGGTATTTTTACCCGACATACGGTTAAAGCGCGTGAGGGCATCCATAATGGCGTTGTTAAAACCATGACCCATGTGCAAGCTACCTGTGACGTTTGGCGGCGGAATCATGATACAGAATGATTCGCCTTTTTCAGACGGCTTAAAGTAGCCGTTTTCTTCCCAAGTCTTGTACCATTTTTTCTCGATCTCGGTAGGATCGTAGGTTGTAGCAATATTTTGCGCTGAATCAGTCATAGTAAGAACAGGTTAAAAGTGAATAAAAAATTGCAACTATTGTAGCAAAAAAATTGCCCGCTAAGCGAGATTCAACTCAGCCAAACTTATCGCAATTGGCAGTTGGGCAAACTCATCGTATGATGGGCGACAAGTATGATAAAAACTTCAAGTTCTCCGTTGCCTGTAACACTGTTTTAAACTGGGTTTAAGCAATGGATTTTAAAATAGATGAAAACACATCAATGCGGTCAAAATAGGCAAGTTCAGTTATGACTTATGCTGTATCTTTAAAATTAAAACCAGAAACATATCAAAGATTTCAACACATTCATCAACAACTCAATGCAGGTGAATCGGAAAGTTTATCTAAAGCTTTGGGGGCGGTACTGACCGATATTTCTTGTGAAATTATTGAGCAACTTTTTGGTGAATTGTCACGTTCTAGTCATTCACTGGATGGTGAATCTGAAAAAATTATTCAGCAAGTCATACAAACCATGCAAAAATATATGCCATGGTCGGTGTCGTTTTTTGGCAATGAACGCTTAACGCCTATGGTGAATTATCTGGCAAGCATGATGTATCAGCAGGAAGGGCAAGGTTTTGTGACTTATCCTGTCGATAGTATTGTTATGAAAGAAACGTTGGGTTGTATTGAGCAAATTCGGCAGGGCAACAGTGCATGTATTGCGCCTGCATTTAAAGGGTTTACTCAAATTATTGATCAGGGCGTGGGTTATTTAATTCGTGATCCGAAAAAAATGCTGAAATTTAATTTGGTGGTCGATAAAACTTTAAACGGCGTGATTCATTTGACTACGCAACTGGGGTATAAACGCCTAGAAAAAATGGGTGCGCAATTCGATTTGGAAAGTGCAGAGATATATTTAAACCATTTTCTTGGGTTTTTGCAGCATCCTGCAAAACCTAAGACTTAAATTTTGATGACTTAAATTTTTAAATAACGCGGACAAACGGTTATGGCAAAACGGGAAAACTTGGAACATAAAGTGGTGTGGATTACAGGTGCATCTTCTGGCATTGGTAAGGCATTGGCAAAAGAGTGTGCTTTACAAGGTGTACAAGTGATTTTAACCGCACGTCGTTATGAAGAACTTGAAAAAGTACGCGTGAGTTTGCTGAATCCTGAACGTCATCTTTCTGTATGTGCAGATATTACCAATGAAAGTCAGGTGTTACATGCGTATGAACAAGTTTTGGCACGTAAAGGACGCATTGACTGGCTAATTAATAATGCAGGTTTAAGTCAGCGCGCTTTAATTGCTGATACGACCATGCAGACTGAACGCACCATTATGGAAGTGGATTATTTTTCTCAGGTCTTTCTGACCAAAACTGTCTTGCCGACCTTTTTACAGCAAAAACATGGTCGCATTATTTTTGTATCTAGTGTTGCAGCATTATTGGGTACGCAATATCGCGCGTCATATTCTGCAGCGAAAAGTGCCATTCACATGTGGGCGAATAGTTTGCGTGCCGAAGTAGCGGAGCAGGGCGTACAGGTTTCAGTTGTTTTCCCAGGATTTGTGAATACCAATGTGTCTTTTAATGCGTTGAATGGTGAAGGCAAACCACAAGGACATCAAGATGAAGCCATTGAAAATGGTTTAGATGCCGATGTTTTTGCTAAAAATACAGTTAAAGCACTCATGGCAGGCGATGAATATATCGTGGTCGGGGGCGCTAAAGAAAAACTGGGCGTGTTGGTGTCGCGTTTATCGCCAAGTACTTTATATAAAATGATTCGTAAAACCAAAGTGAAGTAATTTTTAATCAAAGTGACTTCAAAATAAAATAATAAAAACAAAAAGAAGGATGAGCCATGCGTTCAATGATGAAAGGTATTTTTTTATTTATCAGCGCGTGGCTTTTCGCTTTCTTAGGGATGACTCAAACGACATTTGCCAAATTACAAACAAACGATGATTCGTTGTGTAAACAACCTGAATATATTGAAAAGATTTTACGACAGCACACAAATACAACCACAGTGAATGAGGACTTTTTGGCTTGTGCGGATTTCCCCAATGTTCCTGAACAAACTTTAATTGCTTATGCTGAAACTCAGACAAAAGATGATCAACCTGTAGATGATTATCAGCTGACTTTTTTAACCGTAAATAGTAAAACGCAAAAGCTTCATTCAATCTATCACGTGAAAGAGCTTTTGCCTTCAGATGCAATTGAACTGCGTTCTATCCAATTAGATTTGGCGCCGTATCAAGTTTCTGAAAGCTTAAGGGCAATTGGTTTAAGAAGGAATTATGCAGGACGTTCAAGTGCCAATCCATTTTCGGCGCAAGTACTCGATTTATATGATTTACAACATAACAAGAAAATTTTAAACGGCTTAATCGTAGCGCGCTATCAGGCAGAAACCGATACACGTTGTAATGCCAAAGTAATAGAAAGCAAAGCTATTTTAATGATCTTGCGAAATACAACTCGACAATATTTTGATATGCAATTACGTGATCGTATTCAACATTATGAAATGTCGGGCGATTTAGAAAATTGCAAAGAAACTAAACAAGTGTCTACTCAACAGCGTTTCACTTTAAAATTTGATGGTCGGCAATATCAAATTCCTCAGCCTTATCGAGATCAGTATTTATACTAAATTCTTTACAAACGCTGAAAGATGTACTCAGCGTTTTGCAGAGAATTGACTAACGCTATTTTGAACCGCCGTTCCATAAGCAAAGACTTCGACCATGCCGCCTTGCATCCCCAATTCTGTGGTGCTTAAACGCAGCCCCATAATATGATTTGCGCCCATTTTTTCAGCTTCTAATTTTAAACGGACGATGGCTTCACGACGCGCCCGCTCGACAATACTTTCATAACTGGTCAAGCGCCCGCCAAAGAAGTTCTGAATATTGGCAATCACAAACTTAAAATAATCATGAGAAATGACCACATTGCTGTGTATCAATTGCCCAAAATTGGGACTGGTCTGGAAGCGGTTATTATCAATCTGAATATAACTTAAACGCAGTTCTTGCTCGGCTAAATATTTGAAATGTTTGCGTTCGTTGTGTCGCCCAAAACCAAAGCCTACGGCAAATAAAATCGCAAAGACAACAATTTGCAGAATTAAATTATCCATGTGATGTTATTCCTGTTCAATAATCTTTGCTTTAGTGTGATGCTGGAAATGGGTCTGGAAGTTTAGGAATATCTGCCTCGACCACCACTGCTGTACCATAAACAAACAATTCCGAAGCACCTTGAGCGATATTTGAAGTAGAAAAGCGAATCCCAACAATAGCATTGGCACCTAAACCACGTGCTTTAGCAATCATACGATCCATCGCTTCTTGGCGTGATTCTTCTAGTAATTCGGTATAAGCCGTTAATTCACCACCGACAATATTTTTGAGTCCTGCCAAGAAGTCACGCCCCACATGCTTACTGCGTACGGTGCTGCCATAGACCACATCAATTTGCCGTGAAATACGATGACCTGGTACAGATTCAAGATTACTAAGCAACATAAGATTCTAATATTTAAAAACAAGACGTATTGAAGATATGAAATGTGCTTGCAAAAAGCAATAAAAAAGCCCACCGAAGTGAGCTGATTTAGTCTTTATATCTGAGCTGTTAAGCAGCAAATTTAAGGTAGACGCAAAGACTTATTGCGCTTTACGTTCTGCCGATGATGCAGGTTGCGAAGTAGCATCTGAAGTGTTGGCTTTCACACCGCCACCCAAAGATTTATACAACTCCACCTGATTGTTCAAATTGGCTTGTTCCAACAACAATAAACCTTGTTCTGCTGCATAAGACGTACGCTGTGCATCCAACACGGTTAAATAGTTGTCAATGCCTGCGCGGAAGCGTGCATTAGATAATTTATAAGTGGTATTGGTCGCATCAACCAAGCGTTTTTGTGCCGCTAAACGATCACCAATATTTTGACGAACTGCCAAAGCATCATTCACTTCACGGAATGCAGACTGAATTGATTTTTCATAGTCAGCCAAAGCAATTTGTTGATCCGTTTCTGAAATTTTGATGTTGGCTTGGCGTGTGCCCCAATCAAAAATTGGCAAGTCGATGCTCGGGCCCACTGCCCAAACAAAACTGCCTGATTTAAACAAATCACTCAAGTCAGTTGATGCATAGCCTGCATTGCCCGTGAGGCTAATGCTTGGGAATAAACGTGCTTTTGCTGCACCAATATTGGCACCCGCAGCCGATAGTCGATACTCTGCAGTACGAATATCAGGACGGTTATTCAGCAAGTCACTTGGTAAGCCAGCGCCAATTGCGGTAGTTTTGGTAATGCGCGTCACACGTTGCGTTGGCAATAACGCACTTGGAACTTGTTCGCCCACCAACAAGTTCAGCAAGTTTTGTGCTTGCGCGACTTGGGTTTTGTAGTTGGCGACATCATTACGTGCAGTTTCAACTGAAATTTGTGCCTGACGGACAGGTAATTCACTATCAATGCCGACATCAAAACGCTTTTTGTTGAGGTTATAAGACTCAAGCTGTGTTTTTAAGGTTTGGTCTGCCAGTTTTAAATTGGCATTGGCAAAAGAATAGTTGAGCCATGCTTGCGCCACCTGACCAATCAAGGCAATTTGTGTGGCATCACGCGAGCTTTGAGTTGCCAAGAAGTTATCTAATGCATTGTCTTTTAAGCTGCGTACACGACCCCAAAAATCTAGTTCGTAGGCAGTTACACCTAAACCAACGTTATAGCGTGTGTGTGTGCCTAAAGCAGTACCTTGGTCTTGACGCAGTACGCCACCGCTAGCACCAATGGTAGGTAACTGGTTGTTTTCGGTAATTTGATAGGCTTGTTGGGCACGTTGGATATTCAGCGTCGCTGTGCGTAAATCACGGTTATTGTTCAATGCCATATCCAAAACTTGTAATAAGCGTTGATCGGCAAAGAAATCTTTATAACCTTGTTCAGCCACTGAAGTACCCGATGCAGCAGCAGTATAGCTGCTTGGAATACTTGCCTGAGCGACGGGCTCTGGCCCACGCATACTTTGACAAGCTGTCAAAGCAAGCGCGAGGGCAGAAACCGCAATACCACGGCCTGTATGCGACCATAAGTTTTGCATCACGATACATGCTCCTGATTATTTTGTTGTTTTGGTTTGTATTTAAAGATACTTCTAATCCAGACATAGAATACAGGAATAAAGAAGATCCCTAACAAGGTTGAGCTAATCACACCACCTAAAACACCATAACCGACCGAGTGTTGGCTACCTGCACCTGCACCTGAAGAAAGTGCAAGCGGCAATACACCAAAACCAAAGGCTAAAGTGGTCATAATGATTGGACGTAAACGCATTTTTGCAGCATGCAAGGTCGCTTCAAACAGGTCTTCACCTTTTTCTTGTAGCTCTTTGGCAAACTCCACAATCAAAATCGCGTTTTTGGCAGATAAACCAATCACGGCAATAATCGCCACTTGGAAGTAAATGTTGTTGGATAGGTTCGGGTTTTTGAACAAGATCATGCCCCCGAAGGTAAGCAATAATGCTCCGACAATACCCAACGGTACCACCAACAGCACCGAGAATGGAATAGACCAGCTTTCATACAAGGCTGCCAAACACAAGAATACAATCAGTAATGACAGTGCATAGAGGAATGGTGCCTGATCGCCAGATTCACGCTCTTCAAGTGATAAACCTGTCCATTCATAGTCAAAGCCGTTTAAGCCCATAGATGGTAGTTTTGCGACAATTTCTTCCATCGCTTGCATGGCTTCACCAGAGCTGACACCTGGCGCAGGCGCACCCTGAATGTTCTTGGCAGATACGCCGTTATAGCGTTCCAAACGAGGTGAACCATAAGTCCATTCACCTGTTGCAAAGGCAGAGAATGGCACCATTTCACCACGGTTGTTGCGGACATACCACTTGTTCAGGTCTTCAGGCATCATGCGTGAATCAGATTCGGCTTGTACATAGACTTTTTTCACGCGACCACGGTCAATAAAGTCATTGATGTACGAACCACCCCAAGCCATGCCCATGGTGCTGTTGATTTCAGCAATGCTGACACCTGCCGCACCTGCTTGCGCTTGGTCAATAATAATACGGTACTGTGGTGTATCTTCTTGACCATTTGGACGTACGCCCATTAAGCGAGGGTCTTTAGATGCTTCACCCAACACAATATTACGTGCCATGGTGAGTTTTTCATGACCATTGCCCGCAGCATCTTTCAGTTGCAAGTTAAAGCCTGAGCTGACACCTAATTCTGGCATCGCAGGAAGCTGTAATGGCATGATGTAAGTGGCATCTTTCACAATCATGTTCAGTGCCATACCACGCTGGATAATTGCACCAACTTGAGATTCAGGGCTTGTACGCTCACTCCAGTCTTTTAACTTAATGAACGCCATACCTGCGTTTTGACCAACGCCTGAGAAAGAGAAGCCTGAAACACTAAATACCGACTGCACATGCTCTTTTTCATTTTCTCTGAAAAAGTTGGTCATGCTGGTCATGGTGGCGTCAGTACGTTCCAAAGTTGCATTTGGTGGGAGTTGTACCAATGTCATCACCACGCCCTGATCTTCATCAGGCAAGAATGATGATGGTAGTTTTTGGAACACTAACACAATAATGCCCAGTACCACTGCATATAAAACCCCCGAGAAGATTTTATGATGCGTCATGCGGTTAACACCACCTTGATATTTAACCGAGAGCTTATCGAAACTGCGGTTAAACCAGCGGAAGAAACGCGCAAAAATACCGTTGCTTTCAGGCTTGTTTGGATCGTGTTGTTTAAGAATCGTGGCACATAGGGCAGGGGTAAAGGTCAACGCTACGACCAGTGACAACACCATTGCAGTCACAAGCGTAATTGAGAATTGACGATAAATAACGCCTGTAGTCCCACCAAAGAATGCCATAGGTACGAATACCGCAGACAATACCGAGGTAATCCCGATCAGTGCGCCTGAAATCTGTTTCATCGACTTTTCAGTCGCCGCCACAGGGTCAAGATGTTCTTCGACCATGACACGTTCTACGTTTTCCACCACGACAATTGCGTCATCGACCAATAGACCAATCGCCAGTACCATGGCAAACATGGTCAGGGTGTTAATCGAGAAGCCAAACATGTTGATCACGGCAAAGGTACCCAGTACCACTACAGGCACGGCCATAGTTGGAATAATTGTGGCGCGCCAGTTCTGCAAGAACAGGAACATCACAATAAAGACCAAAATGATCGCTTCAATTAAGGTTTTAACAACACTCTTAATCGAAAGTTCAATAAATGGCGTGGTATCAAAAGCCAACTCATCCTTTAAACCCGCAGGGTAGTTAGGACGTAATTGCTTGAGGCGTTCTTCCACAGCAGCAGCAGTATCTAGGGCGTTAGCACCTGTAGATAATTTAATTGCGACACCGCCCGCAGGCTTGCCGTTGTATTTAGAAATAAACTGATAGTTGTCTGCACCAAGTTCAATTCGTGCCACATCACCCAAGCGCACTTGAGCGCCTGAAGCGGTATTTTTTAGAAAAATATTGCTGAATTGTTCAGGTGTTTGCAGCAAGCTTTGCGCAGTTACTGTAGCATTCAAAGCCTGACCTTGAATTGCAGGTGCGCCGCCCAATTGACCTACCGCAACCTGTGCGTTTTGGGTACGAATCGCTTGAGCAATATCACTTGGTGTGACTTGCAAGCTCGCCATTTTGGCAGGGTCCATCCAAATACGCATCGCGTATGAGCCACCAAAGACTTGTACTTCACCCACACCTGCAACACGGCTCAGCGGTTCAGAAATGTTAGAGTTAACATAGTCTTTAATATCATCGGCAGACAGGCTTTCATCAGGTGAATAAAAAGCGAGAACCTGTAAGAAGCTCGCTCCTGATTTGGTCACTTTCACGCCTTGACGTTGCACATCATCAGGCAAGAGCGCCGTAGCAGATTGCAATTTGTTCTGTACTTGAACCTGTGCAATATCTGGGTCGATACCTTGTTCAAAGTTTAACGTAATGGATGCAGAACCGTTCCCCGCACTGTTGGATGAAATATAGCGCAGACCATCCAAGCCGTTCATTTGTTGTTCAATAATTTGCGTTACTGTGTTTTCCACAGTTTCAGCAGATGCACCCGGATAGGTTGCAGCAATGGTGACCGTTGGCGGTGCAATGGTCGGATATTGGGCAATTGGCATATTGGTGAGGGTAATAATCCCCGCCAACATGATTACCAATGAAATCACCCATGCAAAAATGGGGCGATGAATAAAAAAGTGAGCCATTAACGTCTACTCCTTATGTATTTGAAGTAGCTTTTGATTCAGTTGCTTGGGCTTCTGAGGCTGGTTTGGCATCCCCCGATTTTGCTGGTGCAGCAGGTGCAGCTTGAGGAGCAGCGCCTTGCGGTTGATACGGCTTAGCGACCACTTGCTGTTCAGGTTTTACTTTGGCAATACCTTCGACAATCACTTTATCGCCAGTTTGCAAACCTTCAGTCACAATCCAGTTGCTGCCTTGCGTACCAACTGTGGTCACAGGACGCGGTTCAACAATACCTTTGGCATTCACAATCATTGCCATTGCCTGACCTGTTGGGGTACGGCTAATCGCAGCTTGTGGAATTAAGATTGCGTTAGGAATCACACCTTGCACAATTTGCGCAGTGGCAAACATACCCGGCAATAATAAATGATTTGAATTTGGGAACACGGCGCGTAAAGTCACGGTGCCTGTTTCTGGGTTCACGCTGGCATCAGAAAAAGCCAAACGACCTTCAACAGGGTAGTAGCTGCCATCTTCAAGTTTTAATTTTACTTTGGTGTTGTTGCTGCTATTTAAACTACCTTGACTCAATTGCTGACGTAAACGTAGTAACTCTGCGCTGGACTGATTGATGTCTACATAAATTGGGTCTAAGCGTTGAATCGTCACCAACGGTTCCGCCTGACTAGCCGTAACCAATGCACCTGCAGTCACAGTAGAGCGGTTAGTTTGCCCTGAAATTGGGGCACGTACAGTCGAATAGCCTAGGTTAATTTCGGCATTGCGTACTTCTGCTTGAGTCGCAGCAACATCGGCTTCGGCAAGTTTTACCTGTGCCACAATGTCATCATATTCTTGTTTAGAGATTGCATTGCTGCCTACCAACTGACGGTAACGACCTTCTTTAATGCGTAACACATTCAATTGCGCTTGCTGGCGGGTGAGTGCTGCACGGCTACTGTCTAGACTGGCACGGTTGGTACGTGAGTCAATTTCATAAAGCGCCTGACCCTCACGCACGTAGCTGCCTTCGGTAAATAAACGTTTCAGAACCACACCACTGGTTTGTGGGCGAACTTCTGAAATTTCAAAGGCTGTGGTACGTCCAGACAGTTCTACAGACTGTTCCACGCTTTGTGGCTGTGCCACCAGTACGCCAACCTCAGTCGGTGGCATTTGCTGAGCTGCACCTGCTTGCTGTGCATCTTTTGGATCTTTGCTACAACCCACAAGTGCTAAACTTGTGGCTAATGCGCAAGCAGTCAGGGCAGGAGCCCAAAGCTTTGCAGACATCATTCTTTCACCTCTATTAGATTTTTATCTAAACTTATGTATTGGTTTGTCTTGCAGATATTGAGCGCAAAACAGATACCACAATGTGATCCAAATAAAACTTATGCTCCAACCAGAGAGGACATCTGAAGGATAGTGCACTCCCAGATACACACGGGAAATGCCCATCAGCAACATCCATAACCACGCGCACACAGACAAAATTTTATGCGCTGGATGTTGCAAACTCAGGTAAATCACCAAACAACCTAAAGTTGCAGCATAAAAACTATGAGCGCTTGGAAATGATGCGCCAAAAGTTTCCACCAAATGCAATGCTTCAGGCGGGCGAGGTCGCGCGAATAGGTATTTGAGCAGCCATGAAAGCGCAATACTTACGACCAGTCCTACACTGATAAAAACAATTTTTGTGTATTTTTTATACCATGCCAAATAGAAACACCATAGGCAGGTTAAAAATAATACAAATGGCATGCCACCTAATACAGAAAGTGTGATTGCCAATTGATTCAAATGTGCGGTGCGCTGGGTACTTAAAAACTCCACACTGGCAACATCAAATTGTTGCCAACTTGGAATGTTTAGCACTAACACACTGATTATAAATAGTAAACTACCGAGATAAAGCAGTATTTTAGGCATGCTAAAAATCCCTGTAAGTTTAACCGATTTGAGCACGGTTGATGAATGGAATAAAGTGTACTAGTCAGTACACTTTATTTCAAGCCAATGTAAATGAGAAGAATTTCTTTTTTTGTTACTTTGTGCGCAATGTAAATGTGCACTAAATTTTAGCATTTCGTTCAGTATTTGAGGATGCATCGTCATCCACTGTAATTGGTTGTTTCGGTGGCCAAAAGAAATCACTTGGACGGGTTAAGAAGTGAGTCAGCACCAATTTTGCCAAAGGTTTCCACTGTTCAAAACGTACCCGACGCGCACGCAATGCCACAATAATGGTTAAAGTAAAGCTGACAAATAAGTTGGTTAAACCAATTAGCAGTACGCCTAAAAAGGACACAATAATCAGGCCAATTTCAGGTGAGCCATTAATATTCATTAAACCCTGAATAAAGTTGGCAGAAGCGAAGGCAATGTGGCGAATATCAATCGGTAAACCCAAAATATAACCCAGTGTGGCGGTACTGCCGAGCATAATCCCGAACAGGAAATTACCTGCCAAAGCCCCTAAGTTTCGTTCTATATAATTGGCAAATATATTGAGACGTTCTTGCCCGAGTAGCTTTTTTAAATGCAGATGGGCTTTTAGGCGTGGCCCGACTTTACGATACACGGCCATGTTATCGAAATAACCTGCAATCAAACCAGACAGAAATAAAAATACCCCTGCAATGGCGGCATGTGGAATGGCAAGTGAAGTAAACGGATTCAAGTCGTGCAGCATATTGGATGCTTTGGCATGTGACATCAACGGTTCATGCAACATGGCATCCCAACTAAAAGCAATTAAGGCTGCGACTGGAATGGCAATCGAGATATTGCCCAAAATGGCGACGAACTGCGTGCGGATAATATTAATAATTAAGGCAGCAAGTTCGGCAATTTGTGCCATTTTAGAGCCTTTACGATGCTGTACCGTAGAAGCCAATGCTGCAGCAGTCATTGCGGGTTGTTTGGTGGCAACAGTAAAGTGCAAGACATGAATCAGCATAAAACCAAATGAATAAATCATGCTGTTGATGATGGCCTGCATCATCGGAGCGAGCACTAAACGCGAGGCGAGGGTTTTTAAAGTCGCCATCGTGGCAATTAAAACACCTGCACCTGCCGCAGCTTTATACATGCCCCAAAAGCCGTCTTTGTCGGTACTTACATAATGCTCACCCGTTTTACTAGCATTTTCAGTGACTTGTAAGGCAATTAACTCACTGTTTTCTGCAAGCAAGGAGCGTACACTGCGTTCGCTATACAATGCCGCAGTTACATCTACCAGTAATTGTCCTGCCGAAACATAACGGACTTTGTCTTGCGCCACGATTAAATTCAGCAACAGTTCAATCCGCTCTAAACATTGTTCAAGTAAAGACAATAAGTAGGTCAGACTGATGCTGACGCCAGTTCGTTTGGTGGCACGACGAATTTTACTGCTGACATCATGACATTGGTCAATCATCACCAAAGCTTGAGAGGCATCGGGTGGTTGAATGGCACTGATTTGATCGTGTTGTTGATCGGCAACTTTATAAAGCTGAATAAACTCGTTGATTTCGCGGTTTTGTGCCAAAAAAGGTGAATCATATTCACTTAGTTCAGGATAGGCACTAATAAATTCAGGATATAAACCAATGCCGCTGACCCGATATGACAGCACTGTTAGAGCTTTAATAATTTCACTGCGAATCAGGCGTTTTTGTGTTTGTCCGCCATGTCCGCGATTCAGTAAAGTAAATAATTGCTGCCATTCGGTATCTTCAATATTGTCGAGCCAGTATTTATCACTACGTAGTGGAAAAACTCGACGGACTAAATCTTGCAGTTGGCTTTCATCATTAATCAGCGGTAAAAAGTGCGCGCCCAAACGCTGAAACAACTGATTCCAAAAACCATCGAGCGATAAAATTCCCGTGTCGGCATATAAACTGGTTTGTTTGTATTGATTGATTAGACGTAAAACAAAATGTTGCAAGGTTGAGCTGGCATCGGGTGTCAGCAGCAAGGCTTGTAAGAAAGCTTGAAACTTTTGATGAGTTTCTTCTAAATCTTGAGTGTCACTTGGACGGATACGATTGACCAGTTCAATCAGCAGATTTTCATCCAGAACAGCTTTTGGTGTATCCAGCTGTTCTTGCATTTTTCTAAATAAATCGTTGAGTTTTATATGCATAAGCTGCTTAAATTATTGAATGCGATGTAAAGCCAATAAGGCTAAATTCTTTAAGGCCTGACGATACTCCGAGTCTGGCAGTGCTTCTAAAGCGGCAATAGCGGCTTCTGTTTCTTCTGTGGCACGTTGGCGGCAATAATCGAGAGCGCCAGAGGACTGCACAATGGCAATAACCTGATCGAGGTCAGAAGTACCACCTGTCGCAATACTGCGACGAATAATTTGATGTTGTTCGCCAGTGGTATTTCTTAATGCAGAGATTAAAGGCAAAGTTGGTTTGCCTTCCATTAAATCATCGCCAATATTTTTACCTAATGTTTCAGCGTCTGATGTGTAATCTAAAATATCATCAATAATTTGGAAGGCATTGCCAAAGTGTCCTGCAAATAAACGCAACGGCTCACGGTACTGTGGCGTGCCTGTTAAAATTGCTGCACCTTCAGTGGCAAGTTCAAATAAACGTGAAGTTTTGCCGTGAATAATGTCTAAATAAATTTGTTCTGTAGTGTCAGGTTGATGCTGTGCCTGTAATTGTAAAACTTCACCTTCGGCAATTTCACAAGTCCCTGTAGAAAAGTCTTTTAGCAATACCAAATCGTTTAAATCGACCAATAAGTCAAAGGCGCGGGAGATTAAAAAGTCACCGACTAAAACCGCTGTTTGGTTATTCCAAGTGGCGTTAGCAGTAGGTCGACCACGACGTAAACCAGACTCATCCACCACATCATCATGCACCAAAGTTGCGGTATGCAGCATTTCAATAATTGCAGCCAGTTTACGTTGACGCTCTAAATCTTCTGCACCACAAGCTTTGGCAGCAAGTAAGCACATAATTGGACGCATGCGCTTACCGCCAGCTTCGACCACATGCTTACTAACCGCCATCACTAACGCGACTTTAGAGGTAATCCCTTCATTAATAAATGTATCCATCGCGGCAAAATCAGAAGCAACAGGGGCGAGAATGTCTTGCTTAAAGTCGATGGTCATGTGAAGAGAAACCTCAATAATATTGAATGACAACTTAGTTGAATCAGTTGTAACTTATGTTACAGCCAAGAAAACTGCTTAAGTCTGCGAAAATAACGCAATGAATGCAATAGTTAGGCACCTGCCAAATGCTGTAATTGTTAATTCTACTAGAAAACGAAGTCAATAACTTTGTGGGTAAATTCAGTTATTTGCTCAAGTTGGGCATGATTTTAACAAGCACAGCAGTTTACGCCAACACAATCTGTCTGTATTGATTGATCCATTGAATATGGATGAGGCTGCAGAAAGTCATTTACGCGGCTGGGTATTAAATAATCAACCTTGTTGTGCAATAATTGCCGTAAATGGCTTGTTGTTTGTGCGAATATCGCTTAAAATCTTTGCCCTTGAATAACCCCCAGTGGCGTTCGTTTTAAGATCGATATATCCCTTTATCGGCACGACGACACGGGCATGTTTGGAGTACATTATGTACGCAGTAATCCAAAGCGGTGGTAAACAGCACCGTGTTGTTGAGGGTGAAACCCTTAAAGTTGAATTATTGAAAGCTGAAACTGGCGCAACTATTACGTTTGATGACGTATTAATGGTTGTAAACGGTGACAACGTTCAAATCGGTGCTCCAGTTGTTGCTGGCGCTAAAGTAACTGCAGAAGTGGTTGGTCATGGTCGTCACGACAAAATCCGTATTGTTAAAATGCGTCGTCGTAAACACTACCGTAAGCAACAAGGTCACCGTCAATGGTTTACCGAGTTGAAAATTACTGGTATTGCAGGCTAATCACTAGGAGTAAATAGACATGGCAACTAAAAAAGCCGGTGGATCGACTAAGAACGGTCGTGATTCGAATCCTAAGATGTTAGGTGTTAAAGTTTACGGTGGTCAAACTGTAACTGCTGGTAACATCATCGTTCGTCAACGTGGTACAGAATTCCACGCTGGTGCAAACGTAGGTATGGGCCGTGACCATACTTTATTTGCTACTGCTGACGGCGTAGTAAAATTCGAAGTGAAAGGTCAATTTGGCCGTCGCTACGTATCTGTTGAAGCGTAAGCTGAAATAGTGAAAAAACCCACAAGTGATTGTGGGTTTTTTTATGCTTGTATGATGGAAAATTAGGGTCAAAGGATAACTTTTAGTTCTTCATCATGATGGATAAATTTCTACATTTTATATTAATAAGCATACAAAACTTCTTATTTTCTATCATATTAGCGCCAGAAATTGGTTTAAGATGGGACATCCAAAACATTGCGATTGAGCAAATATAAAAAGGTGAATCTATGAATATGCTTCGTAAAACGATGTGTGCTGTGGCATTGGGTGCAACCACTTTAGCGCCAATCATGAGTACTACAGTGTTTGCTGCGCCAGTGGCAGCATCGGAGCAACAAGCGACAGCAAACCTTGTTAAACAATTGAATGGTATTAAAAGTTTTACCGCCAATTTTGAGCAAACCACCAAAGTCAGCAATAATGGCAAGGCTTTGCCAAACCGTGGTTTATCGGCACAACACATGAACCAGAATTTTAAAGGGGTTATGAAAGTTGAACGTCCGGGTAAATTCTTTTGGGAAACCACCAGTCCAGCTAAACAGACAATTGTGACTACGGGCAAAACCGTATGGATTTATGATCCAGACTTACAGCAAGCGGTACGCCAAAGCCTAGATGATCAAGTGGCAAATACGCCTGCATTGTTGCTTTCGGGTAATACTAATCAAATCATGCAGTCGTATCGTGTGACCCAGCCGAATAAGTCAAAAACCTATTACACCTTATATCCAAAAAGTGATGATGGCGTATTTCAAAGTTTAACCATTAGTTTTGGTGCACGTAACGCGCCAACCTTAATGATTTTGCAGGATTCATTGGGACAAACCACGCATGTGCGTTTTAACAATGTGAAAGTCAATGCCAAAATTCCTGCATCGACTTTTAATTTCACGCCGCCAAAAGGCACGGACATTATTGATCAATAATTGAATGTTTTCATACATTCTTTTAAAAGCATAATTTGTTATTCCTTATCCTAGCCTTCTCCCACAGGGAGAAGGTTTTCAGCTTCAGCATAGCGGAAATTTATTTGAATATTCTTCCTGAGAAATCCACAATTTCTGTGGATAAATCTCGGGATAATTCATATTTTGCAGTATGCGGGATATAGATTGAGTCATCACAGATCATTATTTTATATTAACCCGAATTACGGATAAGAAAAGCCCTTGAAAAAAAGGTAGTTAGAGCCATTTAGAAAGTTACGACACAACCCAAAGGCTCTAACTACCATGTACGATTTTACAGAAATTTTTTGTATTGTTGA
>NZ_VPBI01000013.1:0-79345 GCF_013418795.1 Acinetobacter sp. YH12120 | reverse complement strand
CGCGACTCATGAGTGCTCGGTTATATGCGGGCCAATTGGTTGTACGGTAGATTTTGTGTGTAGGCTTCTTCATTTGAAAATTATATCGCTGAAAAAGCCTTTACAGATAGGTTTGTGCAACAAAGCCGTGCTATGCTCATGTTTATAAAATAAGCTAAATTTGAAAAACTCCTTAATTCTAGGGATAGTGTTTACATCAAAACGATTGATATATTTACAAACATAATCAAGGGGATGAATGATGGCAGAAATGGAAGCGATATTACCCGTACCGGTTTTAATTGTTGAAGATGAGCCTATTATTCAGTCACGTCTTAGAAAAATTTTGCATGATATTGGCTATCAAGATGACATGCTATTTTTCGTGAGTCATCTTAAAGCTGCAATGACGTGTATAGAAGATCATCCGATTGCTTTAGCTTTAGTCGATTTAGGCTTGCCCGATGGCAATGGTAAAGAACTAATCGAACAATTACATTTTAGAGATCCAAGCGCATTAATTTTGGTGATTTCTGCATGGAGCACCCAAGACAGCTTATTTTCTGCAATTCAAGCAGGTGCAACAGGCTATGTGCTTAAAGAACGTGATGATGCTGAAATTATTATCGCAATACGCAGCATTTTAAGAGGTGGTGCACCGATAGACCCATTTATCGCCCGTGAAATTTTATCGCAAATTTCACATCAAAAAGTACCCGTGCTGACCGAAGATTTATCAGATCGCGCCGATGCTCAAGCATTCAACTCACATTATGAACAGCTCACCAATCGTGAATTAGAAATTTTAAATCTGGTGGCGCAGGGCTTAAGTAACCGTGAAATTGCTGAGCAATTATTTGTGTCGCGTTATACCGTTGAAAGTCATATTAAACATATCTATCGGAAGTTGTCGGTCACTAAACGCACTAAGGCTGTCAGTACCGCTAGAACTTTAGGTCTTTTATGATTCAAAGGCTTTGGCAGTGTGGTTTGGGCGTGTTGTTATTGTTCTGTGCGTGGCAAAGCTATGCGCAGCAAGTGGTGTACCCAATTAATCAGTACTGCAATGTGCATGTACTTTCAATCAGCTCTGCCAAAACAGCATCACATAATAAAAAACCTGAAACGGGTTGGGAAAATGTTCAACTGCCCGACGTTTGGGATGATCGCTGGAAAAATTATAATGGTGGGGCGTGGTACAAAATAGAGTGGGAGTGGTTTTGTGAGCGTGATCATCGTTTAAATCAACCCATCGTTTTTGCACTGAATTTTTTAAATAGTGCAGGGGCAGTTTATCTGAATCAAGATTTACTTTGGGCAAGTCAACATTTAGAAGAGCCTTTGTCAAAAAACTGGAATATGCCACGTTACTGGATTTTACCTATTTCAGGCTTAAAACAAGGTAAAAATCAAATATTGGTCTATGTAAATGGATATGCATTTCAAAATGCGGGTATAGGAAAAATAAGTTTTAATAATGTGCATAACAATATTGAACAGCACCAGCAAAGTATATGGAATAAACGTACTTTATTTGAAATTAATGCGATTTTATCTGCCACTTTAGGCATTTTATGTTTGGTTATTTGGCTGTTTTTACGCCGTGATCAGAGTTTTGGTTGGTTCGCGTTGAGTTGCATGTTCTGGTTATTATTTATTTCTCATTTTTTAACCACAGAAACCTTTCCATACCCAAGTGTATTGGTGGCATCTCAAGCCAATTTAAGCTTTTTTATCCTCTATGTTTTAGCTTTTAGTCTGTATTTAATTAGGTTTGTCAATCAACGCTTGCCAATATTGGAAGAAAGTATTTTTATTCTGAGTTTAGCGGTAATCGTTTGTGTGTTTTTAACACCCTTAGATTATGTCAAACTGGTATTTGGGATTGTCTTTTTAAGTTATGCCAGCTTACTAGTCGTGGTTTATTTTTATTTGGCGTATTTAGCGTATAAATCCCCAAAAACAGAAGTATATCTGCTGCTATTTTGTTTAACCTTGATTGGCTTTTTTGCGGGTGTAGATGTATTTCGTTTAAGTAATGCGGCAACGGCAAGTTTATATCAGCCATTATCACCGTATACCTCGCCAGTAATTACTTTATTTATTGCGATTATTTTAGGCATGCGCCTAAAAAGAAATATTCAAAAAATTGAGAAATTTAATCAAGATTTAGAGCTTAAAGTTTTTGAAGTCAGTGATGATTTAAAACGTAGTATGTCAGAAAAGCATTATTTAGAATTGGAAAATGTGCGTTTGCAAGAGCGGATTCATCTATCGCATGATTTGCATGATGGTTTGGGTGCATCTTTGGTACGTTCCATGATTATGGTCGACCAAAGCGAACAGAACATGAGTAATCAGCAGTTCTTATCTATGCTGAAATTACTGCGTGATGATTTACGTCAAATTATTGATAGTGGTTCTTCCATTGGTTCTAAAGTGCCTGAAAATCCTAAAATTTGGGTTGCGCCAGTACGTCATCGTTTTAGTCAATTGATGGATGAAATCGATATTCATTCCAAGTGGGATTTTCCAAATGAATGGGTGATTGAGCCGAATTCGTTACAGTGCTTAACTTTGATGCGGGTATTAGAAGAAAGTTTAACCAATGTGATTAAACACAGCCAAGCCAAGCATGTATCCGTCAGTATGCAATTTGTACCGCCTAAGCAATTGGTACTTAAAATTCAGGATGATGGTGTAGGTTTTGAAGCCAATAGCGTGCTTGAACATGGCATGAGTATTGGGATGCGCAGTATGAAAATGCGTTTAGAACGGGTTGGAGGGCAATTAAAATTAAATTCGACACCTGGCTATACGTTAATTCAGGCAGTTTTAACTTTAGATCCCGCTTATCTAAATTCCCCAAGATGAATTGATCATCTTGAGGGGGCTGAAACGAATATTTTAAGCGTCTTCAGCAGGTAACAACATTAAAATGGATTCATTGAGCAGTTGTACCAAATCTTCCAGAATATCTGCGTCGTAAAGGTTTTCATCGAGCAGCACGCGTTCACCATTGGCGATTTTTTGCAGCGTAGGGATAGATGCTTCTGCGACACAAATCGCTTCACCATTCGCCCAAAATAAAACTTCATCTTGCTGATTTGCATAAAGTAGGCGAGAGGCGGGTTCCAACATGATTTGATAACCCTGATCTAGCGCATCCTCTAAATCACCTACACCTATTTCATCTACTTCAGGGATATTTTCAGGATATTTCGGTTCGGACATTAAGCTTAAAATCGCATCATCCAACACCGATGAGTTTTGTAAACGCGCCCACAATTCTGCTTTTAGATAATCCAGTTCTGTCGCAGTCATTTCGCCAATTTGCGTACTTTTTTCACGAACAATGTCTTGTAGTGGCGTGCGTAACATCTCATCGGCAGAGAATTTATCGCTTACGCGATCCATCATTTCACTAATATTCGGCATACGGAAACCGAACGAGAATGTCAGACAGTCATCTTCTGCCACGCCATAATGTGCCAATCCTGGTGGCACATAAAGTAAATCACCAGGGGCAAGAACTTCATCAAAATTGACCTGCATTTCAGGCAATAATTTTAAAGGTTGCCCTGCGACAAATTCAGTTTCGGCATCACACATTTGTCCAAGTTGCCAACGGCGATGTCCATAGCCTTGTATTAAAAAAACATCGTAAAAATCAAAATGCTGACCTACAGAGCCGCCTTTAGGCGCATAAGACACCATAATGTCATCACGTCGCCATTGCGGAATAAAAGGAAATTTTTTCCAAAGTTCGGCGAGATCAAAAGAGTAATGATCTACGGCTTGTACCAATAGCGTCCATAACTTTGGCATTTTTTGAAAATCTGCCTTAATCAGTGGTGATGATTTCACAGTCCATTGATTTGGATCACGATCTTTTTGTTTAATTAAACGAGCAGTCACATCTTCTTCAAGAGCGAGTTCCATCACATCATTAGGTTCGAGTAGGTGGGCAATTTCTGGGAGTGCATTGCGTACCAAAAGTGGTTTTTTTTGCCAATATTCACTTAGGAATTGTTCTGCGGTCATTCCGCCTAATACATCTAAAGGTTGCGACATAAAATAGCCTAAGCAAGTTTTATCAATAATCTCAATATTGTCCAATTTGTCGCTGTAAAGGGCAAGGTGATTTAGAGCATTTCATAAATATTCACGACTGTTTAATGATGCAGCTTAAAACTTAGGGAACTTGAATATTTAGCATTCTTAATATGCGGCATAACTGAATCATCGGCAGACCCATTAAGGTGGTTTGGTCATTGCCTTGCATGGCTTCAAACAAGCTAATGCCCAAACCTTCGCACATAAAACTGCCTGCACAATGAAGAGGTTGTTCCTTTGCAACATAGCGTGCAATTTCATTGTCAGTTAAGCTGCGGAATTGAACTGTGTAGTGTTCTACAACCGTTTGTTCAAAGCCTGTAGATTGCTGCTGCACACTCAGCGCAGTGCTGAAATAAACCGTTTGACCTGAATTGGCTTGTAATTGTTGTATGGCTTTTTCTGAAGTGAGCGGTTTACCTATAAAAATATCTGGCTGCTGTTCACGCCATGCCACTTGATCTGAACCAATCACAATCGCATCAGGATATTGCTGCGCGATACAGCGTGCTTTTTCAAAAGCCAAGCGTCGTGCCAAATCATCCGCATGCAATTCACCCTGTGCAGACTCATCAATATCAGGTGAAATTGACTTATACGCCAAATGTAGACGATTCATTAATTGCTGACGGGTTTGGCTGCTTGACGCTAAAATAATTTCTGGAAGTTGCATCAGATCATCACACTGCATAATCCATCAATATATCTAAAGGCACATAAGACAATACGGATTGATGACAGGCTTGAATTTTAATCGGTGGCGCATGACCTGCTTGATAGGCCTCAACCCAACGGGTGACGCAAATACACCAGAAATCACCTGGTTGTAAGCCGTTAAATCCAACTTCAGGTACTGGCGTGATTAAATCATTACCAATTTTTTGCGAGAAATTTAAAAAATCAGAGGTCATTTGTGCACAAACGGTGTGCTGACCTAAATCGGTTGGGGCGGTATGACAAAAACCGTTACGAAAATATCCAGTAATAGGATCAAAGCAACAACTAGCGAGAGGTTCGCCCAAAACATTTAAACGATTGATATTTGGATCGGGATGAATAGACATAGTTTCTAGAAAGATGGTAACTTTTCTCTATCATAATCAAAACTTTTGCTTTAATCAGCAATTCTACAAAAGTTGCTAACCTTTTTCTGCATAATCATTTAAAATCGTGGCGTTTTGATATCAATAAAGTGAGCTATACATGAACTTTCAGCGTATGACTGACCTCGATTTAGCAGGTAAGCGTGTCCTTATTCGTGAAGATTTAAACGTACCTGTTAAAAATGGTGTGATCACCAGCGATGCACGTTTACGTGCGGCATTGCCAACGATTCAAGCTGCTGTTGCCAAAGGTGCAGCAGTGATGGTGTATTCTCACTTAGGTCGTCCTGTTGAAGGTGAGCCAAAAGCTGAACAATCTTTAGCACCTGTAGCTGCGTATTTAACCCAAGCATTAGGTCAAGATGTTCAACTGATCACTGACTATTTAGATGGTGTAGACGTTGCTCCTGGTCAAGTCGTTTTATTGGAAAACTGCCGTTTTAACCACGGTGAAAAGAAAAACAACCCAGAACTTGCCGCTAAATATGCAGCATTGTGTGATGTATTTGTGATGGATGCATTTGGTACCGCGCACCGTGCAGAAGCCTCTACTGAAGGCGTTGCACGTTTAGCACCAGTGGCAGCAGCAGGCCCATTATTGGCTGCGGAATTAGATGCTTTGGGTCGTGCCTTAAAAACACCTGAAAAACCAATGGTGGCGATTGTTGCAGGTTCTAAAGTATCGACTAAGTTAGATGTATTGACTTCATTGTCTGATATTTGCGATCAATTAATTGTAGGCGGTGGTATTGCCAATACTTTCCTTGCTGCAGCAGGCTATAACGTGGGCAAATCATTATGTGAAAATGATTTGATTGACACTGCCAAAGCAATTGCCGCAAAAGTTTCTGTACCACTGCCAACCGATGTTGTAGTTGCAGATGCCGCTGAAATTAATTTTGAAGATTTCTTGGGTTCATTGGCAGCAGCGAAAGCAACTGTGAAAAAAGTTGAAGATGTTGCAGACAACGATATGATTTTAGACGTAGGCCCAGAAACTGCAAAAGCATTTGCTGAAATTTTAAAAACTTCAAAAACAATTCTTTGGAATGGCCCAGTGGGTGTATTTGAAGTTGATCAATTTGGTGAAGGTACGAAAGCACTTTCATTGGCGATTGCAGAATCTGCAGGTTTCTCTATTGCAGGCGGTGGTGACACTTTAGCTGCAATTGACAAGTATGAAGTTGCAGACAAAATCGGCTATATCTCTACAGGTGGAGGTGCATTCCTTGAATTTGTAGAAGGTAAAACCTTACCTGCAGTTGCGGTATTATTAGAACGCGCTTAAATCTAGAAAATTTATCAATAATTTTTAAAAAGGTTGACTTCGGTCAACTTTTTTATATTTATGTCATGCCGTAGTCATCAAAATGTCATAAATATGCAATAAACTGTAGTAAATGAATGACCTAACTGTAGGAAATGACGATGATTCAAAAACTAACACTTGCTGCTTTAATTGCTGCATCTTTAGCCTTGACTGCTTGTGCAAAAAAAGAAAGCGCACCTGCGACTGAAACTGATGCATCTTCTGCAGTTGTAGATAACGCTCAAGTTACACCAGAACAACAAGCTGCAATCGACGCAATTGACCAACCAATCTTGGATGAAGGCAACACCGATATTCCTGAAGACGTTGCAAATGCACCTGCTGACGTTGCGACTGCAGACACAGAAGTTGCTGCTTCTGAAGCGCAATAAGTGCTGAAAAACGACAAATTGTAGTAATTTGTTTAAAAGTCCCTGCTTTTGCAGGGACTTTTTTTTGAAAAAGGCGATTTGTTGCTGAATTGAAATAAATCACAGGGTAGAATAACCAACATTATTTGGGAGGATATTATGGCTCTTATTTCATTGCGCCAGCTCTTGGATCATGCCGGTGAACATGCTTACGGCGTTCCAGCGTTTAACGTCAACAACTTAGAACAAATGCGCGCAATTATGTTAGCCGCAGATGCAACCAATTCACCTGTAATTGTTCAAGCTTCGGCAGGTGCGCGTAAATATGCAGGTGCGCCATTCTTGCGTCACCTGATTTTGGCTGCAATTGAAGAGTGGCCACATATTCCAGTGGTTATGCACCAAGACCATGGTACAAGCCCTGATGTATGTCAGCGTTCGATCCAACTAGGCTTTTCATCAGTAATGATGGATGGTTCTTTGGGTGAAGATGGTAAAACACCAACGTCGTATGAATACAACGTCGAAGTGACGCGTCGTACTGTGCAAATGGCGCATGCGTGTGGTGTATCGGTTGAAGGTGAGATTGGCTGTTTAGGTAGTCTTGAAACAGGTATGGCAGGTGAAGAAGATGGCGTGGGCGCAGAAGGCGTACTTGACCACTCTCAATTGTTAACATCTGTTGAAGAAGCACGTAGCTTCGTTGCAGATACTAATGTGGATGCTTTAGCGATTGCTGTTGGTACTTCGCACGGTGCATACAAGTTTACTCGTCCACCTACAGGCGATATTCTTGCAATTGACCGTATTAAAGAAATTCATGCTGCGTTGCCAAATACACACCTTGTAATGCACGGCTCTAGCTCTGTACCACAAGAATGGTTGGCGGTGATTAACCAATACGGCGGTGACATCAAAGAAACTTATGGTGTACCTGTTGAGCAATTGGTTGAAGCAATTAAGCATGGTGTGCGTAAAATCAACATCGATACAGATTTACGTTTAGCTTCTACTGGTGCAATGCGCCGTATGATGGCAGAACAACCAAGCGAATTTGACCCACGTAAATTCTTCGCAAAAACTGTAGATGCAATGAAACAAATTTGTATAGACCGTTATGAAGCATTTGGTACTGCAGGTAATGCAGACAAAATTCGCCCAATTTCTTTAGAGAAAATGGTTGAACGTTACAAATAATTCTTAATTTAATTAAGAACTCGAAAGCCCACAGTCCTTGTGGGCTTTTTACTGATGAGTCCACAACTTCCAATCAAGAACAAAAACAATCCTCGAGCGTGTCATGGAACTGATTGTAGCCGCAGCCTTTTGTAGTGTACTGGTCTCTATTTTATTAAAAGTCTGCAAAACGCAGGGTTTTAACCCCATGCAGATGATTACATGGAATTATGTCAGTGCCAGTGTGTTGTGTTTTTACTGGTTTAAACCCAACTTGGGCACGATCTCAATCCAACATACGCCGTGGTGGCTCATTATTAGTTTGGGTGTGTTGTTGCCCAGTGTCTTTTTAGCATTAGCAAAATCGTTGGACAGCGCAGGTATTTTAAAAACTGAAATTGCACAGCGTTTGTCAGTGGTTTTGTCTTTAGCAGCCGCTTATTTTATTTTTCAGGAAAATTTTAGCCAACTGAAAATTGTGGGAATCGCGCTTGGGATTATCGCGGTCTTATGCATTTTGTATTCGCATCGTGCTGCAGTGCAGTCTGCTAAAGCGCAACAAGGCATCTTATATTTGAGCTGTGTTTGGTTGGGTTATGCACTGATTGATGTTTTGCTTAAATACACCACAGGTTTAGGACTGCAATTTGCAGTTGCACTGAATTTGATGTTTGTATGTGCTTTTGTTTTGGCGATGGCTTATATCTTAATCCGCGATAAAAGCATGGGCAGTATGCAAAATATCAGTGCAGGTTTAATTTTGGGTGCACTGAATTTTGCCAATATTGCCTTGTATGTCAAAGCTCACATGCTGCTCAAAGACAGCCCTGCAGTGGTATTTGCAGGGATGAATATTTTAGTGGTGCTATTTGGCGTGATCAGTGGTGTATTGTTCTTTAAAGAAAAGCTGAAAAGCACGACCACTATTGGGCTAGGCTTGGCATTGCTTAGTGTGCTTTGCCTCGCTTATGCCATGACGGTTTAAGATAACTCAACATAAAGCGAAAAGGATGTCGCAATAAATCTGCAGTTTCTGCAAGACCATGCAGCATTGTGGTTCTATCGCAGATCGGGCAGCGCAGGGTTGGATAGCTTGGTTTGGCTTGATATAAATACAGTTTTTTACAACGTCGGCATTCTAGTTTTAGCGGCATTAAATTGAGCATCATACACCTCATTTTTATTTTTGATAGAGATTGAGTACAGATTGCAAATATAGATAAAGCAAAATTCAGACCAAAAAATAGGGACAAATTTTGTCCCTAGTGTTATCGCATGTTTGTTTTACAGTTGCGTGAAAATCTCACGTTTATCAAGGCGTGATTTTGGCAGTTTGGCATTAAAATCTTGTTCACTACGATAGCCTAAACACAATAAAACCGAAGGAATCAGTCCTTGCTCAGTTAGTTGCAGTTCTTGAGTTAAAATTGCTTCATCAAAACCACCAATTGGCGTTGCGTCAATTCCTTCAATGCCTGCAGCCAAAAGCATTTGTCCGAGTGCAATAAAGGTTTGATTTTCTGCCCAACGCTGAATATCGCCTTTTTCATTGCGGTAGTAATCGACATAACCTGTGCGGCTGTCTTTCTGACCTTGTTTAGCGGCTTCATCTTTAAAGCGTCCACTAGCAGCATCCTGATTAAGCAGGTTTTCTAAATGTAATTCGCTAATGTCAGCTTTGGTGCAAAATAAAATGGTATGCGAAGCATCTAAAACTTTAGGGGCGTTATAGGCGTACTTTCCAACTAAAGCTTTAGCAATACGTTGTTTGGCTTCAGGGCGATCTGCAATAAAAAAATGCCACGGCTGAATATTAATGGAAGATGGTGCTAAACGCAGAATTTCTAATAAACGCTCAAATTGTTCTGCAGGAATAGTGCGACTCGCATCATAGGCTTTGGTCGTATAACGAGTTTGTGCAACGTTGAGCAAATCCATGAATCATCTCCATTTAAAGACTATATTTGGGGCAGGTGTGCGCCAAAAGCTTAACATGCCTCGCTATGCTAACGGAATGAATCCATGTGCTATTTATGCGGTTAAGATGAGATGAGCACGACATAAACATCTTTAAACTTAGTGTTAAATTCAATCATGCAAGACGTTTTCACTATTGGTTGTTTATAGCAAATAGGCGTTAAATATAAACTTGAGCATGGTGCATCCCAAAGGTGTATGGATGGAATATATCAATTATTTTAAGCGTAAATTAAAAACTCAGCAGCAAATTGGCTTATGGGTAGGTTTAGCAGATGCGTATGGTACTGAAATTGCTGCCAATGCAGGCTATGACTGGCTTTTAATTGATGGGGAACATGCACCGAGTGATTTAAGAACCACTTTGTCACAATTACAAAGTATTGCGGCTTATCCCTCTCAAGCGGTGGTGCGCCCGCCGATTGGCAGTGTGCAACTCATTAAACAACTGTTGGATATTGGCGTACAAACTTTGCTGATTCCTATGGTTGAAAGCGTTGAACACGCTGAGTTGATGGTCAAAGCGGTACGTTATCCACCTGAAGGTATTCGCGGCGTAGGCGCAGCTTTAGCACGTGCAACTCGCTGGAACAGTATTCCAAATTATTACGCGACAGCGCATGAAAATATTTGTTTGCTCATTCAAATTGAATCGGTCACAGGTTTAGAAAATCTGGATGCTATTTTACAAGTCGATGGGATTGATGGGGTGTTTATTGGTGCGGTGGATTTATCTGCCACGATGGGTTATGAAGGCAATCCGAACCATCCAGAAGTACAAGCCGCTGTGGTCGATGCGATTCAACGGATTCGTGCAGCAGGCAAAGCAGCAGGGATTTTATCGACCCAACATGAAGTGACACAAAAGTATTTGGATTTAGGCACAGAATTTGTGGCAGTTGGGGTAGATACCAGTGTGTTGATGACTTCGCTGCGTGAGTTGTTGGCTAAATATAAAGCTGATGCCGAAGTGATTAAAACGGAAGGTGGGTATTAATCTGCTAGCTGAAGAGATTTTGGCTAAAGAGGTTTTAGTTAGCTATGTTTAGCTAAGTACCTTTAGTGTTGTATCTATTATTTTTATGTAAAGATGTTGCGCTTAATAGTTCCAATGACTCAGTTGCCAAGTTGCTAAGGCTTGATTTGGTTCAACTACTAAAATTTGTGCAGCATCTGTGCGCCAATCGCCTAATACAATTCTAGGTTTGCCGTGTTCATTGTGAATATTTGGACGATGCGTATGCCCATGAATTAACACATCTGCATGCTGCAAGGCTTGTGACACAGCATCTGCATTTACGTCCATGACGTCATAACTTTTGACTTGATTGGCTTGCTGACTTTTTTTGCGGAAACCTTGTGCAAGTTTTTGCCGAAAAGCCAAAGGTGTTTTCTTTAAAATCCCTAAAATGATGGGATTGCGAATGATTTTACGGAATTTTTGATAGGACACATCATCGGTACACAGTGCATCGCCATGTTCTAAACGTACCTGTTGAGAACCAATATGCAGCGTGTACACATCGGGCAGGAGTTGTCCTGAAAATTGATCTAGAAATTTCTGACCTAAAGCGAAATCACGATTGCCGACAATAAAGTAAATTTGATTACCTGCTTGGCTAAATTGCTTTAGACGTGTAACAACTTCATCGAGCCACGCTGCGGTGTAATCATCACCAATCCATGCATTAAACCAGTCGCCTAAAATATACAGTTGGGTGTTTTTATTTTGATAAGCATCTAGCAAATCTAAAAACCCCCGAACAAGTCGAGGGTGATTTGGTGACAAGTGTAAATCTGCGATAAACAGATAGGTCACGAATTATTCCTTGGAATCTCCCTCAATCCCTCTTTTAAAAGAGGGAATTCTCCTCCCTAAACGAATTTTAAAGCACAGCTTTAAAATGATGTGTGTAAGGGAGGTCGGGTAGGATTCTTATTCAGCAATGATTTTTGCAGATTCAATCACCACATTTTCTAGTGGAACATCTGCGTGATAACCACGGTTGCCAGTACGCACGCCTTTAATAGCATCTACAACGTCCATGCCTTCAACAACTTTACCAAACACGGCATAACCCCAACCTTGTGCAGTTTTGCCTGTGTGGTTCAAGAAAGAGTTATTTTTTACGTTAATGAAGAACTGTGCAGAAGCAGAGTGAGGTGCTTGGGTACGAGCCATTGCAATTGTACCAACATCGTTGCTTAAGCCGTTGTCAGCTTCGTTTTCAATCGCATCACGTGTTGCTTTTTCTTTGAAGTTTTCATCCATGCCACCGCCTTGGATCATGAAACCATCAATAACACGGTGGAAAATTACGCCGTCATAAAAACCATCACGAACGTATTCTAAGAAGTTAGCAACTGTAATTGGTGCTTTTTCAGCGTTCAATTCTAAAACAATACGACCTTTATTGGTGTTTAATTCGACTTGAGGAAAACTCATTGTGTAATCTCCTAAACATGGACACGAATGCCATGGGTTTTTTGGTTGAGAGAAGCATAAGCAAACTGTAAACTACAAGGCAAGTAAAAACGTTATTTTCTTTGTTAAAAACAAGGAAAAGCGTTCTAATGGGTGATGTATGCTTCACTATTGAAGTTTCTGTAACCTAGTTTATCCAATTTTATTTTAGAAGTGATTTTATTGCTATGAAGCCAAATGATGTTGTTGCATCTCTGCCAAACACCCCGACACCAAGTTCAAATGCCTCTGTCGATGCTGTGCAGCAAGAACAACAGCCGGGCTTGGACTTTATACGTCAAGTCATTACCGATGATATTGCGGCGGGTCGCACTCAGCAGGTGGTGACACGTTTTCCACCTGAGCCGAATGGTTATTTGCATATTGGTCACGTGAAAGCAATTTGCTTGAACTTTGGCATCGCACAAGAATATCAAGGGGTGTGTAACTTACGTTTTGATGACACCAACCCAGATGCAGAAGAACAAGAATATGTTGATGGTATTGCCAATGACGTGAAATGGCTGGGTTTTGAGTGGAATGGCGAACCACGCTATGCATCAAGCTATTTCGATCAATTATATACATGGGCAATTCAGCTGATCGAACAAGGCGATGCTTATGTCGATTTGCAAACCCCTGATGAGATTAAGCTCAATCGTGGTTCTTTTGTAGAGCCGGGTAAAAATTCGCCATATCGTGATACGCCAGTAGCAGAAAACTTGGCTTTATTTGAAAAAATGCGCAATGGTGAATTAGGCGAAGGTCAGGCAGTACTCCGTGCCAAAATTGATATGGCTTCACCAAACGTACACATGCGTGATCCGATTTTGTATCGTGTTTTACATTCATCGCATCACCAAACGGGCGATAAATGGAAAATGTACCCAATGTATGATTATGCGCATCCATTATCAGATGCCATTGAAGGCATTACTCATTCACTATGTACTTTAGAATTCCAAGACCATCGTCCATTCTATGATTGGGTGGTGGAAAAGGTGAAATCCGAGGCTGTGCCGCGTCAGTATGAATCTAGCCGTTTGAATATTGATTACACCATCACATCTAAGCGTAAATTGCGTAAATTGGTTGAAGGCGGTTTTGTGAATGGTTGGGATGACCCACGTATGCCAACAGTGGTAGGTATGCGTCGTCGTGGCTTTACACCAGAAGGTTTGCGTGATTTCTGTAAGCGTGTAGGTGTGTCTAAGTCGGATGGTATTGTGGATGTTGCAATGCTTGAATATTGCATCCGTCAGTCATTGGAAAATACTGCAGCACGTGGCATGGCGGTGTTGAATCCACTTAAAGTGACTTTGACCAATTTGCCTGAAGCACTGGATTTAGTCCATGCACGTCATCCAAATGTAGATATGGGCGAGCGTAGTATTCCACTGACTTCTGAAATTTATATTGACCGTAAAGACTTTGAAGAAGTGCCGCCTAAAGGTTTCAAGCGTTTAGTGCCAGAAGGTGAGGTGCGTCTACGCCATGCTTATGTAATCAAGTGTGATGAAGTGATTAAAGATGCTAACGGCGAAGTCATTGAGCTGAAATGTTCAATTGACCCTGAAACTTTGGGCAAAAACCCAGAAGGTCGTAAAGTAAAAGGCGTGATTCACTGGGTCTCTGCAAGTAAAGGCGTTGCGGCAGAAGTTCGCTTATATGATCGCTTATTTACCGAATCTGACCCAGAAGTGGGCGATGATTTCTTGGCGAATTTAAACCCCGAATCGTTGACGGTGGTACAAGCCATTGTTGAACCTGCATTGGCAAAAGCACAACCTGAAGATCGTTTCCAATTTGAACGAGAAGGTTATTTTGTTGCAGATCAGTATGATCACAGTGAGGAAAAACCAGTGTTTAACCGTATTTTAGACTTAAAAGACAGCTTTAAGCCAGGCAAGTAACACCTTATTTAGCTTTTAGCTTGCAACTTAAAAGCCCAACTTGATCAATTCAGGTTGGGCTTTTGATTTTGTCTATTTAAGATTTATAGAATATTTTGTGAGATATACAGTGTCGCTAAAATGGCAGCAATCAGCGGTTTTTATGCTGTTCCTGCTTCATTAGGATTTGCGGTAACTGCATTTTGGCTTTATCGCGTAGTTTCTTCTTAATATAGAGCACTAAAGCAAAGCAAGTGGTGGTCAGGGTCAGCATCATACTATTCATATAACTCATCAATGAGCTGACATACCCAATGGTGGTCAAACGATCCATCATCTTAAATACTTGCGGACTGCTTTCTACACCTGTAATTGCCCAAGTGCATAAATGTTCACAGTTATTCATAATCAGATGATAATTATTTTCGTGCATTCTAGAACGCATACGACGCACCACTTTGCGGCCTTTATACTTGGGCGCATGATACGACTGCACAATAATATTTTTGCCGTGACTAAACTTTTCAATACTGGTCATTTCAATCGGGTGTTTTTTGAAAAGATGTGCGAAACCCGAATAGTGAATCACGCGACCACGCCCAGCATAGATGCCATGATGGCTATAGCCGAAATGTTTCACAATTAAATGTGCCCCTAAAGGAAATCGTGTTTTCTGCTTGAGCATCGTACGCTTGACCAATAAAGTAACATGAGTAGAGAAAAGAAATCAGGTTTTATAGTGTACTGCGTCTGACGCAAATATGCGATAACCCATTCAGTTATATGCACAATTTGTAACATAGCAGGTATGGAGATGATAATGTTTCGTTCTCGGTGGAAGTACTTATTACTCAGTTATTTATTCTGGACGCCTGCTGCACAGGCGGAAATTCGCGCATGGACGGTCAATAACAGTAAAATTAATGTAGATGTAGTGGAAGTGACGCAGTTGTCACAGCTAGGCTTATATCTGAAAGATCGGCAAGGGAAACCATATCTGCAAATTTCACAACTACAAAAAAATCTACAGTCTTGTGAAAACATGCAATTTGCCATGAATGCAGGCATGTTTCATCCAGATTATTCGCCTGTGGGTTTGTATGTGGAACAAGGACGACAACTTAAAAAGCTGAACCGACAGCAACAGGGATGGGGGAATTTTTTAATTCAGCCCAATGGTGTACTGGCGTGGAATCATCAACGGGTGTTTTTAGGAACAACCCAACAATATGCCAATCAAGCGTTCAAAGCGCAGTATGCGACACAGTCTGGCCCAATGTTAGTTATTAATCGCCAGTTAAATTCACGTTTTTTGGCAGACAGTACTTCTTATAAAATTAGAAATGGGGTTGGGTTAAAAGACCAAAGCCTGTACTTTGTGATTAGCAAGACGCCCGTAACTTTTCATCAATTTGCCACCTTTTTTAAAGATGAGCTGCAAACGCCAAATGCCTTGTATTTAGATGGTTCGATTTCTACAGCGTATATTCCGCAATTACAACGTCATACTCATCCACATCGCAATTTAGGTCCAATTTTAGCTTATATAGATCATCAAGGCTGTAAACCCTAACATTGGAATTTGGTTTTGGCTTGGCTGAATTTATTGTCCAATAAAACCTAAGGCTGTGCCTTGCATCCTGCAGATTTTGACTGCTTCTTCGCTTTTCATTTGTTTGACTTCATTTTCAAATTGCTTTTTTTGTTGTTTAAGTTGCTCATCTGAAATACCCATGTTTTTAGCAAAACTTTCCATTTTCTCCCAAGTTTCGGCACATTCTTTCGGCATTGGGCTACAGGCTGTTAAACTTAGGCTGAGTAGGGCAAGACAGCTAAGGCTAGTTTTTTTCATTGTCATTTTCTCTGTTTGAATAATTCGAATTTATTGGTGTAATGATTATGTGTAGAAATATTAGCGCATGATTATGAAGATATGATTGACTGCGTTTGAAAAGATTAGCGTTTTTGTGCAAGCTCAAGCACGTATTAAGATTTATAAAATTTATTGTTTTAAGTGCCAATATATTTGAAGCAATTAAAAAAGGCACTTAGTTCAACTAAATGCCTTTTTTATCATATTCCATTACTGGAATGGTAGATGCTGGAGTTCATTTAACTCTTTGCGGCTATAACCTCGCGAAGCGAGAACCTTCTTAATCCCGATAATGACATCTTCATCTGTGGCTTTGGTTAAAGCTTCGAGAAGTTGTTCATTTGTCTTGCAAGAGCAATCATTTTCAACACAAGCAATTTGATTTTTATGCTCGTTTTGCTGTTCTGTAGAGAACAACTTTTGCCAAAAACTCATAGAGCCTTCATTCACAACCTAACATAGATCGAAATATAGCCAATATAAAAAATAAATCAAGTCGACCTAAGTGATAAAAGCAGCAATCGAGTTGCAGAATTTTCGATGATATTGCATTTTTTTAACGAAATTATGACAGCTAAAGGGCTTGTAATGCTTTAACTGATTCATTTACATCATAATATTTACAAGTGCTCAAAAGCAGAACTTGTAAATATTGAAGAAAAATGCAACAAATTGTTTAAATCTTTTCCAGTAAAACAGCCGATTCAACATGATGGGTGTATGGGAATTGATCAAACAGTGCAAATTTCGTCACTTTATGGCTTTGACACAAGGTTTTTAAATTGTCATGCAAAGTGTCAGGGTTGCACGAAATATAAATAATACGTTTAAAACGCTGTAGGAGTTTTAAGGTGTCATCGTCAATTCCTGCGCGTGGCGGATCGACAAAGACCGTATCAAAATCATAACTTGCAAGATCAATGTTCGCTTCTTGCAAGCGGCGGAATTCACGCTCACCGTTATAGGCTTGAGTAAACTCTTCAGCCGATAAGCGTGCCACTTGAATATTCTCAATCTGGTTTTGTTCAATATTCCACTGCGCTGCATATACCGAAGATTTAGCCAGTTCTGTGGCAAGTACACGACGGAAACGAGTCGATAGCGGCAGGGTAAAGTTACCATTACCACAATAAAGTTCTAATAAATCTTGCTCAGAATGTTCGGCAACCGTACATGCCCATTCCAGCATTTTTTGGCAAACTTGCGCGTTTGGCTGGGTAAAGCTGCTTTCAATTTGCTTATAGGTATAAGTGCGCTCAAAAACCTGTAATTGTTCAACTACATACTCATCGGATAGCACGAATTTTTGCCCACGGCTGCGTCCAATCAGTTTAATGTTTAATGCTTTGCTCAAAGCTTGGGCTGCAGGCTCCCAATCAGATTCAAGTTTGCGGTGATAAAGCAGTGAAACCAACATTTCGCCACTTAAAGTCGCTAAAAAATGCACTTCAAATAAACGAGCCGATAATACGGGATCGGCTTTCAGGGCGGCTAACAGCTTTGGCATTAATAAGTTAATGCTGCGGTCTGCAATCGGAAACTCATCTACACGAATAACTTTTTTCTGCTTATCTTCACTGCGTTCAAACATGGCATAAAACAGATCATCTTCAATATGCCAAATTCGGAACTCTGCCCGCATACGGTAGTTGTGTTCTGGTGAGGCAAATACTTGCAAGGCAGGCGGGTTATATTCGGCAAATTGGGCAGAAATACGGGCAACTTTTGCATCAAGTTGTTGCTGATAAGATGAGGTCATATGCAGTAAACATCACAAACACAGAGAAAGAGCGATGGTAACAAAGTTTTAAAGAGATACCTAAAACTATTATGAAAATGATGCAATCCTGCAAGATGTCAAAATAGCCTAAGCATGTTGATGACATCTTACAAGTGGAAAAATTTAGATACTGTAATTACTTTAAACTTGATGTAATTGATCGAACAATTGCTGCATGCCCTCAGTGGCAGTTTTGGAAATCCGTTGAAATTGAGCAGGAAGTTGGGCTTGCATGGCTTTTGGGTCAATATAATAAGTCTGACAATTTGCAGGAATTTCGTGTACTAATCCAGCAACAGGGTACACCACCAAACTTGTACCAATCACAATAAAAATATCGGCATCTTGAATCAAATCCAGTGCTTCTTCATAGGCAGGAACTGCTTCGCCAAACCAGACCACATGCGGACGTAAAGGATAGCCTTGTGGGCAAAGATCCTGTTGCAAGTTCAGCGAGTCACCTTCAATTGGAAAAAATTCTGTCGTGTATTGTGCATGAGGCCCTGAGCTTTTGGCTAAACGAATATTGCCGTGTAAATGCAAAACTTCTGAACTGCCTGCACGTTCATGCAAATCATCAATATTTTGGGTGATCACTTGTACATCAAAATCATCTTCAAGTTCAGCAATTAAGCGATGCGCCAAGTTAGGCTGCGCATTAAGAATGTTTTTACGACGTTCATTATAAAAGCGTTGGACTAATTCAGGATTCCTTGCCCATGCTTCAGGACTTGCGACATCCTCCACGCGATGTTTTTCCCATAAGCCATCACCATCTCTAAAGGTGTTGATTCCACTTTCTGCGCTCATACCTGCACCCGAAAAAACCACTAATTTACGCATGTTTTATTCTCTTGATGGATGGTTAGATTTGAGTATAAGTGCCGAAAATAGAAACACAAATCTACAGCTCATTTTTTCAGAATTTTAAGTATCTAAATATGTGAAAGTTTAGTGCTGTCTATAACTTTGCTGAATAATTGAATCAAAGTTCACTTTTTATTGCTTGTTATTTCATTTTAATGATAGAACATAAAGTAAAGTAGTATGACGCTACAAAATCAAATATTGATGAACCAGAACCTATAATAATGTGCAGAGGATGCCATGTCACAACACAATCCATCGCCAAATCACACGCCTGCAACTCACAGTGAAAAAGTGAAATTTGATTGGAAAGATCCTTTTTTGCTTGAACAGCAATTGACTGAAACCGAACGTATGATTCGTGATAGTGCCTATGCTTATTGTCAGGAAAAATTACTGCCGCGGGTACGTGATCAGTTTAGACATGAAACGGTAGATCGCAGCATCTTCCGTGAAATGGGTGAGCTTGGTTTGTTAGGCCCAACCATACCTGAACAATATGGCGGTGCAGGTTTAAATTATGTGAGTTATGGGCTAATTTCACGTGAAATTGAACGGGTCGATTCAGGTTATCGTTCAATGGCAAGTGTGCAAAGTTCATTGGTGATGGTGCCAATTTATGAGTTTGGCAGTGAAGCACAAAAACAAAAATATTTACCCAAACTCGCTTCGGGTGAATGGATCGGATGTTTTGGTCTGACTGAACCTGATTTTGGCTCCGACCCTGGCAGTATGAACAGCAGAGCACATAAAGTTGCAGGCGGTTATCGTTTACACGGTGCGAAAATGTGGATTACCAATAGTCCAATTGCCGATGTATTTGTGGTGTGGGCAAAAGAAGTTTCGGCAGATGGGCAGGTGGGTGATATTCGCGGTTTTATTTTAGAAAAAGGTTGGGATGGACTTTCTGCGCCAATCATTCAGGGCAAGGTTGGTCTACGCGCATCAATCACAGGTGAAATTGTCATGGACAATGTTTTTGTGCCTGAAGAAAATATGTTACCTGAAGTGCGTGGTTTAAAAGGGCCGTTCACTTGTTTAAATAGTGCACGTTATGGCATTGCTTGGGGTGCTATGGGTGCGGCTGAGTTTTGTTGGCATACTGCGCATCAATATACGATGGATCGGATTCAGTTCGGACGTCCTTTGGCGGCCAATCAGCTCATTCAAAAGAAACTTGCCGATATGCAAACCGAAATCGCGCTGGGTTTACAAATTGCTTTACGTTTTGGTCGTATGAAAGATGAGGGTATTGCTTCACTCGAAGGTACTTCGCTGATTAAACGCAACAACTGTGGCAAGTCCTTAGAGATTGCTCGTATGGCGCGCGATATGCTTGGTGGGAATGGTATCAGTGATGAATATGGCGTGGCGCGGCATTTGGTCAATTTGGAAGTCGTGAATACCTATGAAGGGACGCACGATGTGCATGCGCTAATTTTAGGTCGTGCGCAAACGGGTATCGCGGCTTTTGCCAATTAAATCTAGATCTAAACTAAATCTAGGTCTAATGATGCTACGGTGGAAAATATTGCAAACCACATTTTCCACCGTTTTACTTTAGCTGTTTAGTTTTAAAAATTGGCTAATTTCCTGATTAAATTTCAACGGTTCGGTCAGTAAAGGGGTATGCCCAGATTGGTGAAATATGACTTGTTTCGCATTCGGCATAGCTTCTACCACTTGACGTTGTCCTTCTGCCGCATACAAGGTCGATTGTGCGCCTGTAAAAAAGACTGTTGGACAACCCAGTTGAGTTAAAGCCTCACGATAATCTTCCTGATGGTGTAAATAATTGTCGATATACCAGCGTAAATAATCTAAACGCTGTGTAGGTAAAATATAGCGTTGTAAAACAGGACGTTTGACGGCCAGTTTAAATAAAAACGGACTGATTTTATTGCTGGCTTGTAATTCTATAAATTCTAGCCAAAGTTCGACTAAGTTTTTACGCTGCAACACATCCATTTGTTGAATATCAGTATATTGCGCGTGATCATGTAAAAACTCGGACAGATGAATCAATAACTGTTTAAATTGTTGATGTTGATTGCCAAATAAGCCATAAGGCCAGTTTTCATCTACCCCAATTTTTGGTGCTTGGTCAATTTGTAAATAACTGCTTAAATGCGCAGCCAATTGTCCATATTGCATGCCATGCATGGCAGTGGTTGCCCCCATGGAATAGCCAATCAGTTTAAATTGTTGCAGGTTCTGTTGTTGAAGCAGACTGTTTAAATCTTGCCAATGGCTCGAAATAGCATCCAGTTCTGGAACGGCACACAGGTTTGAACCCCCAAAACCACGCCAGTCTGGAATAATAAAACGATACTGCTTTTTATGTTGATACAGAAATGGCAACCATTGCCAACTGTGCATGCCTAAACCTGAAAGCACAACCACAGGCTCACCTTGACCAAATTCACGTACAAATAGAGCTTCGCCATCGGGCATGCGGTAAAAAGGCATCAGCATTTCCTTGCATGGTTGTAATTAAAGATGCGTTATTCTTTATAGCATAGCCTGATCATTTCTGTATGGTGAGCAACCCTGATTTCACATTGATGTGGTTGCTATTACTTAAAAATATACTTTTAAGATGAGGCTTCGGCATCAAACTTTTTCAGTTCAGGAATCACATTTTCTAGCCATTCAATCCAGCCAATTTCCTGATCTATCCCTAGCTGCAAAATCATTTTATGAATATACAGGGTACGGTTGTTCGCAGGTGCTTGGCTAAAGTCTTTGGCAAAAATCTGTTGATAGGTGTGCAACTTGGCTTTGTGAAGCAGCAAATGTCGTTCTAGTTCGGGTAAGACGCTGTTGCCGCCAAGTTGGGCTTCGGCACGTAAACGTACCATAAGTTCTTCGCGTAATTGTGCAGGCGGGCTTTGCTCGACCATCCAGTTTGCCAGTTCATGCCGCCCCAAAGCTTCTACCTGATAGGTTTTGCTACGACTGCTAGAATCTTCATCTTCTAAGGTTGAAATCCAACCTTTTTTCAGCATTGTATTTAGTTCGCGATAAATTTGTTGATGGGTCGCATTCCAGAAAAACCCCATAGAGCGGTCAAAACGGCGTGCCAATTCAATACCGTTACTGGGTTTTTCAATTAAACTGGTCAATAAAACGTGAGCGAGCGACATAAACAGAGCAACTTTATTTTTTTCAGCTTTAATTATGCAACATGTTGCATAAAAATTAAATCTAGAATATAAAAGTATGCAACAAGTTGCATTAAGCATAAAATAGCCAGCATTTTTGCCAGCAGGGAGATTCTATGTCTGACTATCCACATTTACTTGCGCCTTTAGATTTAGGCTTTACCACTTTAAAAAATCGGGTCTTAATGGGTTCAATGCACGTTGGACTAGAAGAAGCACCGGGTGGATACGAACGTATGGCGGCTTTTTATGCAGAGCGTGCCAAAGGTGGCGTTGGGCTGATTGTAACAGGTGGTATTTCACCGAATGATGCAGGCTTAACCTTTGCGGGCGGCAATAAACTTGATACTCGTCAAGAAGCAGAAAAACATAAAGTGGTGACTCAGGCTGTGCATGATGCAGGCGGCAAAATTGCTTTACAGATTTTACATACGGGACGTTATTCCTATCAGCCCGATATTGTCGCACCGTCAGCAATTCAGGCACCGATTAACCCAAGTAAACCACATGCACTAACATCGGCAGAAGTACAGCAAACCATTGCCGACTTTGTGAATTGTGCCAAATTGGCACAATACGCAGGCTATGATGGTGTCGAAATCATGGGTTCGGAAGGCTATTTAATTAATGAGTTTATTGTTGCGCGTACCAACCATCGTGATGATGAATGGGGCGGCAGTTATGAAAACCGTATTCGTTTCCCAATTGAAATTGTTAAACGTACCCGTGCAGAAGTGGGTGAAAACTTTATTATTATTTACCGCTTGTCGATGTTGGATTTAGTCGAAGGCGGTTCGAGTTTTGAAGAAGTGGTGCAATTGGCACAAGCGATTGAAAAAGCAGGTGCAACCATTATCAATACAGGGATTGGCTGGCATGAAGCACGTATCCCAACCATTGCTACCAAAGTCCCTCGCGCAGCTTTTACATGGGTGACAGAGAAATTAAAAGGTTTGGTTAAAGTGCCACTGATCACTTCAAACCGTATTAACACCCCTGAAATGGCTGAGCATGTTTTGGCTGCAGGACATGCCGATATGGTATCGATGGCACGTCCAATGTTGGCAGATGCTTTCTTTGTGCAAAAAGCAGAGCAAGGTCGCAGTGATGAAATCAACACATGTATTGGTTGTAACCAAGCTTGTTTAGACCATATTTTCTCAATGAAGATTGCTTCATGTTTGGTCAATCCACGTGCTTGCCATGAAACAGAACTCATTTTTAAAGAAGCAACACAGACTAAAAAAATTGCGGTGATTGGTGCAGGGCCTGCAGGTTTGAGCTTTGCAACCTATGCTGCAGAACGTGGGCATCAGGTGACGATTTTTGAAGTATCGAATCAAATTGGTGGGCAGTTTAATATTGCTAAAACCATTCCTGGTAAAGAAGAGTTTTACGAAACTTTGCGCTATTTCAAACGCCAAATTGAGCTGCAACCGAATATTAAATTGGTATTGAATCATACGGCTAGTTTTGAACAATTGCTCAATGCTGACTTCGATGATGTGGTTGTGGCAACAGGTGTAACCCCGCGTCAATTGGATATCGCAGGTATTAATCACCCTAAAGTGCTGAGCTATATTGAGGTATTAAAAGAGCGTAAGCCTGTAGGTCAACGTGTTGCGATTATTGGCGCTGGTGGTATTGGTTTTGATACTGCAGAATATTTAAGCCATGAAGGTGAAAGTGGTAGTCTAAATCCTGAAAAATTCTACGATGAATGGGGAATTGATACCAATTATGCGCATGTCGGTGGTTTAAAAGCAGCAAAAGTTGAAGAATCGCCACGTGAAATTTATTTATTGCAACGTAAAGCATCATCCGTGGGTGCTGGCTTGGGTAAAACAACAGGCTGGATTCATCGTACAGGTTTAAAAAACCGTGACGTTAAAATGATTGCAGGGGCAAGTTATGACCTGATTGATGATCAAGGCTTGCACATCACCGTCAATGGTCAAAGTACAGTGCTCGAAGTTGATCATGTGGTGATTTGTGCAGGGCAAGAGTCTTACACCGCCATGTATGAGCAATTACAGGCAGCAGGCAAAAATGTGCATTTAATTGGTGGGGCGAAAGAAGCAGGCGAGTTAGATGCCAAACGTGCAATTCGTCAGGGTGCTGAATTGGCAGCGAAAATTTAATGTAATTCCTTCTCCCTCTCCTTTGGGAGGGGGCTGGGGAGAGAGTTAATAATCGCTTCTGCCCAGTGCAGCAGTGCTTCAGTCTCACTCAGGGACTCTGCATAGAAATGAAATATCAAAACAAAAAAAAGGAACTTAACATGACTTTGGAAACAACAAAATTAGCGGTACAGCGTTGGCATACAATGCTGCAAAACCATGATATGTCTATTTTGAGTGAATTGCTGGCAGATGATGTGGTGTTTCGTTCACCTGTAGCGTACCAACCTTATGCGGGTAAACAAGTGGTATTTTTTATTTTGACCAATGTAATTCAGGTCTTTGAAAACTTTACTTATCACCGTGAGTTTTATACTGAAGATGGTTGCAATGTTGTACTTGAATTTTCCGCCAATGTGGGAGATAAAAAACTTAAAGGAATTGATATGATTCAATTCAATACACAAGGACAAATTGTGGACTTTGAAGTGATGATTCGCCCGAAAAGTGGTTTAGAGGCATTGGCTGTGCAAATGGGACAACGTATGGCTGCCTTTATGCCAACCGAAAAATAAAATACCGCGTGTGTATGGCAATGAAGTTGTTTTATAGAAATCGGTTTTGGGTTGGCATGCTTGAAAGTGCATGTATTGCTTGGGAGTAAAATGATGTCTACATTACAAAAAATAGCGAAAATTACACAAGCGGTTTTAGATCAGGTCACAGGCGCAGATTTACCAACGTTGTATTATCATCCACATGGAGAAATCCGTCGGGTATTGGATTATTTACCACAGCTCAAAGAAAAATACCGTCCAACACCGTGGCTGTCCAATACACATGCGCATCTTTTATATTTTGATTTAATTAAAAAGAAAACCATTCGTCAGCAGTATGATCGGGTTGATCAACTCACTATGCAAGATGGCGGTATCACCGCAGTTGCTTGGGTGGGTTATGACTTACCTGCAGATACTCCCACAATTGTTTTAATGCATACCATTACAGGTTCTTTGGAAAGTATGCGTGAGTTGGTGCGCGATTTACATCAGCAGACACAGTGGCGTATTGCCTTATGTTTACGTCGTGGGCATGGCAATTTACCTATGCCTGTACCACAAATGAATCTGTTTGGTTCGACGCATGATTTGCGTGAACAAATAGTGTTTATTCAGCAACAATTTCCACAATCTGAATTATATGCTGTTGGTTCTTCCGCAGGGACAGGATTATTGGTGCGCTATTTGGGCGAAGAAGGCGAGCAAACCCCAATTAAAGCCGCGTTTGCACTGTGCCCAGGATATAACACTGAACTAGGCTTTCAGCATGTGCATCCTTTTTACAGTAAAGTGATGACCAAAAAATTATTCCAGTTTTTTATTCAGCCCCATCAGGACATTTGGCAAAACGTAAAATCTTTATCGCAAGTGTTAAGTGCGACTACATTGGCAGAGTTTGAAAAGGCGTATTTTGAATTGGCGGGTTTTGAAGATTATGACAGCTACACACAAGCCATTAACCCAATTTATGTGTTTGAGAATGTCAAAATTCCGCTTATGGTTTTAAATGCAGAAGATGACCCAGTGTGCCACATCAAAAACTTTGACCCTTATAAAGAAACCATACGGAAAATGCCAAATATTATGGTAGTGACGACCCGTAAAGGCAGTCATTGTGGTTTTTATGAAGGTGTCGGTTTTACTAAATCTTGGGCATCGCGTTTAATTTCTAATTATTTTAAAGTGCAATCGCAGTTGCTGCAGGCAAGTTAAAGTGAAGCGCACAAACCTATATAGAAATAGGTAGCTGTATTGCAAATGTATTCACGAGTTATCTCAGCGAAGACTCATCCAAATGAATAAAAAACCCAGTACACAATGACTGGGTTTTTTAACGTCAATTCAAATCTAAGATAAGAACTTACACCTTAAAACTGACTTTAACTTAAAGCTTAGTTTTAAGTGAGCACTTAGTTCTCAAGTGCTGGGGTTGCAGCAGCAATCGCAGCGGCAACAGCATCATCTTCAGATTGAGCACCTGTGTTATTGCTTGGACGTGCTTGAGTTGGTTTATCTTCTGCTACAGGAGCTGCCGCTTTCGGCGCAGGCGCAGGTGCAGCAGCAGGTTGTGCAGGTGTTTCACGACGGATTTCAGTTGTGGTGTTCACTGTTTCAGTGCGCTCCACTTCTACCTGTGCAGGCGCTTCTGGTTCAGCATCTTGAATGTTTTCAACAGGTTCTAGTGGTTCAAATTGAGCAGTTTCAGTAGTTTGTTCAGTTTGAACCTCTACTTGTTCTTGCTCATCTTGCTTTGGCTGTTCTTTTTTTACACATGCAGTTAATAACAACGCCGTTGCAATTGCACCACAAATTAAAAGTTTCTTATTCATAATTGCACAAAATAAAAGATCGGATAGACGGACGTATTATAGCAATAAAATGACAGATGAAAATCCTCTCAAGAAGTTCTAATTTTTTATAGGAAATGCTGATAGAATAACCAATTGTTTATTGTTCTATGAATTGATGCGGAATGACTTTGCTTTATTGGTGCAGAGTAAAGTAAAATTGCGCAACATTGCAGGCCGATTTAGGCTCGATTGTACGAGAAACCCAATGACCCATTTTATTTTCGTGACTGGTGGTGTAGTTTCATCACTAGGTAAAGGTATTTCAGCTGCTTCAGTTGCTGCACTTTTAGAAGCCCGTGGTTTAAAAGTAACCATGGTCAAAATGGATCCATACATTAATGTCGATCCAGGGACAATGAGTCCTTTCCAACATGGTGAAGTTTTTGTCACAGAGGATGGTGCCGAAACTGACTTAGATTTGGGTTATTACGAACGTTTCTTGCGTCGTGCGAAAATGACCAAGTTAAATAACTTTACATCTGGTCGCGTGTATCAAGACGTTCTAAACAAAGAGCGCCGTGGTGATTACTTGGGCGGTACTGTTCAGGTGATTCCACACATTACCGATAATATTAAAGAACGTGTACTTCGCGCTGGCGAAGGCTACGATGTCGCAATCGTAGAAATTGGCGGTACAGTAGGCGACATTGAATCTCTCCCATTCATGGAATCTGTACGTCAATTGATGGTGGAATTAGGGCATAAGCGTACTATGCTCATGCACTTAACTTTATTGCCATATATCAAATCTGCGGCAGAGTTAAAAACCAAGCCAACTCAACACTCAGTTAAAGAATTGTTATCTATCGGTATTCAGCCAGATATTCTCATCTGCCGTACTGAACATGATGTTGATGCTGACACTACCCGTAAAATTGCGTTATTTACCAACGTAGAAGCACGTGCGGTTGTGGTATGTAAAGATGCCAAAACCATCTACCAAATTCCGCGTACATTCTATGAACAAGACGTTGATGATTTAATTTGTGAGCGTTTTGGCTTCAATGATCTTCCAGAAGCAGATTTATCTGATTGGGATAACGTAGTTGATGCATTATTGAACCCTGAATACAGCGTTCGTGTGGCGATGGTGGGTAAATATGTTGAACTGCCAGATGCCTATAAATCTGTAAACGAAGCATTATTGCATGCGGGTATTCAAAACCGCGTCAAAGTTGAAATTGACTATGTCAATGCAGAAGACCTTGAAAGCCAAGACGTTAATACTGTACTTAAAGATGCCGATGCAATTTTAGTTCCGGGCGGCTTTGGTGAGCGCGGTACCGAAGGTAAAATGCAAGCCATCAAATATGCACGTGAAAACGGTGTCCCATTCTTGGGAATCTGTTTGGGTATGCAATTGGCTGTGATTGAATATGCACGTAATGTGGCAGGTATTGCCGATGCAAGTTCAACAGAGTTTAACCGTTCGACTAAGTCGCCACTTATTGGTTTGATTACTGAATGGTTAGATGAGCGCGGCGAAGTTCAACAGCGTTCTGTCGATTCTGACTTGGGCGGCACTATGCGTTTAGGTGCACAAAAATCTGAATTGGTTGAAGGTACCAAAACTCGTGAAGTGTATGGTTCTGCAGAAATTGTAGAGCGCCATCGCCATCGCTATGAAATGAATAACCGTTATATTCCTGTGCTTGAAGAAGCAGGTCTTAAAATTTCGGGTTATTCACCAATTCAGCACTTGGTTGAAACTGTTGAAATTCCGCAACATCCTTGGTTTATTGCGGTACAATTCCACCCAGAATTTACCAGCTCGCCACGTGATGGACATCCATTGTTTGCTGGCTTTATCGGTGCGGCAAAACAACAGCATCAAAAAACCAAATAAGATGGCTTTAGGGATAAACTAGGAAGTTGAAATGTCACAATTAAAACCACAAGAAATTGTACGTTTGGGTGATATACAAATGGCGAATCATTTGCCATTTGTATTGTTTGGCGGCATGAATGTACTTGAGTCTAAAGACCTTGCATTTGAAATTGCTGAAACTTATGTGGATATTTGCACACGCTTAAATATCCCGTATGTATTCAAAGCCAGTTTTGACAAAGCCAACCGTTCTAGCCTGAACTCATTTCGTGGTCCCGGTTTAGAAAAAGGTATTGAATGGCTGGCTGACATTAAAAAGCATTTTAATGTGCCAATTATTACCGATGTGCATGAGCCGTATCAGGCTGCGCCTGTGGCAGAAGTGGCAGATATTATTCAGCTTCCTGCGTTTTTAAGTCGCCAAACCGATTTGGTTGAAGCGATGGCAAAAACTCAAGCCATTATCAACATCAAAAAAGCACAATTCCTTGCGCCGCACGAAATGCGTCATATTTTGCATAAGTGTTTAGAAGCAGGGAATGACAAATTGATTCTTTGTGAGCGTGGTTCAGCATTTGGTTACAACAACTTGGTTGTCGATATGCTGGGCTTTGACATCATGAAAGAAATGAATGTACCTGTGTTCTTTGATGTAACCCATGCTTTGCAAACTCCGGGTGGTCGTGCAGATTCGGCAGGTGGTCGTCGTGCACAAATTACCACCTTGGCACGTGCAGGTATGGCAACTGGCTTGGCAGGTTTATTCCTAGAAGCACATCCTGAACCAGAGCAGGCAAAGTGTGATGGCCCATGTGCATTGCGTCTATCACAACTTGAGCCGTTCTTGGCACAGCTTAAAGAATTGGATACCTTGGTAAAAGGTTTCCAAAAGCTAGATACACACTAAATTAGATCCATATTAAATTATAGACTCATTGATGCCTAAAGCATCACGTTATTAATCAACTGAGGAATTGTTCATGAGCCAAATCGTTGACATTCGTGCACGTGAAATTTTGGACTCTCGTGGTAACCCAACCATCGAAGCAGACGTAATCTTAGCATCTGGCGTAGTTGGCCGTGCATGTGCACCATCAGGTGCTTCAACTGGTTCTCGTGAAGCTCTAGAACTTCGTGATGGCGATAAAGCACGTTACTTGGGTAAAGGCGTTAAAACTGCGGTAAATAACGTCAATACTTTAATTCGTGATGCTTTACTTGGTAAGTCTGTGTTTGAACAAAAAGACATCGACAACACCATGATTGCGCTTGATGGTACTGAAAACAAAGAAAAATTAGGTGCTAACGCAACTTTAGCCGTGTCTTTGGCTGCTGCGCGCGCTGCTGCTGATGAAAAGAAAATTCCTCTTTTCCAATACATCGCAGACCTTCGTAACAACAGCATTTTAACCATGCCTGTACCAATGATGAACATCTTAAATGGTGGTTCACACGCAGACAACAACGTTGATATTCAAGAGTTCATGATTGAGCCAGTGGGCTTTACTTCATTCTCTGAAGCATTACGTGCTGGTGCAGAAATTTTCCACTCATTAAAATCTGTATTGAATCAAAAAGGTTTAAACACAGCAGTGGGTGATGAAGGTGGTTTTGCGCCAAACTTACGTTCTAACGAAGAAGCAATCACAGTTATTCTTGAAGCTATTGAGAAGACTGGCTACAAAGCGGGTTCTGACATCATGTTGGCGCTTGACTGTGCATCTTCAGAATTCTACAAAAATGGTCAGTACATTCTTGCAGGTGAAGGCAACAAAGCATTCACAAGCAACCAATTCTCTGACTATTTAGCTGGTCTTGTAAATCAATATCCAATTATCTCAATTGAAGATGGTTTAGATGAGTCTGATTGGGAAGGTTGGTCTTACCTCACTTCGATCTTAGGTGACAAGATTCAATTGGTCGGTGATGACTTGTTCGTTACTAACCCGAAAATCTTACAACGCGGTATCGATGAAAAAGTAGGTAACTCAATCCTGATCAAGTACAACCAAATTGGTACTTTGACTGAAACGCTTGATGCAATTTACCTTGCGAAAGCCAATGGTTACACAACTGTTATTTCACACCGTTCAGGTGAAACTGAAGATTCTACAATTGCGGATCTTGCAGTAGGTACAGCAGCAGGTCAAATCAAGACTGGTTCACTGTGCCGTTCTGACCGTGTAGCAAAATATAACCAATTACTTCGTATTGAAGAATTGACGAATGCTGCATATCGCGGTAAAGCTGAGTTCAAAGGTTTGAACTAAGCGAAATCAGTAGATGTCATTATTAAATGTATTTGACTCCAAAGCGAGTAAAGCATTGTTGGGCCTTGCGATCTTTTTGATCGCAGGGTTTCAATATTTACACTGGTTTGGTGAAGGTGGTTATCGTGACCATGCTGCACTGACAGAAAAAATCCAACAACAAATAGAATTAAATACAGAGCTGAAGGAGCGCAATCGTGTACTTGCAGCAGAAGTTTATGATTTAAAAAATGGGGTAGAAGCCATTGAAGAGCATGCCCGTTTAGATTTAGGCTTAATTAAGCCACATGAAACCTTTGTGCAAATGAGCACCATCAGCACACAATATAAACCAATTTATATTCAACCAAATTCCACAGTAGATTTACGCACCAATGAATCACAACAACCTGCAGCAGCAACCGCCCCGACACCCTAAACTTTGGGCGGTTATTCCCGCAGCGGGTTCTGGTAGTCGTTTTTCTAGAACTGAACTTAAACAATATCAGTATATTCAAGATCAAACAGTCTTAGCGCACAGCATCGCACGTTTAAATCACTTGCCTTTAGCGGGTTATGTTTTGGCGATTGGTCAAGCAGATGATGTGGCGCAAAACCTAAACTTGGCAGAAAAAGAAAAAGCACATTTTTGCGTAGGTGGTGCAGAGCGAGTGGATTCAGTCTTGAATGCACTGCATTATTTATCTGAAATCGCCCATGTAGATGACTGGGTTTTGGTGCATGATGCAGCGCGTCCTTGTGTGACAGCTGCTTGCCTTGAACAGTTGTATCAGACTGCACTGGCAACAGATCAAAGTGCAATTTTGGCTATTCCAGTGCGTGATACTTTAAAAAAGGTAAGCCAAGGCACAAAAATTGAAACCACGGTAAGCCGTGACCAACTTTGGCAAGCGCAAACTCCGCAAATTGCTAAACTTGATGTGCTTAAAACAGCCATTGAATCTGCATTAAAACAGCAATTGACGATTACCGATGAGGCCAGTGCTTTAGAAGCAGCAGGGCAAATTGTAAATGTTGTGCACGGTCGTTCGGATAATATTAAAATCACCTATCCCGATGATTTAGAGCTGGCACGTTTAATTTTAGCCTCACAACAACATGGATGATAAAAATCTAGTGTAATTAACACCGCGTTAAACTTGAATCTTCAACGATTAAGCTTTAATGATTCACTCTGTGCCGCTTTGCTTCTATAATTGTCCATCCTGTCTATTTTAAATACCTTTGAGTCGCATGAATCCATCGCAGCAGTATCGTTTTTTACGTCACTCATTACGTGATGGTAGAAGCATTAAAAATGATTCCTCACGCTGGACTAAATTACATTTAGATCCATGGTTGCTGTGTTTTCTGATTTTAAATGCGATTCTGGGTTTAATGGTGGTATATAGTGCCACCGCGCAAGATATGGGGATGGTGCTGCGTCAAGCAACCAGTTTTGGCATTGGTTTTATCGCCATGATTATTTTGGCGCAAATTCCGCCTAAGGTATATCAAGCTGCCAGTCCATATTTTTATATCTTTGCAGTCATCATGCTGGCTTTGGTTTTGGTCATTGGTGAAACCCGTATGGGGGCAAAACGCTGGATCAGCTTGCCGGGTATTGGCAGTATGCAACCCAGTGAATCTATGAAATTTGCCATGCCATTGATGATGGCGTGGTATTTTTCGCGTCGTGCTTTCCCGCCTAAATTGATCCATATCATTGTCGCTTTAGTGATTATGATGATTCCTTTTGTCTTGGTGGCATTGCAACCCGATTTAAACATTGGTTTGATTATTCCTGGTGTCTTTGCGCTATTTTTAAGTGGCATGTCATGGCGATTAATCTTAGGAGCAATCACTGCATTGGCGCTCGCAGCACCATTGCTTTGGATGTTCTTTTTGCAGGAGTACCAAAAGAAAAGGGTACTAACCTTATTTGACCCAGAGTCGGATGCCTTGGGGGCAGGCTGGAATATTATTCAATCTAAAATTGCCATTGGTTCAGGCGGCTTTACAGGTAAAGGTTATTTAGAAGGAACGCAATCACATTTGGGTTATCTGCCTGAACATCATACTGACTTTATTATGTCGACCTATGCCGAAGAATTTGGTTTTATTGGCGTATTTTTACTGTTCAGTTTGTTTGCTGCCATTATTTTACGTTGTTTGATGATTGGGATGAATTGTTTCCATAATTTTGGACGTTTGTATGCAGGCACGGTTGGTCTGACTTTCTTTTTCTTTGTATTTCTAAACTCAGGGATGGTGAGTGGTATTTTACCTGTAACGGGTGACCCATTGCCGCTGATGAGTTATGGTGGAACGGCTGTTATTTCCATGTTGGCGAGTATGGGGATTGTGATGTCTATCCATACTCATCGTTAATACAGAATCCATCTCAAAGATGATGTAGGTGAGTTTTGCTATTATCATCTTTTTCTCTTTTTGTGGTTTTAAAAAGCCTAAGCAATTAGGATAAACACAAAACAATCCTTATAATATCCAGTAAATTTACTTTATTTATTAAGCAATAATTTAAAAAGAACAGCATAACAGTAACACAGAGCACCCCATGACCCATTTAATTTTTATTGCACTTTTCCCTTTGATTGCCTTAATTGCAATGGGTTATCTGCTTAAGCAATCACGTATGTTGGATGAGCCATTTTGGAAGGGTGCAGAAAAGTTAAATTACTATATTTTGTTTCCTAGCATGTTGTTTTTAAACCTCGCTACAGCAAACATTGAAGCGAAATCAATCGCACAGATTTTGTCGGTCGTAGGGATTATTGTGGCTTTAGTAAGTTGTCTGTTATATGCCTTGCGCGGCTATTTCAAAACACCCGCAGTCCGTTTTGGGGTGTATATGCAAAGCATGGTACGTTTCAATACGTATATCGGTTTGGCTTTGGTCGCAGCATTGTTTCAGGTGCAGGGCATGGCGCTGTTTGCGATTATTTTGGTGTTCTGCATTCCATTGGTGAATGTTTTATCTGTGCTGGCTTTAAGCGATACTAAGACTTTACAGGCAAAGCAAATCTTATGGTCATTAATGAAAAATCCATTAATTTTAGGGTGTATTGTTGGCGGTCTATTTAATTTATCAGGTTTGAGCTTGTGGGAAGGTGCAGCGCATTTTATTCGTCAAATAGCGTTATGCAGTTTGCCTTTGGGATTAATGTGTGTGGGCGCAGCATTACAATTTAATGGCTTGCAACGAGATGTATTCGCATTGGCATTGAATGTGTTCGGGCGTTTGTTATTTATGCCTGCTTTGGCTTGGCTAATTTGTCAGAGCTTAAATGTTCCAGTGTTGGAGTCGCAAATTTTAGTCTTGTTTTTTGCTTTACCTACTGCATCGGCAGCTTATGTACTTACACAAGTTTTAGGGGGAGATAGTCGTTTAATGGCTTCAATTATTAGCTTGCAAACCGTATTCGCCGCATTAACTTTGCCAATTGTGTTGTGGTTGCTCATTTAATCTGTCTAATACAATCTATTGTTCAGCATTAATCGTATAAACGATAGATGCCCGCAAAGCGTTCACAACCTTTTTGTTTGGTTTGAATTTTTAAGATTGCTTTAGAATAATTAAACTCATAACTGCAATCGTGCTCATTGTCGATGATTTTGTTTTTTTGATCAGGTGTTGTATAAGCTAAAAAGGCAATACTTTGGCTTTCAAGGCGGTTATTTGGATTGCGATAAGCAATACCTTCAATTTTAATGCTGTTTTTATTGAGTTGATGAATTTGTAAATGTACGGGTTGTGCAGCAAATTGACCATTTTCATATTTTAAATAATGTTGAGTCATGCTTTGATTCATTGAAGTGAAAAAATTCAGTTGATCAATTCTAAAATCAAATTGCTGAGTATAACAATTTAAGCTTTTGCATTGCTGTAAGCGTTGGATCCACAATTGCTGAGTATCTTCTAACAAGCGAATAGGCGCATCACTCATCAAATAAGCTGTTAAATGTTGATCACTTAATTTTTCACGCAATTCTGAGAAATTTTCTGTGCACACCTGCGCCAACTTTTTATTGGGTGTAGATCTACAATCAATCCCTTGTGCATAAGAGAAAGATGAATATAAACAGCCAAATAACAGCAGTGTACTTAAGTTTTTGATAAGATGAATCTCAGATTTCAACAGCATGATCGCTTATACTTTCACTATGTTGCGCTAGGTCTAATATAGCGAAATCGAAAGTATGAATACAAGATTTCAATGATTTATTTCTACAGGAGTTGAACATGGTTGCACAGATTCGTATTGGACAAGGATTAGATGTTCATGCCTTTGAAGCGGGAGATTTTGTGACGCTTGCAGGTGTTCAAATTCCTCATACACAAGGTTTAAAAGCACACTCAGATGGTGATGTAGTGCTGCATGCACTATGCGATGCATTATTAGGTGCTTTGGCGCTGGGGGATATTGGGCAGCATTTTCCAGATACCGATCCAAATTATAAAGGTGCAGATAGTCGGGTATTGCTTAAACAGGTTTATCAACTCATTTTAGACCGTGGCTATAAACTGAATAACGCCGATATTACTGTGGCGTGCGAACGTCCTAAACTTGCACCGCATACGCTAGAAATGCGCCAAAGTGTCGCTGATGTATTGGGTGTAGAGGTCACGCAAATTAGTATTAAAGCGACAACTACTGAAAAATTAGGTTTTACTGGACGTCAGGAAGGTATTTTAGCAACCGCGACTGTATTGATTTCTCATACAAAATAATCGCATTGCAATTTAACTAGGTAATCTGCTGAATTAAGAAAGTTCAGCAGATTCTAAAGCTTGTTGTAAATCTTGCGTGGCTTTACGACCTTGTAATTGCAAAGAAACGGCGTGAATTAAGCCTGTCCAAGTTTCATTTGGTTTCCAAATATCATGTAATAAGTCTTGAGCAGTTGCAATATCCACATCCATAAAATATTGACGATATAAATACATCAAACTACTGACGTGGCTGTTATTGCTGCAATGTACCCACACCATTTGGCTTTCTAATAAATGATTGACCAAATCGAGCAATAATAAACATTGATCAGAGGATGGTGTTTCCCATGAAATTGGCAGTTGAATATAGTTTAGTCCAACATCCAGACAAATTTTGTCTTCATGGGGAAGGGCGTGTTCCGCATCACTTTCAGCCAAATTAATGACAGTGCCAATACCATATTCTTTAATTTGTTTTAATTCTTCAGCCGTAGGCTGACCTGAAGAAAACAAACGCTCATGAATGAACTGGAAATTTTTAATTTGGCTAAGTTGGGTTTCAATGTCATTCATGCGCGCAGAATTTCCTATGCTACAAATAGAAACGCCATCATGAAGATGGCGTTTTTAAATCTTAACGATTCACTAAAACGTCTTTTAATGCTTCATGCATTTCAAGCAATGCTTTTTCAGTGGTATCCCAGTCGATACAACCGTCAGTCACAGACTTACCATACTCTAAATCGCATAAGTTTTCAGGAATATCTTGACGACCACCTTTCAGGTGACTTTCGACCATAATCCCAACAATAGACTTATTGCCATCTAAAATTTGCTCAGTGATATTTTTTAATACCAATGGCTGTAAGAATGGGTCTTTGTTTGAGTTAGCATGGCTGGTGTCAATCATGATTTTGGTGCTGACTTTGGCTTTGTTTAATGCATTTTCAGCATCTGCAACAGAGCCTGCATCGTAGTTAGGCTTGCCATTACCACCACGTAAAACCACGTGTGCATACGGGTTGCCGCTAGTACGAATTACTGAAACCTGACCTTGATCATTAAGACCCAAGAAGCTGTGACCGTGTTTTACCGACTGCATGGCATTGGTAGCAACTGTTAAGCCGCCATCTGTACCATTTTTAAAGCCGACTGGAGAAGAAAGACCAGATGACATTTCACGGTGCGTTTGGCTTTCTGTAGTGCGTGCACCAATTGCAGACCAAGAAATTAAATCTTGATAATACTGCGGAGAGTTTGGATCAAGTGCTTCAGTCGCACATGGCAAACCTTTTTCATTTAACTCAAGTAAAAGTTTACGACCAAGACGCAAGCCTTTTTCAATGTTAAAAGAGTCATTCATGTCTGGATCGTTAATTAAGCCTTTCCAGCCCACTGTAGTACGTGGTTTTTCAAAATAAACACGCATCACAATATAAAGAGAATCTTTTACTTTTTCGCTTAATACTTTTAAACGATCTGCATATTCATGTGCAGCAGCAGGGTCATGAATAGAACATGGACCAATCACCACAAATAGACGCTTGTCTTTACCATCTAAAATATTGCGGATTGTTTCACGACCACGAAGAACGGTTTGATAAGCATTTTCAGTCAAAGGTAACTCAGTTTTTAATTCTGCAGGAGTCACGAGTGGCTGAATACTTTCAATATTCACGTCATCGATGTCTGATTGTGTAAGAGGATTAGACTGTAAAGTATTCATTGCCGTCACTGGTTTGATCATACAAAAGATTGTTTAATAGTCTGAATATAACATGAATTTCACTGTATTTTGTTATAAAAAGATGAATACTTCTTTAAAAAATAAGTGATGAATCGGGTAGATAAATTAAACGGTCTGTTTTAGCAAAATCCTGTCAGATAAAGCATTCATTATTGGCTGGCTTGTGCCTCAGAAACTGCTGTTGCAGTTTCTGGTGTGCTGATAGGTTTTGATTTCACAGGATTGACCATAAAGTTAATCCCGATAATAAATAAGGTAATACCTAAAACTTTACGAATCACTTTTTCAGGTAAACGTGAACTGACTAAAGTTCCCACCACAATTGCAGGAATCGAGCCAACCAACAACCAAACCAATAGGTGAAAGTCGACATTGCCTGAACTCATGTGACCTAAGCCTGCAACTAGGGTAAGTAAGACGGCATGCACGACATCTGAACCGATAATACGAATCATCGGTAGATTCGGGAACATCAGCACCAATGCCATGATGCCAAAAGCACCTGCACCCACTGAAGAAAGTGTGACAAATACACCCAGTACAACTCCCATAATTACAATGAGGGCACGCTTATCTGCAGCCTGTAGTTTGACCTTTTCAAGGTCTTGGGTCATATCGGGCAATTCTTGTTTATGGTATTTATTAAAAAACGTTTCAATTTGACTGCGAAACACAATTGAGATGCCAGTTAAGGTCAACATAAAGCCCAGTACCACGGTCAGTACCATTTTGTAATGGGTAGATTGGCTTAAATAATTCTCTAAAACCCAGTGGGTCGCAAATGAAGCAGGGATACTGCCCACCGCAAGCCAAATGACAATGGGCCATACAATATTCATTTTTTTGGCATGAACCAATGAGCCGCAGAATTTTGAAATGGCGGCATAAAGTAGGTCTGTTCCAATTGCGATATGCGGTTCAATTTTAAACAAGCTGATCAGAATGGGAGTCATCAGTGAACCGCCACCTACGCCAGTCACACCCACGCAGAAGCCGACCAATACACCTGCCAAAATAAACTCTAAAGGACCAACCATGAAGATATGCCGAAGTCAAAAATCGTGAATATATTATGACTTTTGGCAATAAGCTGTTGTCTTGATTAATGATTTACTTATTCTTAAAACAGATATAGTCAATGTGGAAAATCAGTGCAAAAGATCGCAGATTCAAGCCACGGCTTACTTTCTGTTTCTTACAAAATACAGTGGCTATGCTAAAATGCGAAAATTCATATCCATTAAAATTTAGAGGACAAAACGCTTGCAAAATCGGAAACTTAAAATAGGTATCGTTGTGGGAGAAGTATCGGGTGATACTTTAGGGGCACAACTCATGCGACGTTTTCGTGAGCAAGGCATTGATGCAGAGTTTGAAGGCATTGGTGGCCCACAAATGATTGCGGAAGGTTTTAAAAGTTATTATCCGATGGATATTTTATCGGTAATGGGCATTGTTGAAGTGCTGAAAGATTTGAAAAAACTCTTTGCAGTACGGGATGGTTTGGTCGAAAAGTGGACTCAACATCCCGTCGATGTCTTTGTCGGAGTTGATGCGCCTGATTTTAATTTACGTCTTGCCAAAAGTTTAAAACAGAAAAACTTGCCGATTAAAACCGTGCAATATGTCAGTCCTTCGGTATGGGCATGGCGACAAGGTCGGGTACATGGCATTAAAGCCAGTATAGATTTGGTACTGTGTTTATTTCCGTTTGAAAAAGCCTTTTTTAAAAAATGGGATGTGCCTGCAGCCTTTGTCGGACATCCTTTGGCGAGTCAGTTGCCGTTGGAAAATCCAATTGCTGCAGCAAAACAAGAATTGGGTTTAGACCAACAGCAACAACATATTGCGTTATTGCCTGGTAGCCGACGTGGTGAAATTGAGCGTTTAGGGCCGTTAGTTTTAGATGCGGCTTATATTTTGACGCAAAAATATCCGCAGTTTAAGTTTTTAATTCCTGCAATTAATGATGCACGTAAACAACAAATTGAAGCGTTACTGCAGTCTTATCCGAGTGCATTACAAGACAAAGTGCAATTGATGGAAAATCGTGGCACAGAATCCAAAATTGGTCGTCAGGTAATGAATGCGTCCGATATGATTGCACTGGCTTCAGGCACGGCGACGTTAGAAGCGATGCTATTACATCGTCCAATGGTTACGTTTTATAAGCTCAATCGCATTACGTACTGGATTGCGAAACTGTTGGTGAAAATTCCTTATTATTCATTGCCAAATATTATTGCAGGTAAAAAGGTGATTCAGGAATTAATTCAGGATGATGCAACACCAGAGCGTTTGGCAGCAGAAATTGAAAAGTTAATTTATATCGAAACTGCACAAATTCAAGTGATGCAACATATCACTATGCATAAGCAATTATTGTCCGATAACAGCGAAGACCCTGCACAAGCAATTTTGGCGATTTTAGATCGTTAAACTGTTCATTTCGTGATTGCATTGTTGTTTTGAAACTGCTGCCGATACTGGCTAGGTGTTAGCTCGAATTGCTTTTTAAAAGTTTGGCTAAAGGCGGTTTCGGAAGAATAACCGACACGATGGGCAATTTGTTGAATCGACAATTGTCCTTGCTGTAAATAATGCGATGCCAAGCGTAGCCGATGTTGTTGTAAGTATGCCAAAGGCGGCTCACCAATCACCTGATTAAACAAATTGGCAAATTTAGAACGTGACATGCAACATTGTTCTGCCAAACTTTCTACCGTCCATGCTTTTTCGGGTTGACCATGAATAGCTGCGAGCGCATTGGAAAGTTCAGGATGTGCCAAAGCGCCGAGCCAGTTATTTGAGTCATCAAGCTGAAAAATATAATCACGCACACATTCAATCAGTAAAATACTGACCAAGTGATCTAATATTTTATCCCGTCCCGGTCGGATTTGATGACTTTCCACCGCTAAAAATTGCAAGCCAATTTGTAACCACTCGGGCGCTGTGCTGCACATGATATGCGGAATATGCAGATATTCGGGTAGGGCACTTAAAAGCGGTTTTGCCATGGTGGTGTCCATGTGGCATTGAATCACCAAAATAAATGCGTCTTCAGCTTGTGTGTGATTTATCGTGCCAAAATTTATTGACTGCTGTGACTGAATTTGAAATAAATCCGAAATATCAAAGTGTTCTGTCCAGTGAGTGTCTGCAGTTGCACTTGCGTAATGACTGCAACCCGATGGAATCAGGACAATATCACCTGCATCAATGTGAAGGTGTGTCTGTGCAGATAAATGGATATGCAGCGAGCCTTGTAGTACTACATAAGCCAGCATTGCCCCTTGGTCACGATATTGAAATGACCAATCTCCTTGAGGATTTAAATAGATATATTCTGATTGGTGCAGATGTATATCATCAAAAATTTTACTTAAAGCATCCATATTTTAAGCATAAATCATTATAAAAAATAAACCTGTGATTTCAGGACAATATAGCGCATTTTTGCGCCAAAGACTTTTGCATAGCTTTTTTGGACGTCTGCAACTGTTCATTCTCGTGTCTTTCCTCAAATATATAGGTAGAACAGCGTAGAAGGAAGAAAATAAGATGAACGCACCACTTCATTTGCTTAAAGAGATGGAACAGGATGTTCCTTATAAAAGCGCGGCTCAACTCGATAAAAAGCGTTATTTATGGTTGATCAGCCCATTTTTACCTGTATTGGGGATGGGGATTTTGGCGGGTTATCAATTCGCTCCGAAGCCTGCGAAAAAAGTTTTTGCTCTAGGTGGCCCTTTATTATTGCATGTGATTATTCCAACAATTGATACTTTAATTGGTCAAGATGCCAATAACCCAAGCAATGAAGATGTGAAACGACTTGAGGAAGATCGGTATTATTCGCGTTTGGTGAAAAGTTTTATTCCTTTGCAATATGCCGCCAATATTTATGCAGCTTATTTGGTTGGACGGCCACAAACCTCGTTAGTCGATAAAATTTTTCTGGGTATTTCCATGGGGATGGTGAATGGTATTGCTGTCAATACTGCGCATGAACTCAGCCATAAATCTTCAAAAATAGATCACTTACTGTCACATTTGGCTTTAGCACCAACAGGATATAACCATTTTCGGGTTGAGCATCCGTATGGGCATCATAAACGTGCTGCGACACCTGAAGACCCTGCATCTTCACGTATGGGAGAAACATTTTATGAGTTTTGGCCCCGCACGGTAAAAGGTTCGTTTAAGTCTGCACTGCAAATTGAAACTCAGCGTTTAAAACGTAAAGGCAAAAGTTTTTGGTCGAAAGACAATGAATTATTACAAGGCTGGGGCATGAGTGCGGCATTTCATGCTGCATTGTTGGCGCGTTTTGGTACTGGGATCATTCCGTATTTGGCGACACAGGCTTTTTATGGCATTAGCCTGTTTGAAATAATTAATTATATAGAACATTATGGCTTGCTTAGACAAAAAGATGCGCATGGCAAATATGAGCGCACTATGCCTGAACACAGCTGGAATAATAACAATATTGTGACCAATTTGTTTTTGTATCAATTACAACGTCATTCCGATCATCATGCTTATCCAACCCGACCATTTCAGGCTTTGCGACATTTTGATGAAGCGCCTGAATTACCAAGCGGTTATGCCAGCATGTTGCTGCCTGCCATGATTCCACCTTTGTGGTTTAAAATTATGGATAAACGTGTATTTGAACATTATCAAGGCAATTTAAACAAAGCCAATATTCAGCCTAAACGCCGTGCACGAATTTTTAAGAAATTTGGTGTGGTGGATAATTGATTGAATTATTAAGATTATTTTTTAATATTCATTTTGATATTTCTTTTGTATATATCTTTCAAAGGAAAGATTGAGATGTATACCAGATGTCTATTTTCACTCATCTTACTATGAATTGACTTCATCTCATTTTGGCGCATAATAAAGTTATATATTTATATAATATTGAGGTGGGTATGATTCATACAAACTTGAGAAAAGTAGGTGGTTCGGTCATGCTTGCCGTACCGCCTACATTATTAAAAAGTTTAGGTTTAGATGCGGGAAAGGAAGTTTCTCTGAGCATTGTGAATGGTAAGTTAGTGGTCGAACCTAAAGCGAAGCCATCTTATAAATTGGCTGACTTGCTGCAAGAGCATCAAGCTTTAGCATTAGAGCAAGATGCGTGGCATGATGTAAAAGCAGTTGGGCGAGAAGAAATCTAATGAATCAAGGCGATATTTATTTGATTTCATTAGATCCAACACTTGGACATGAACAACAAGGTAAGCGACCTGTATTTGTTATTTCACCTAAGTCATTTAATCTTATTACTAAAATGCCGATTGTTTTGCCTATTACTTCTGGTGGAAACTTTGCACGAAATATGGGTTTCGCTGTAGAGCTTATTGGTGGGAAAACTACAGGTATTGTGCGTTGTGATCAATCTAGAGCTTTAGATTTTGAAGCTAGACACGCGCGGTTTTTAGAATCCTCGCACGCAGATGTTTTGGATGAGGTTTTAGCAAGATATATCGCAATTTTTTCACCTGAAGATTAATTTATATAGAAAAAGACAGAAATTTATAGCAATATTTCTATGAAAATCTGTCTTTTATCTTACTTTACTATATGCCTTAAATCATAAAATCACTTGAGCTCACTCGAACTTTTACCTAATTCACGACGGGCAATAATCAATAGCTGAATCTGTTGCGTACCTTCAAAAATATCTAAAATTTTCGAATCACGTGCCCATTTTTCCAATAACTCATCTTCGTTATAACCCACCGATGCAGCTAACTCGACACACCTGAGCGTGATTTCATTACACACGCGACCAGCTTTGGCTTTGGAAATAGAAGCTTCGCGTGAGTTAGGCTGTTTATTGTCTGCCATCCATGCTGCTTTGAGCATCAATAAACGTGCGGCTTCCCATTCTGCTTCCATCCGATAAGTCTGTGCTGCGATATGTGAACACTGTAAATAGGGCGTGGCATAATTTGCATCTAATTGGTCTTTAAAAATTTCCTTAATCCGCTCTAAAGCGGCTTTGGCACAACCAACGGCCATAGCTGCCACCAAAGGGCGAGTGTTATCAAAGGTTTCCATCACACCTGCAAACCCTTTGGCAACATCAATTTCTGTATTGCCTAAAAGGTTGCTCGCAGGAACACGGCAATTTTCAAATCGAATTGTTGCTGTGTCCGAGGCTTTAATCCCTAATTTATATTCTAAGCGTTCCACGGTCATGCCAGGTGTGCCCTTAGTCACAACAAAGGATTTGATCGCAGCACGTCCCAGTTTTTTGTCTAAGGTTGCCCACACAACAACGGCATCGGCGCGGTCACCAGAGGTCACAAAAATCTTTTCACCATTTAAAATATATTCATTGTCTACTTTGGTGGCAGTGGTACGAATAGCCGCAGAGTCAGAACCACAGTTGGGTTCGGTAATTGCCATGGCTGCCCAAACACCATTAAAGCGTTGTAATTGTTCTTCATTGGCCACCGCAGCAATCGCAGAATTACCTAAACCTTGGCGTGGCATACTGAGTAATAAACCTGTATCGCCATAACACATTTCGACAATACTCAGTGCGGTAGACATATTTACGCCATTTTTGTTACCTGTAGATGTGTCACCACGTTTGTTGACTGCTGCACCTGCATTCATGCCATCGCCCGCTTGGTTCATACCATCAACTAAGGCGGCAAGCATGTCTAATTCTTTCGGGTAGGCGTGTTCGGCTTTATCATATTTCCTTGAAATGGGACGTAATACATTTAAAGCAACTTCATGTGCCTGATCGACCAACATTTTGAATTTTTTTGGATTTTGTAAATTCATGGATGTATTCCTTATTTTTCTAGCTGGCTATCGTTTATTGATGGTGTGAGATTAAGCATGCAAGCCTGAATGCATAATTGCAGTCGCACGTAAATCACGATACCAACGCTCTACAGGATGTTCTTTGGTAAAGCCATGACCACCTAAAATTTGCACGCCATTGGTGGCAATTTGCATAGATTTTTCTGCACAGAGCAGACGTGCTAAATATGCTTCTCGATGAAAGTTTTTACCCGATTCGGCAAGACTCGCTGCATTCAGCAACAGCATGCGCATGGCTTCAATTTCAATGGCCATATCTGCAATCATAAAAGCCACACTTTGACGATGTGAAATTGGTTCGCCAAATGCAGTGCGCTCATTGGCATAGCGAATACAATAACTTTTCACTGCTTCACAGCAACCAACTGCCATGGCGCACCACATGAGATTGCCTAAATCTAAAAATGCGCTGTAATCGAAATCATCTGTGCCTAAACGCTCCGCAGGGGTTTGATTAAACTTTAAAGTCGCCGTTTCGCAGGCTTTTAAGCCCATTGCAGGCGCTGCTTTAAATTGAATAGAAGCATCACGTTGCACAATGAACACATCGGCTTGACCATTTAGCTCTGCACTAACCAAAAATAAATCTGCTGTTTCGGCCAAAATCACCAGCGTTTTTTCACCTGTAATTAGGTACTGTCCATTTTGCAAAGTCGCTTTGGTTTTTAGCTGATACGGATTAAACGCAGCAGTATTTTCCTGAATCGCAAAAGTGGCTTGAAGTGGCGTTGGATGGTTCGCGTCTGTTTCGGAAAACGCAGATAAATACTGATTTTGAACCTGTTCTGAACCCCAGCGAGTTATGGCATTCATTACGCCAAATGTGGAAAGTAATCCTGCGGTTAAGCCAAAGTCGCCACGTGCCAATTGTTCGGCAATTAAAATATGGCTGACAATATTTTGTTCAGTGGCAACACCGCCTAAAGCTTCGGGCAGAGCATAGGTGTTCAAACCTAAATCTGTGCTGTATTGCCATAATACTTGTGGGAATTTCGCATCATGATCTGCCTGATGTGCCAATGGATAGATCACTTCTGTAGCAAATTGCTGCATGGCATCGACCAGCATTTGCTGTTCTTCACTCAATGACAAATCAAATAAATCTTTGGATTGACGTGTCAGTCGTTGTTGCGGTAATTTTTGTGTGCTTTTAAAATTTTTTTGAGTGGTTTCAAAGGTTTTAAAACCTGCTTTGGCTGAGTGATATAGAGATTGTTCAACCCATTTGCGTAATTTGAATTGATCGAGCAGATCACTCGATGCCATTTTAGTGAGTAGCGCTAAGCCGAATCCTTGGGCTTTGTTTATCATTTGACTCATGATTGTGTTGTCCTACACAGAGAATGCTTGTTTTTTATGCTGACATGCAGACTATAAAAAAACTATGTCATTGCTGACATGCAGAATTGTCAAAGATAAACGGTAAAAATTTTCTTATAACTGGACTAATATGTGGATTTTTATAGATTATTAATTTTATAGAAATCTACGCTTTTAAAATAAATTGACCTAAATGACAATTGCATCGAGTGGGCAACAATCATTTAGGTCTATATAACAGCTTTGATCAAAGAAATAAAAGTTGGGACTTAAATAAACTTTTGAATCATTTTGCGGACATTGGTTTTCGCATCAATCACGGTCATAAAGGTGTAGGCACCAATAAATTTACGGCTAATAAACATAAATTCTTTAGGCGGCACACTAAAGTAACGCGAAGCCATCGATTTAGATGCTTGTTGCATGACACGGCTATGCAGCTGACTTTTTTTCCAGTCATAGCGCGATTGTTCATCCATCACGCCTGCAGGTAAATCGCGGTTATTGTCTAAGTGACTAAAGGCTTCGGTTGCCAATAGAAACACTTTTGCCATGTCAGGTTTAATGCTTTCAGGGATGCTGTCAAAAAACTCATAACCCGTCATGGCATTCACCATCATTTGTGGGTCGTGGTAATAACCCGCCTTGATCAAATTACGCGCCACAGTCAGCAAGTGTTGATCAAATTGACGAATAGCACCAAAGTCGAGCAGTACAATTTTATCGTGAATATCTTCACCATTACCTAAGCGAACTAAGTAGTTGCCAAAGTTCGGGTCAGTCTGCATTTCGCCCCATTCAAATACTTCACGCACAGCAATTTCTAAAGAGGCTTCGCCTAATTGGTTACGGCGTTCTTGAGGTAATGAGAGCATGACAGGGCTGTTAATCGGTACGCCACGTTCAAAGGTCATACACAGCACTTGGTCGCTACAGTATTCATCCACAATTTGCGGCACAATGTAGCGCGGATCATCTTTTAAACGGGCAGCAAAACGACGTGTCGTTTCCGCTTCAATTTGATAGTTGACTTCACGATGCATCATTTCACGCACTTCATCAAACCACTGATCAAATTCACGGGTTTGCGGCACCATGCGTGTCAATTTGAGCATATTTCTAAATAGGCTCATGTCTGAGTCAATCGCATCTGCTACGCCTGGATATTGGATTTTTAATACCAACTCCAAACCATCCGACTTGCGGGTCGCGCGGTGAACTTGAGCCAAAGAGGCTGTACCTAATGGCTCATGATCAATGGTGAGATCATCAAGTTTGGCACCTAACTGTGCCTGTAATTGCTGTTTAATCGCAGGCCATGCCAATGCGACAGTCTGGTTATTCAGCGTGTTGAGTGCTTGCGTAATTTCTTCAGGTAAAAAATGTTCGCCGTACAGCGCCATCATTTGCCCAATCTTCACGATAGAGCCTTTGAGTTTGCCAATTTCAGCCACCAAGTAATCGGCTTGTTCTTTCATGGCTTTTTTTCGTTTACGTTCTTTTTCTTCTTCGCTTGAAAACATAGAGGTGGCATTCGAGGCTGCCCATCGTGTTCCTGCAAGTAAAGATGCCTTTGCGATGGATAAGCGTCGATCCATAGAGGAAGTCTTGAGTTGTTTAAGCTTATCGTTCTGATCTGACATTAAAATCAATCCTTAAATCAGCAATACGCAGGAAAATTAGATTGTAACGGATATTAGCGCGTCTTAACGTATTAAAAAAGTTCAACTTGCTGAACGACGAGTTTCCTCGTGAAAAAAGTATGAAAAACGGCTTAAAAGTACTTTTACATCCGATATTGCACTTTGGTTTCGGCTTTTTTCATCAATTGCGCTTTGTTGTCTTGGATAAATTTGAGAATCATCAATTTTACAGAATCGTGTAAAAAACCATGCGCATATCCCTTAACAATAATCACGCTGGGCAAACTAAAAAATAGATATTTGGCATCATCTAATGACGAATTTTCAAAAATGCCGTTTTCAATCAAAATTTGCTGAAAAAATTGTTTTTCAATCAAGACTGCTTCGGAGTGGTTGTCGTTCCAATAGCTTTGGCGCATGGCCATCAAATTATTGTGTTTGTAGCTCATAAGGCTGAAAGTTTCATCTATAAAATGAGTAATTCAATTATTGGGATATTGTCACATTTTTCAATGATTGTTGTGCATTTATCATAGACTGAATCATAAAAAGCAGGGGATTGACTATATGCTTTTTAACCTGAATCTTGTAGCATCAATGCAGCAATTTGGGTTTTGTAAAATTATAAAATATTGAAAATTTACCGCGCTTTAAAAACAGACTGCGCTCAGGGGAAAATATGAAAGTTTGGATATTTACACTATTGGGGATGCTGACTTTGGGTACAGCTCAAGTTTGGGCGAATGGCGTTTCACAAGGCTATACGCAATGTATGAACAATAGTTATGGCAAAATTTCCCAATCGCAAAAATGTATTAAAACTGAGCAAAAAGCACAAACCAAACGACTCAAAAAACACTATAAAGCCTATGTAAAACGCAGCGCAGGCAATGCCAGTAATATTCAACAACAGCATCAACTTTGGGAAAACCGTGTAAAACAACGCTGTTATTTATCGACTCAAAGCGATTTTGCCGCATTACAACGTGCACAATGTGTTTTGCTGCAAACAGCAGAGCGCGCTGATTATTATCAAGGTCAGTTTGTGGGAATCAAATAAGTAAAACCATAGTAAATAAATTACTTGGAAACTGCTTAAACATTATAAAACCGAGCAAAACAAGGTATCATAAGGCGTTTTAAAATTTGACCTTGGAGCGCCTTAAGTGGATCGACCGACAATTAGCCCTGAACATTTGCAGGAAGCTGCTGAAAACCTATCAACCATTCGTGATTTTATTCGCTTTGGGGTTACAGCACTACGTCAATACGATGCACATTTAGGTCAAGGTACAGAAGATTATTTTGCAGAAAGTTCTGCATTGGTGTTACAAACTTTGTCTTTAGACTGGAATGCAGACGCTGAAATTTTAGATGCAAAATTATTGCCGAGCGAAGCAGCTGAATTTTTAAGCTTGCTCGAACGTCGTATCAATGAAAAAGTACCAACTTCTTACTTATTAAACTTGGCGTATTTCTTCGGAAAACCATTTTATGTCGATGAGTGTGTTCTAATTCCACGTTCACCTATTGCCGAGCTAATTGAAAATCGTTTTGCGCCATATTGCCTAGATGAAGAAGGTCAAATGCGCGAAGCAGATAACAATTTACCAGCCAATGCTGCGCCTAAAACCCCACAACGTATTTTGGATATGTGCACGGGTTCAGGTTGTATTGCGATTGCTTTGGCTTATGCTTTTCCAGATGCTGAAGTCGATGCAACTGACATTTCAAAAGATGCTTTGGAAGTCGCACAAATTAACTGTGAACATCACAACAAACAATACCAAGTGGCGTTGCTTGAGTCTGATTTATTCGCCAAAATCCCAGCCGAAAATCAGTATGATTTAATCGTATCTAACCCGCCGTATGTTGATGCGGAAGATATGGCAGATTTACCTGAAGAATTCCATCATGAGCCAGAATTGGCATTGGCAGCAGGGCAAGACGGCTTAGATTTAGTCCGTAAAATGTTGGCGCAGGCGGCAGATTACTTAACTGAAGATGGTCTGATTGTGATTGAAGTAGGTAATTCTGAATGGGCGATGAAACAGAATTTCAACACGGTTGATTTGCACTGGTTAAAATTCCAAAAAGGTGGTTCAGGTATTTTTGCATTGACTGCAGCACAATGCCGTCAATATCGCGATTTATTTATTCAATCTGTTCAAGCATAAGGAGTCGTTGGACGTGGCAGGTAATAGTATAGGGCAACTTTTCCGTGTAACGACTTGTGGTGAATCTCATGGCGTAGGTCTGATGGCGATTGTCGATGGCGTGCCACCGGGGATTGAACTGTCTGCAGAAGATTTACAAAAAGATTTGGATCGCCGTAAACCGGGTACGTCTAAGTTTGCGACACAGCGTAAAGAACCCGATGAAGTTGAAATTATTTCAGGTGTCTTTGAAGGTAAAACCACTGGAACTTCAATTGGTTTACTGATTCGTAATACTGACCAAAAATCGAAAGACTACGGTAATATTGCACAGACTTTCCGCCCTGGGCATGCAGATTATACCTATACGCAAAAGTATGGTTTCCGCGATTATCGTGGTGGTGGACGTTCAAGCGCACGTGAAACAGCAATGCGCGTTGCAGCAGGTGCAATTGCAAAAAAATACCTGTTCGAAAAATTTGGAATTGTGATTCGTGGTCACGTCACTCAAATTGGTACAGAAAAAGCTGAAAAGCTAGATTGGAACGAAGTACCAAACAATCCATTTTTCTGTGGCGATGCCGATGCTGTACCACGTTTTGAAGCTTTGGTAACGTCTTTGCGTGAACAGGGTACAAGCTGTGGTGCAAAACTGGAAATTGTGGCTGAAAAAGTTCCTGTGGGTTGGGGGGAACCTGTTTTTGATCGTTTAGATGCCGATATTGCCCATGCCATGATGTCTATCAATGCTGTGAAAGGCGTTGAAATTGGAGATGGTTTTGCAGTGGCAGCGCAGTTTGGGCATGAAACCCGTGACGAACTGACCACTGACGGCTTTTTGGCGAACCATGCAGGCGGTATTTTAGGCGGTATTTCTAGTGGTCAAGATATTCGTGTTGCGATTGCTTTAAAACCAACAGCCAGTATTACTACACCTGGTAAAACCATTAATTTAAACCGTGAAGATACAGACGTACTGACCAAAGGACGCCATGATCCTTGCGTAGGTGTGCGTGCAACGCCAATTGCAGAAGCTATGCTTGCGATTGTATTGATGGATCATTTCATGCGTCATCGTGCGCAGAATGCCGATGTGGTTGCACCGTTTGCACCCATTGAGCCGAAATAACAATATGCTTTAAGCAAGGTGCATAATCATTGCCAAGTGCGAAAATATGTTGTGAAAAAAGCCAAACCGTAGTGTTTGGCTTTTTTCTGCCTGAGTTTTGAGCTTAGTTCTTCTTTTAGATTGTAAGTTTCAAAATTTTATACGCTGTTTTATATGGTGAAGATGCAGAGGAATGATCTGCGGCTCCTAAATATTAAGCCAATAAAAAAGAGCGCATATTGCGCTCTTTTCAAGGAATTTATTTACACCTCATTAAAGAAACCAAGTGTAATAACCCCAAATCATCAATGGCCAAGCCACAAATGGGCTAAATAACCATTTCCAAAACCAGAAGCGTGGAATAAAACCAACACCGTGTACAAAGCCACCTGAAATACCAATCATAATAAACATCATGGCACGGTGGCTATATTCACCGTTGGCATCCAGCATTGCTGCTGGATGAAGAAGCAGAACGGCTGCGAGTGGGAATGCCAATAAACATGAAATAACCATCGCAATCTTGTTCGGTTTTTGAACTGTTGTTTCAGCGTTCACTGCAGTGTCTGTCATCTAATTATTCCTCGTCAAGGTCTTGATGAGATTCAATATACAGGGCACTCAAGACACCTGCAAAGCATGCCATCAGAATACCGAGAATCCATGCAAAGTACCACATAATTTATTCTCCTTAGACACAGCCTTAGTAAAGGCTGTGTGAATTCTCTTTAATGTGCTTGTTGGTGATAACGCCCCACATTTTGTAGTAACACCAAGTGGTGTATAGCAAAATAATTGGTACGAAGATACATGCTGCAACAGTCATTACAGTTAATGTGTTTTTACTTGATACCGCATCCCACATGGTCAAGCTTGCAACTGGGTTGAGGCTTGATGGCATTAAGAATGGGAACAATGCAAAACCTGCAGTTAAAATCGCACCGATCACCGCTAAAGATGAACCTGTGAAACTTAAACCAGCTTTGTTTTTACCTGCTGCAAGAATAATCAAAATACCGCCCAAGATGCCCATAATTGGTGCAATCATGGTAATAGGGTACGCTGAGTAGTTGTTCATCCAACCTGGGTTTGCATTGGTTAAAACTTCTTTAGCCAATGGGTTTGCTACGCCGTTCGTGTCGTATGGAGTGACTAGGGTATAACCTTCGATACCACCGAAGTATAGCCATGCGCCTGCACCCAAGAAACACACAAGGAACACAATGCCCATGATTTGCGTTGCTTTTGCAGAGCGTGCACGTAAGTCACCATCGGTACGCAGCATTAACCATGCACCACCATGCGCGCAAAGCATAGACAAGCTGACTAAACCACACACTAAAGCGAATGGGTTTAATAATGCAAAGAAGCTGCCTGTATATGTTGAACGTACAGTTTCGTCTAGGGTAAATGGTACGCCAAGGAACATATTACCAAACGCAACACCGAACACTAATGCAGGAACTGCACCACCTACAGCCAAACCCCAGTCCCAAGATGTACGCCATTTGGTGTTTTCAAGTTTTGAGCGGTAGTCAAAACCAACTGGGCGCAGGAATAGGGCAAACAGAACTAAGAGTAGTGCCCAATACATGCCTGAGAATGCTGTTGCATATACCATTGGCCAAGCAGCAAATAACGCGCCACCCGCTGTAATGAACCAAACCTGGTTACCATCCCAGTGCGGTGCAATCGTGTTGATTGCAGCACGGCGTTCTTCGTCATTTTTACCTACAAATGGCATGATCGCCATTGAGCCCATGTCGAAGCCATCGGTGAGGGCAAAGCCAATGAGTAATACACCCACTAACACCCACCAAATGATTTTGAGTAATTCATATTCGATCATGCTTAAGCCTCCTCATTGGCTTTTTTCGCAGCTTCAATTTTCTCGAAGTGGTATTTACCAGTATGAAGCGAGCTTGGGCCTAGACGTGAGAATTTGATCATCAAGTACATTTCAATAATCAGCAATACGGTATAGAACGCTGCCAATGCAATGATTGAGCCCCATACGTCGCCAGTGCTGAGTGAAGATGCAGACAAGTGTGTTGGAAGTACTTCACCAATTGTCCATGGTTGACGACCAACTTCTGCGACATACCAACCTGTTTGCGCTGCAATCCAAGGTAATGGTAATGAGAATAATGCAAATTTTAATAACCAAGGTTTGCTTTCTGCGTTGCGTTTAGCCACTGCAAAAGTTGCAAGAGCGAATAACAACAGCATTAAGAAACCAGAAGCAACCATGGCGCGGAATGCCCAGAACAAACTTGGTACGTGTGGAATAGTATCCGCAGCAGCCATTTTAATTTGTTCGTCAGTCGCATCTACTACGTTTGGCGTGTATTTTTTCAACAATAAGCCATAACCTAAGTCAACTTGGGTTTGCTCAAATGCAGCTTTAAGTTCAGCAGATTGGTCGCCCGCACGTAATTGCTCAAGTTGTTGATAAGCAACCATACCGTTACGAATACGAACTTCGTGGTTTGCGATCAGGTCTTTAATACCAGTCACTTCTTCGGTGATAGAACGCGTTGCAATAATCCCCATTACATAAGGAATTTTAACTGCGTAATCTGTCGTTTGCGTTTCTTCGTTTGGAATACCAAATAAAGTGAACGCTGCAGGAGCAGGGTGAGTATCCCATTCTGCTTCAATTGCTGCGAGTTTGGTTTTTTGAACATCACCTAATTCATAACCTGATTCATCACCAAGTAGAATTACAGATAAAGTAGAAGCTAAACCGAAAATTGCTGCAATTGCGAATGAACGACGCGCAAATGGTAAGTCTTGCTTTTTCAATAAGTAATAACTTGAAATTGCTAAAACGAAAATAGCACCGGTTACATAACCTGCAGAAACAGTGTGTACGAATTTAACTTGCGCAACAGGGTTAAAAATTAACGCCCCGAAGTCAACCAATTCCATACGCATGGTTTCGTAGTTAAAGGTAGAACCCACTGGGTTCTGCATCCAGCCGTTGGCAACTAAAATCCAGAGAGCGGACATATTAGAACCAAGCGCAACCAGCCACGTTACACATAAGTGCTGCACTTTGGAGAGGCGATCCCATCCAAAGAAGAATAAACCAATGAAGGTCGATTCTAAGAAGAAGGCCATTAAACCTTCAATTGCGAGTGGTGCACCAAAGATATCACCCACGTAGTGTGAGTAATACGCCCAGTTTGTACCAAACTGGAACTCCATGGTTAAACCAGTGGTTACCCCTAAGGCAAAGTTAATACCGAAGAGTTTTCCCCAGAATTTGGTCATGTCTTTATAAACTTCTTTACCAGAAATCACATACGTGGTTTCCATAATGGCAAGAATAAAAGCCAGACCTAAAGTCAGTGGAACAAAAATAAAGTGATACATCGCGGTCATTGCGAATTGGAACCGCGAGAGATCGACCACGCTTTCAGAAATCATCAACGTGTCTCCTTGATTGAGGAAGGACTGCCAGCAATACGCTCAGCAACTTGTGAATCAAAATTTTGAGGAATAGTTGGGGCATCAAACCAAATATTTTTGATGACCATTAACAGCACGACCTTAATTATTAAAATGATCGTGAGTTCACGAACTACTTTTCTATTTAAATCTTTAGGAACTAAGCTCACTTTTATAAGCCTATTTTTTAAACTGTGTTTTATATTATTAAACAAAAACATACAAAAAAAAATAGCTGGCACAGTTAAAATGCAAATATATTGTTAACTTATTATAAATCAATAGTTTGTTTTTGGGTGTTGCAGAGTAAATGGAGGAAAGTAATATTTTTTAAACTTGACAGAAACACTTGTAATTAATAATTCCAAATCTGACTAAAATACTTATATTTTAAAAAAGCAAATCAGACTAAATTGCTATGAATAAAAATCAATCTAAAAATAGCAATAAATTAGAGATATTATCAGCTAATAATTATTCTCATTCTTTTGTTAAAGTTTAATGACGATTCCGCATATTTTTTTATTTCCCTACAATGTAGTGGTGCTTTGTCTTTGGCTTAGTCTAGGGTAAACAGCATTTTTTCATAATGATTTTGTGTAAATATTGTTCAGATCACATGAAATGTATCGTTTATAAACAAACAGATTGTGTTGAGTTTGAGTGAAAAATTTTAACTTTCTTAGGTCAGCAAGATTGGTTTTAAATCTTAAAAAATAACTTATTGATTGCTAAATAGGTTATTTGATGCCGAAATTTTTTTGGCAAGATAGTGAGATCTTTTTTTGCGCACAATAATAATTTGAGCTTGAAATTCAAGCTCACCAAATTCAGGTTCAACCTGCACATAATGCAGTTGCCCAAACTCATCACGTACACGTGCTTGTGCAGAAAAACCAGGACGGGCATTACCACTGGAAATTGTGGCTAAACGTCCGAGTAAATCGACTTGGCGCACGCTATATTTGGGCTTAATCACTTGGTCTAAACAGTGAATCATGAAGACTGTAAAAAAGATGGCAATAATAAACGCTGGAATAATAATGTAATAAGCAGGAACGAAATGTTGTTGTTGTGAGTAAATCAAAAACTGTAAAAAATATCCTGCAACACTGAAATTCATCAGTAAAAAAACAAAAATCAGTACTTTAGAAAATTTAACATCTAAAAGTGGCGATTCTGTAATTCGTTGTGAAAATGCACGTTTGAGCAACTGACTTGGACGAAAATTAAAGTAATAACCAATCGTTTCGACAGTGCTGAGTAGCAATAAAACAACTAGGCTGAGGTGAAAGGGCATTAAGTTCAAATCAGATAAAAACTCATGCATGCGCTAAACTCACGTGTTGAAATATTTATAGGTGATGCTATTTAGACACAGATCATTGATCTAGCTCTGCTTAGAGAGCATAGATAAATGATCTAGTTTTGTATAGAGCTAAGATTTGGAACTTTTCGCTTCTTTCTGAAAGTTGCAAAAAAGTTAGTCGTTGATCAAGTAAATCCCACCATCTGAATGAACGCTGATCTCGACTTTTTCAAGTGATTGACCTAAACAAGGGCCAGAAATACATTCACCTGTTTCAACCATAAACAATGCACCATGCGTTGAGCATTCGATATATTCTTGGTCGCGGTCTAAGAACTGGTTTTCTAAAAATTCTAATTCCACTTGTAGGTGTGGGCAGACGTTTTGGTAAGCGTAATACATGCCATCACGTTGGGTGATAAAAATTGTGTCACCATTTGGCGTTTCGTAGGCACGTGCTTCACGCTCAGGAATGTCTTCCATCATACAAATTTTATTCATTATGCAGATTCCTTTTGAATGCTATGCAAAAGTTTAGCGTAATCTTCTACCGCAAGACGAGGGCCGAATTGAGAAACCACTTCACTTGAAATCAGAATGGCAAGTTGAGCTGCAGTTTGGAAACCTAAGCCTGCATTGAGTGCATACAGGAATGAACCTGCAAAGGCATCACCCGCACCGTTGGCATCAACAGCAGTGACTTGACGACCTGGTACAGAAAAAGCGTTGTTGCCATCATAAATTAGGGCACCTTGTGCGCTCAATGTAATGACAATGTATTTGCTTTTTTGTTTTAGTTGTTCTAATGCCGCTTCAGCCGTTTCCGTTCCTGTGTACATCATGGCTTCCTGCTGGTTACAGAAGATCAAATCCACACCATCATCTAGTAACTCATCCAAACCTTCACGCGCATATTGCACCATGGCAGGATCAGATAAAGTCAGTGCAATTTTAACCTGATTGGCTTTGGCAATTTCACGCGCTTGTTTTACCGCAGCACGTGCAGTATCACTAGTAGATAAATAACCTTCGATATAAAGCCATTTTGCTGTTTTAAGTGGCTCAAAATCAATTTGTGTAGCAGAAAGTTCTGCGGTAATGCCCAAGTAAGTGTGCATGGTACGTTCAGAGTCATCACTCACAAGTACCATACAAGTCCCTGTAACGCCTTCACTGACCGATTTGGTTGTAGTGTGAATACCTGCTTCATTTAAGCCTTTGAGGTAAATATCACCCAATTCATCGTTACCAACACGGCAGGCATAGAAGGCTTGACCACCTAAAGCACTAAATGCAACGGTGGTATTTGCGGCAGAACCACCCGAAGCTTGGCCTTTATGTCTTTGTGTTTTAATTAAGTTGTTGTATAAATTTGCTTGTGTTTCACCATCGGTTAATTGCATAGTACCTTTTTGCAAGCTATGTTGAATGAGAAAGTCATCCGAGACTTGAAATTCTTGGTCAATTAATGCATTACCAATTGCAAAAAGGTCAACAGTTGCCATGTCTTTAAATCACAGTCAAAATTAAAAACGCTAAGTTTACACCAATGCTCAGAATTGCTGTAGTTTCATGAATAAAATTCAGCTGAATGAATGTTATTGATGAAAAATAGGGGTTTAGCAGAGTTATCAGGAAGGTTAGATGAACATCGAAATTAAAGAAGCACAAGAGTTACCAACGCAAATTCAGACTTTGGCCAAACATGCTGCTCAAGAAGGCTTTGATTTTGTCCATCGTTTAATTGAAGAATGGGAAAGTGGTAAAAACCGCTTTAATCAGCCTGGTGAGTTTTTATTGTTTGTTTACGATGGTGATCAATTGGTTGCATGTGGTGGCTTAAACCAGCAATGGAATGAGCAAGATATTGAAAGTCGTATTGGACGTGTACGTCGTTTTTATGTTTTGCCAAATTATCGTAAACATGGCGTAGGCAAACAGCTCTTGCAACATTTAGAGAAAAAAGCACGTGCTAATTTTTCGGCGTTGTGTTTAAACACTGATACTAAATCGGCAGCGCATTTTTATCAAAAACAGAATTATGTGTATGTCGAAAATCATCCAAACTATAGTTATTTTAAATACCTGATCTAGTTTTGCTTCTGCTACAAGCAGTGTAGGCAGGATTTTGTTGATACTTTGCAAATTTCAATCAATTTAGTCGGGTTTTCAACGTGAATTATCTAAAGAACTAAAGCTATAATGGCTTTAGTTTTTTATTTGCTTATTTTTAGGAGATCACATGACTGTAGATGTCACTGAAACCATTTCCCAGACTGTACATCCTGCGTTTCAGTTGGTACGTCAACACCATGTTGAAGCCTTAGACATTTTAGTGTCTGAATTTAAACATAAAGTTACAGGTGCGGTGCATTATCACTTAGCGACAGAACATGATGAAAATGTTTTTTTAGTCGCATTTCGCACTCTGCCGATGGATTCCAAAGGTGAGGCGCATATTTTAGAGCATACTGTGTTGTGTGGTTCTGAAAAATTCCCTGTACGTGACCCGTTCTTTTTAATGATTCGTCGTTCTTTGAATACTTTTATGAACGCATTTACTTCGGCGGATTGGACAGCTTATCCATTTGCAACACAAAACAAAAAAGATTTCCAAAACCTGCTTGCGGTATATATGGATGCGGCTTTTGCAGCCAATTTAAATCCTCTCGATTTTGCTCAGGAAGGTATTCGTATTGAGTTGGAAAATGGTGAGCCTGTTTATAAAGGCGTGGTATTTAATGAAATGAAAGGTGCGATGAGTTCGCCATCCGATCAGCTTTATCACCAATTGGCTTATCATTTATTCCCTGAAACAACTTACCACTACAATTCAGGTGGCGACCCGAAAGATATTCCAGATTTAACCTATCAAGAATTGGTAGATTTTTATAAGTCACATTATCACCCAAGTAATGCGGTATTTATGACTTTTGGCAATACGCCTGCATACGATTTACAAGAACAGTTTGAACAGTTGGCTTTGGCGAAATTTGAACAGGGCGAAACGTTGTATTCGAAGCCTGAGCGTCGTTTAGCTGCGCCAGTGGCAGTGACTGAAAGTTATGCAGTCGATGCAGAAGAACTGAAAGATAAAACTTATCATGTTTTGGCGTGGTTATTGCCTGAAGCAAGCGATATTAAATTACGCTTAGGTATGCGTTTGGTTGAAGGTGTTTTACTTGAAAATTCTGCATCACCACTGCGTCATTATTTGGAAACTTGGGCGCATGCACAATCTACAGGGCCATTGACGGGCGTGGATGATTCCAACTTTGAAATGACCTTCTTCTGTGGTGTGCAAGGTTCTAACCCTGAACATGCAGCAGAATTTCAGGCGGGCGTTTTAAAAGTTTTACAAGACGTGGCTGCACAGCCTGTGGATACGGCATTGGTCGATGCAATTTTGCATCAAATTGAATTGCATCAGCGTGAAATTAATGGCGATGGTATGCCATACGGATTGAGCTTGATTTTAAATGGTTTAAGCAGTGCAATTCACCACAATGACCCAATTCAGGTGTGGGATGTAGATACTGCGATTGAGCAAGTCAAAGAAGAACTTAAAGATCCAATGTGGTTATCACGGCTAATTCAGACGCATTTAATTGATAACCCGCACCGTGTTCAAATGACTTTGGTTCCAGATGCAGAAAAATCGGCCAAAGATGCTGCACTTGAAAAAGCACGTCTGGCTGAGATAGGCGCACAACTCACAGATGAGCAAAAAGCAGAAATCGTCGCGCAAACGGAAGCTTTAAAAGTCCGTCAAGATACGCCAGATGATTTGAATTTATTGCCAAAAGTTGGTTTGGAAGATGTGCCTGCAGCTTTGCATATTGTGCAGGGTGAGTTGCGTGAAATTATCAGTAACCGCATTGATTATCCTTTAAATTTATATCATGCAGGAACCAATGGAATTTACTATCAGCAAGTATTGATTCAAATTCCTGATGAAATTGTTCAATCGCCATATTTTAATTTGCTGTCTATTTTGATGGGCGAAGTGGGTGCAGGTGAATACGACTATTTAGAATTACAACAGCTACAAACCGCAGTCAGCGGTGGTTTGGGCATGGGCGCATCTTTACGCTCTAAAGTCGATGACAAAAATCAGATCAGTGCATGGCTCACTTTAACCACTAAGTCTTTGGTGAATAATCTTGAAGCCATCCGCTTGCTGAAACTGGCATTTGAGCAATTACGTTTTGATGAAAAAGACCGTATTATCGAGCTATTACAACAACGTAAAACCCGTTGGCAGTCGCGTTTGTCGGGTTCGGGGCATAGTTATGCCATGCAAATTGCAGGACGTCATCACAGTGCTTTGGCGCAGCGTGATTACAACAACACAGGTTTGGGCGCATTAAATTGGTTGGCTGACTTGGTTGCTAAAATTGAAAAAGATACAGCGGAGTACGAGAAACTGATTGCTGAATTGCAATTGATTCACCATAAATTACTGCAAGCACCTAAACAATTTTTGTTGGTATGTGAAGAACATCAATCTGACCGTTTGGTCGAAGAAGTTCAAGAAGTTTGGGATAAACTTACTGTTGCAGAAAATCCTGCTGCTTTAACTCAAGTTCCTGTAGATGATTCAGCGCAAGATCAAGCATGGTTGATTCAAGCCAATGTGCAATTCTGTGCAGCAGCGTATCCTGCGGTGGAAGTGTCGCATCCTGATGCTGCACCTTTGATGGTATTGGCTGCATATTTGCGCAATGGTTTCTTACACAGCGCAATCCGTGAAAAAGGCGGCGCTTACGGTGGCGGTGCAAGCTACGATGGCAATGCATGTTCATTCCGTTTCTATAGTTATCGTGACCCACGCTTGGCAGAAACTTTTGCAGACTTTGAAGCGAGTATTGATTGGTTATTTAATGCAGAGCAGTTGCCGCATCAACTAGAAGAAGCGATTTTAGGTTTGATTGCCAGCATGGATAAACCGGGTTCGCCTGCAGGTGAAGCGATTACTGCATGTTATGCATTATTGCACGCGCGTACACCCTCATTCCGCACAGTATTACGTGAGCGTTTATTGGCGGTGACTTTAGACGATTTAAAACGTGTTGCGGAGCAATATTTGCGTCAGCAGCAAGCATCTAAAGCCGTAGTCGCACCTGTGTCAAAACGTGAAGCATTGCTCGAACTTGGTTTTGAAATTAAACAAGTGAACTGATACGTGAAATAACAACGAAAACTTAGGGGGATTTATGAGCGCGTTCAAACTGTTTGAACGCACAGGACTGTCGCTGAGTGTTGCCGCACTCAGCACTGTGTTTGTGGCGAAAACCTATGCACAAGACCCAGCTAGCTTAGTTGCACCTGCAACACCTGAAGCCTGTGTGGCTTTAGAGTCAAATGCTGATCGTTTGGTGTGTTACGATGCTCTGTTTAAAATTCCTGAAGCAGAAAAAACAGCGCTGATTAGCGAACGTCAAGCTGCTCAGGCACTAGCGCCTGAACCCGAAACGGTGACAGAAAAAATTGCAGTAAGCGTAAGCAATTTATTTTCTTTTGATGTACCAAAGCTTGATCCGAATGTATCTTTACTGGATAAGCGTTGGGAACTTTCGGCAGACAGTAAGTTGGGTACATGGAATTTACGTGCTTATCAACCTGTGTATTTGATGCCTACTTTTTGGACGTCCGATAAAAATGAACGTCCACAAAGCTTGAATGAGCAAAATACCGTTCCCGTGGGTAAGGAGCAAAACCTGACCTCAATGGAAACCAAATTTCAGCTGTCTTTAAAAACCAAAGCGGTAGAAAATCTGTTGGGTGATAACGGTGATGTGTGGCTAGGTTATACCCAGTCATCACGTTGGCAGGTTTATAATGGTGATGAGTCACGTCCATTTCGTGAAACCAATTATGAGCCTGAAGCCAGTTTAATGTTCCGTACCAATTATCAGCTTTTTGGTTTACATGGGCGTTTGATGGGGCTGACGCTGAATCACCAGTCCAATGGTCGTTCAGACCCTTTGTCACGTAGCTGGAATCGAGTAATTTTCAATCTTGGTTTTGAAAAAGACAATTTTGCTTTGATGTTGCGTCCTTGGTATCGCATTGAAGAAGACCGCGCTGATGACAACAACCCAGATATTAAAAACTATATCGGGCGTGGTGACATGTTGGCATTTTATCGTTGGAAAGAGCATGACTTTTCTTTGATGTTACGTCATAGCCTAAAAGGTGGTGATGACGCGCACGGTGCGGCACAGTTTGATTGGGTTTTCCCGATTAGTGGTAAGTTACGTGGTCACTTCCAATTGTTTGATGGTTATGGCGAAAGCTTGATTGACTATAATCACCGTGCAACCTATGTGGGTTTAGGTGTTTCATTAATGAATTGGTTTTAATGACCTAGCATTGATTTAAAAACGGTTTTAACTGAATTTAAAACGCCAATCTTGAAGATTGGCGTTTGTTTTTGAAGTCGGATCGTATCCAGCTTTTATCCAACTTGAATATCTGCGGTTGGATGTTTAAGTCGGCTTTTTTGTGGTGTGGCGATTAAATAAGCCAAAGTCAGCGGCCCTAAACGACCTGCAAACATCAACAACATTAAAATAATTAAGCTGGCAGGTTGTAATTCACCTGTAACACCACGGGATAAACCCACCGTGCACGCTGCAGATACAGCCTCAAACAACAGGTCTAAAAAATTCAGTTTCGGTTCAAGGGCAAGTAAGCTAAACAAACCGAGGCAAATTAACATACCTGTGATGCTGATCACCGCCAAAGCTTTAAAGGTGGTACGTTCAGGTACAGCATGATTAAACACACGCACCTCATCTGAACGTCTTAAAAAACTGATCACACTTAAAATGACAATAATAAATGTGCCAACTTTAATACCGCCTGCGGTACTGAGCGAACCACCACCAATAAACATCAGAAGCATGGTGAGCAAGGTCGAGCTATTTTGCATACTTGCGACATCTAGACTATTAAAGCCTGATGAGCGAGGAACGGTAGCGTGAAACCATGCATTGAGGGCTTGATCGCCAATGCTCATAGCAGCAAGGGTATGTGGATTATTGGCTTCAATCGCCCAAATCAGCAGAAAGGCCACAAAGTTTAAACCAGCAATGGTCGATAAAATCAGCTTGCTATTGGGTGAGAGTTTTTTCCAGCGTTTGGCACGTTTAATATCCATGAGTACCACAAAACCAATACCGCCAATGATATACAGCATACTAATAGTTAAGGTAATCAGGTATTGATCTGCAAAACTCATTAAGCTATTGGGAAATAATGAAAATCCACCATTGTTAAAGGCTGAAACACTATAGAAAGCCGCATAGAAAAATGCATCGCTAAATGGATAATCCTGCATCCATGCCAAGGTTAAAATAACCGTGCCAATCCCTTCAAAAAACAATGAGTAGAGCAACACGCTTTTAATGGTCATCGACACTTTAGACAGGTTGGTTTGCCCAATGGTGTCTTGCGCCATGATTTGTTGTTTTAAACCAATTTTGGATGACAAACTTAAAACCGCTAAAATCGCAAAAGTCATAAAACCTAAGCCACCACATTGTAACAACAACATAATGACCATTTGCCCAAATACGGTATAAGCATCGCCAATATTCACTACAGACAATCCAGTGATCGTCACTGCAGATGTAGCAGTAAATAAGGCATTAATCCAACTCATCTCGCCATGATGGGAAATGGGCAGTTTCAGCAAGATTGTGCCAATGCTAATAAAGCTTAAAAAGCCCAGTGCCAAAAGACTGGGTGGGCTTAAATTGACAGTTTTGATTGGTTGTTTCGCTGTTTTTTTCATTCTGACTTAAATTGTTTAGATAAGCGTTTTAATGGTTCAAGTTGTCCTTCAACCACCAAAATATCATCTGTTTGTAGCATTAAATTGGATTCAAGCGTATAGAAAATCGTTTCGGCACGTTTAAACAGTAAAAGTTTAACCTCGGGTGCATGTGACATCAGACTATGAATGCGCGTGCCATGCAAGTTGTCTTTAATTTTTACTTTTACAATATAGTGGTTGTCGTTTAGGCTCATATAACGACTCACCATCGGATAACTCAGCGATTGCGCGATGCGAACGCCCATATCTTCTTCAGGGTGAATAATTTTACTTACGCCCAAGTGGGTCAAAATCATGGTGTGCGCTTTACTTTTGGCTTTAACGTAAATTTTAGAAATACCCAAATTCTTTAAATTTAAGACACACAAAATACTGGCTTCAATATCTTCACCAATGGCGACCACCACTGCATCACAATTTTGAATATTCAGTTCTTCCAAAACGTGTTCATCGGTTGCATCGGCAATCACCGCATGGGTAATTTGATCGGCAATGTTTTCTACAAACTTTTTATTGCTATCAATCCCAATGACATCATGGTTGAGTTTGACCAATTGTGTCGCCACAGTTGCACCAAAGCTACCTAAACCAATGACAGCAAATTGTGTCATAGCATCATCCTGAAAAATTATATTATTCTTCCAATATTCTAAAATATTTTAGGGCTCTATACTGTAGCAATATGACTAAAAAACCGCTGAAATCAGCGGTTTTTTGCACTTATTGAGATGTGTGATCGGTTATTTTAAGAAACGCTGATAACCCAAGTTATTAGTAATCTCTTGGTATGGATAAGTGATCTTTTCCAAAGTTTCAATTAAACCATCTGGGTTCTGTTTGGCATCCGAAGCTTCTAAACCGACCAATACACGACCTTCCGCTGCACCGTGGTTACGGTAATGGAACAGGGTGATGTTATGGGTTGGGCCTAAGCGCTCCAAGAAAGTCAGTAATGCACCCGGACGCTCTGGAAATTCCACACGGAATAGACGTTCATTTTCAATATCGGCATGACCACCGACCAAATAACGAATGTGTAGTTTTGCTACTTCATCATCCGACAAATCATCAACATCGTACTGGGTTTTGAGTAACTCATAAATGTCGTGGCGTTCTTTTTCACCAGATTTTAAGCTGATGCCGACAAAGACTTGTGCAGCAGTAGCATCGCTGGCGCGGTAGTTAAACTCGGTGATATTACGACCTTGCAGCGCACGGCAGAAGTTAAGGAACGCACCTTTTTCTTCTGGAATGGTCACGGCAAAAATTGCTTCTTTATGTTCACCGAGTTCAGTACGTTCCGCAATATAGCGTAAACGGTCAAAGTTCATGTTTGCGCCACAGACAATTGACACAATATTTTTATTTTGCAATTGGTGTTGCTCGACATATTTTTTGATGCCTGCCAAAGCCATTGCACCTGAAGGTTCTACAATGCTGCGGTTTTCATCAAAGGTGTCTTTAATTGCCGCACAGACTTCATCGGTATTCACCAAAACTACATCGCGCTCAACAATTGGGCCTGATTGATCTGATTTTTGTAGTTGTAAAACTTCAAACGGTTTCTCACCAATTTGTGCGACAGCAGTACCATCGGCAAATAAACCCACTTGCGGCAAAATAACCCGTTCATTGGCTTCAAAAGCCGCTTTTAAGCAAGCCGATTCATCATATTCTACAGGAATGACTTTGACATGCGGTGCGACATCGCCCAAGTAGGCTGCAACACCTGCAATTAAACCGCCACCACCAACAGCAACGAAAACATATTCGACATCGCGCCATTGACGCAAAATTTCGTTGGCAATCGTACCTTGACCTGCCATGACCAATTCATCGTCATACGGTGGAATAAAAGTCATGCCTTCATCTTGGGCACGTTGAATTGCATATTTGTTGGCAACATCAAATGAGTCACCATGTAATACCACTTCGCCACCCAAGCGTTTTACCGCTTGTACTTTAATATCTGGCGTGGTTTTAGGCATAACGATAATGGCGCGAATGCCCAGTTTTTGCCCAGACAATGCTACACCTTGCGCATGGTTGCCTGCAGAGGCAGTAATTACACCACGTTCAAGTTGGTCTTTGGGTAATTGGCTAATACGGTTATACGCACCACGCAATTTAAAAGAGAATACAGGTTGTAAGTCTTCACGTTTAAAGCGAATGTTATTGTTCAGTTTTTCACTAATTCGTGGCGCTGCGTCGAGTGGGGTTTCGATTGCAACATCGTAGACCGTTGCTTGTAAAATTTGTCGAACCAAACGAGACAGCATGTTAATCTTCCATCTAACAGTTTAAAATAGGGGGTTATTGTAACAAACCCCTGCACATTTGCGCTGTAAAATCGGCAACAAATGTCAAAAATAGTTGAGTGAAGTCATGAGTCTGTATGCTACCCAAGATGAAAAGAAGCAAGCGGCTGCCAAAGCAGCATTAAAACATTTGCCTAAAGGCGGGATTTTGGGGGTAGGTACAGGCAGTACAGTGAATTTCCTGATTGATTTATTGCCTGAATTACAATTAGAAGCAGCTGTGGCAAGTTCTGAAGCGACTGCGGAGCGCTTAAAGAAACTTGGTATTGAAGTGGTCGATATGAACTCTGTGGGCAGTTTAGATGCTTATGTTGATGGTGCAGATGAAATTGACCGTCACATGCACATGATTAAAGGCGGCGGCGCAGCGTTGACCCGTGAAAAAATTGTGGCTTCTATTGCACGTAAGTTTATCTGTATTGTCGATGATTCAAAATGGGTAGAGCAGTTAGGACGTGAGTTTGCATTGCCAATCGAGGTCATTCCAATGGCTCGTTCTGCGGTAGCACGTAAAATTGTGGCTTTAGGTGGCGATCCTGCTTACCGTGAAGGTGTGGTAACTGATAACGGTAACGTGATTTTAGATATTTATAATTTAAATATTTTAAATGCGTTGGAATTAGAAAAAACCTTGAATGATATTCCGGGTGTTGTGACCAATGGTATTTTTGCCATCAATAAAGCAGATATTGCAATTGTAGCGACCAATAACGGCATTGAAGAACGTACTGCGGTTTAATTCGTCTCCCAAGTCCCTTGTTTTTAATGGGGGACTTTTCTTCCTCCTTTATTAAAGGAGGGGTCGGGGAGGATTTAATAAAAGAACAACAATGACATTATCCGACTTACCTGAAATTCAAATCACACCACATGCAAAAGCAACACGTTTACGTTTGCGTGTCGAGCCGCATCAAATTCGCTTAACTGTACCGAAATATTGTACTCAGCGACAAATTCAGGATTTTTTGCAGCAATCTGAACAGTGGATGATTGAAACTTGGCATAAACAGCAGGCGCAGCAAGGACTTGTTCGGCGTGAATTGCCAAATCAGTTATCACTTTTTAATTTGCCTGAGCCTTTAAATATTCATTATCAAACACAAAAACACAGTTTTATTTTAGATTTAAAACAGCATTGCCTATGGGTTAGTGACCGCCAACCTGCGGCATATTTAAAAGCCTTTGTTATTGCTTATGCCAAACAAATGTTGCCGATATATTTGCAAACAGTCAGTCATGAAATTGCTTTGCCATTTAAACAGTGCGCAATTCGTCAACCGAAAACCCGTTGGGGCAGTTGCAGTACGCAACAGCATATTATGCTCAATAGCGCCTTGGTGTTGTTTCCTGAACAAATTGTGCGATATGTTGCTGTGCATGAGTTGGCGCATACACGACATTTTGATCATAGTCCTGCATTTTGGGTTGAAGTACAACGGCATGATGCGCACTATTTGCAGCATCGCAAGCAGTTAAAAACAACGTCTTTGCCTTGGTGGTGGTATCAATAATAAAGCCAACACCCACATGATAAGACTACAATGCAAAGGTGTTGCACGTATTGACTACAATCCAAATCATCTTTTATAAAATCAACAGAATAAAGAAAAGCCCCAAAACCCTAGTAAAACAGTTCAGAAAACCAAAACTTCCTGTCATACTATAGCGTTAGCTTAAACATGCTTTTGAATTGAGGTAATGCACGTGATTTCAGTTGGTATTGTCGGTGGTACAGGTTATACAGGCGTTGAATTATTGCGTCTTTTGCTACGACACCCAAATGTGAAAGTAAATGTACTGACTTCACGTACAGAAGCGGGTCGCCGTGTAGATGATATGTTCCCAAGCCTGCGTGGACACACAGACCTGTGCTACTCCGATTTAAACATCGAAGAATTAAAACAGTGTGATGTGGTGTTCTTTGCTACACCGCACGGCGTTGCAATGCAACATGCTGCGGAGCTTGTTGCAGCCAACACCAAAGTGGTCGATTTAGCAGCAGACTTCCGTTTGCAAGATTTAGCACAGTTTGAAAAATGGTATGGCATGCAACATGCTTGCCCAGACATTTTAAAAGATTCAGTTTATGGCTTGTCTGAACTCAACCGTGAGCAAATTAAACACGCACAGGTGATTGGTAACCCAGGTTGTTATCCAACCACAGTGCAACTTGGTTTAGCACCATTATTTAAACAAGCTGAAGCTTTAGTGAAACCTGAAAGCATTATTATTGACGCAAAATCAGGTGTGTCTGGTGCAGGCCGTAAAGCCAGTTTGGGCATGATTTATTCTGAAAATGCAGACAACTTTAAGGCTTATGGCGTTGCGGGGCATCGTCATCATCCAGAAATTGTAGAAGCATTGGAAAATATTTCGGGTCAAAAAGATGTGTTTAATCACATTGTGTTTGTACCGCATTTAGTACCTATGATTCGCGGTATGCTCAGCACCATTTATGTAGATTTAACTGATGCAGGTGATGCAGCAGATTTACAAAGCCTGTATGAGCAGTTTTATGCCAATGAACAGTTTGTAGATGTCATGCCAGCCAACAGTTCACCAGAAACACGCTCAGTACGTGGCGCTAACCAGTTGCGTATCGCATTGTATAAGCCACAACCGAAAAAATTAGTACTTTTGGTGGCACAAGATAACTTGGTGAAAGGTGCAGCAGGGCAAGCAGTACAAAATATGAACCTCATGTTTGGTTTTGCAGAACATGCAGGACTTGAGGTGATTGGTTTATTACCATAAGAACACGTTTTTCAACTTCACACACATTTAGATTTCGATTTAAATGTGTGTTTTGAATGAATCAAAACAAGAGATGACGATGCATAACACCGATACAGAAACCACGTCACAGTCGAATTCAAGCATGACACCCTCATCTACACCGCCAGAAAAAAAGCCATTTCTTGAAAGCAATGCGCCTTTGGCAATTGGTGCTGCCATTTTAATTTTAGGTAGTGGCTTTTTGGGCTATTCAGTCGGGCATCGTCAGGGCTTAACTGTGGTTGGTTACGATGCCGATGCAGAACAACTGGTTGAAGTGGTGCAAGAACAAAAAACGCGTTTGGAAAGTCTGAATAAGAGCTTAAATGCTGCGGTTCAAGAACGCGATGTTGCGGTCAGTAACTCCAATGATTTGTATCAAGCTTTCACTCAAGCAACTGAAGATAAGCAACGTACTGAAGGCATGAGTGCGATTTATCGTGAAGTTTTGCGTCAACGTGGTGGTTTAAGCCTGACCGTGCAAAATCTTGGGGTGAAACCATTACCAGACAATGCTTATGAATATCAGGTCGATTTGGTACAAGTGAGTCCAAACAAGCGACGTGCAAGTGGTACGGTAGAACTGCGTTTAATTCAAGGCACAGAAGTGCTGGTTGTTCCGATGGAAGACAGCAATTTTAATTTTGATAATTATGAGCGTTTAACAGGGCGCTGGAGCATGCCTAAAGGCTTTAATCCAGACTTTATTGAAGTCCGTTTAAATGGCGCAACTCCTGTGATTAAACGCTTCAGTTGGAGCAAAGGCAAAGCCGTGGAGGCAGATTCTGCCTTTATTTCTGAAATTCCACAAGCAGAAGCTAGCGCTCAATAATGTGTGATATGTAAAACTTATGCGAACCCAAAAAAGATCCATCTGTTTAAATGAAATTAAAACCACTTTTCATCAATCTGGCTATGTCGATTGGCATTTAACCCCGCGTTTAAGTGTGGATGATGCAGGACATGAAGATGATGGTGATATTGCGGTACAAACTGCGCCGCCACAATTAAAACGCCCACCTTTATATGTTGTCGTTTTAATGAACGATGATTACACCCCAATGGACTTTGTAATTGAAATTTTACAACAATACTTTGCAATGAATCTTGACCAAGCGACTCAAGTAATGCTAACTGTACACTATGAAGGAAAAGGTGTCGCAGGGGTCTATCCGCGGGATATTGCGGAAACGAAAGCGAACCAAGTCAATAATTACGCTCGATCACAAGGTCATCCATTACTTTGTCAGATTGAGCCTAAAGATTAAGGGGGTTACATGCTCAGTCGTCAATTAGAAGTATCACTACGTTTGGCTGTTAGCATGGCTCGTCAAAAGAGACACGAGTTTCTAACGGTTGAACATTTATTATTGGCTTTATTAGACAATGATTCGGCAGTCAATGCACTCAAGGCGTGTGGTGCAGATGTTATTGTGCTGCGTAAAGAACTCGAAGAATATGTAGAACAACATACCCCTAAACTTGCTGAAAATAACGATCAGGCGCCGCACCCGACCGAAAGTTTTGACCGCATTTTGCAGCGTGGTATTTTCCATGTGCAATCTAGCGGTGGTGACCGTACGGTTGAAGGCGCAGATATTTTAGTGGCAATGTACTCTGAACGTGATTCATTTGCCGTGTATCTACTCAAGCGTCATCAAATTAACCGTTTGACCTTAACGCAATACTTATCGCACGGTACACGTAAAGACGAAACGCAAGCGGAAGAAGAGGTTGAAGAATTAGATAGCGAAAGTTCAAGCTCTGCCAATGCTGGCCCGTTAGAGCTTTACACGCTAAATTTGAATACTGAAGCGCAAAAGGGTAAAACCGATCCGTTAATTGGGCGTGAAAAAGAAATTGAGCGTGCTGCACAAATTCTATGCCGTCGTCGTAAGAACAACCCATTGTTGGTGGGTGATCCAGGCGTGGGTAAAACCTCTATTGCCGAAGGTCTGGCGTGGCTGATTGTGAATGGTAAAGCGCCAAAACCACTCGAAAATGCCGAAGTATATAGTTTGGATATCGGTGCGTTGGTAGCGGGTACAAAATACCGTGGTGACTTTGAAAAGCGTTTAAAACAACTGTTAAATGCCTTGAAAAAGAAACCTGATGCCATTTTATTTATTGACGAAATCCACATGATTATTGGTGCAGGCTCAAGCATGGGTAGCACGATGGATGCATCAAATTTAATTAAACCTGCGTTGGCAAATGGTACTTTGCGTTGCATTGGCTCGACGACATTCCAAGAATATCGTCAGGTATTTGAAAAAGACCATGCACTTTCACGCCGTTTCCAAAAAATTGATGTGAATGAGCCTTCAATTTCAGAAACGATTGATATTTTACGTGGTTTAAAATCGAAATTTGAAGAATTTCACCATGTTAAATATGATGATAAAGCATTGGTGTCTGCGGTAGAGTTATCGGCCAAATTTATCAATGACCGTTTCTTGCCAGACAAAGCCATTGATGTGATTGATGAAGCAGGTGCGCAGCGCCGTTTAAGAGCTGAGCAAGATGATACTTTAATCACAGTAGAAAACATTGAAGATATCGTCTCTAAAATTGCACGTATTCCACCTAAAACCGTATCGAAAGATGACAAGACTGTACTTGAACATCTTGAGCGTGATTTAAAACGTGTGGTCTTTGGTCAAGATGAAGCTATTGAAGCGTTAGCATCAGCAATTAAACTGTCACGTGCTGGTTTAAAAACACCAGACAAACCAGTGGGTAGTTTTGTATTTGCTGGCCCGACAGGCGTTGGTAAAACCGAAGTTACCAAGCAGTTGGCAAAACTGTTGGGTGTGGAATTGGTTCGCTTTGATATGTCTGAGTACATGGAGCGCCATGCCGTTTCACGTTTAATTGGTGCACCTCCAGGCTATGTCGGTTTTGATCAGGGTGGCTTACTCACCGATGCGATTCATAAAAATCCGCATTGTGTGTTGTTGTTGGATGAAATTGAAAAAGCGCATCCTGATGTATTTAACCTATTGCTGCAAATTATGGATCATGGTTCATTGACCGATAATAATGGTCGTAAATCAGACTTCCGTAATGTGATTTTGGTTCTGACCACTAATATTGGTGCGGAAAGTATTTCCCGCGTGAGCATTGGTTTCATGGATCAAGACAACAGTAATGACAACCAAGAAGCGATGAAAAAAGCCTTCTCACCTGAGTTCCGTAACCGTTTGGATGGGGTCATTCAATTTAAAGCTTTACCTACTACAGTAATTGAAAATGTAGTGGATAAATTCTTGACTGAATTACAAGCGCAGTTGGATGATAAAAAAGTCATTCTTGAGGTTGATCAAGATGCGCGTGAATGGATGGCTGAGCATGGATATGATCGCTTAATGGGCGCACGTCCAATGCAACGTCTGATTCAGGAACACTTGAAAAAGCCATTGGCAGAAATGATTCTGTTTGGTGAACTTGCAGAACAGGGCGGTAATGTGGCTGTTTCTGTGAAGAAAGAGAACGGTAAGGCAGTCGGTTTGAAACTTGAAGTCTTTGAAGATCAAACGGCTGAACCAGCCTAATCAATCCTTATTTGAATTTTGAAAATAACCCATGTTGAACATGGGTTATTTTTTATGAATTCGCAGATGCGTGAACTTGAATCGTTACTGCTAAAAGAGAGACCACACAGGATTTATGGATTTTCAGATCACTAAAATTGCCAGCACAACGTTCTTGTTTTTTGTTACGGCAGTTATGGAAATATTAGGCTGTTATTTTCCTTATTTGATTTTAAATCAGGGGAAATCACAGTGGTTATGGCTGCCAACAATTTTAGCCTTAGCGGCTTTTGTGTGGTTATTGACTCTACATCCTGCGGCATCGGGGCGAATTTATGCGGCTTATGGTGGTATTTATATTTGTACAGCCTTGATTTGGTTAAAGTATGTAGATCAAGTCAATTTAACACGTTGGGATATGTTCGGTGGAATGATAGTAGTTTTAGGCGCATTGATCATTATTTTACAACCGCAAGGTTTAATACGTTAGGTTATATTTGGGTTTACGCATTAAACCTTAGGCATTAAATCTTAAAGCTGAGGTTGTTTTAGTTTTAAATACAGTTCAGTCTGCTTTAAATTGGCACTCGCTATTTGCCAATTGCACATTAAACTGGGTTTTTTCTGCACTGAGTTTTAAGTTCAATACATAGGGATTTACCCGTTGGAACTGATGCTCAAAAATAGATTCACAATTATGAATTAAGTTTTGTTTAATCATATTTTTGACATTGTTATAACCCGTACTTTCTACAAACTGCCTGAAGTCAGGTGAAATAATCATGCCACGAATATTGATTTGTTTGTCTGTCGCCGTACTTTGTTCAATCACTGTATTTTGATCGACCTGATAAGGCATAGTACGAGAATCTTCATCACTAATGACATCTAAAATTTCATTTAATGCAGCAACATTTTGAATTTTATAATCTGCACTTAAAATCTTTTGTTGGACTAAATATTGATCTAATTCACTGGCTTTGGCATAGAGTGAAGCACTCGCGATCAGTGTAGTGGTGCACAGCGTAATTGTAGCAAGTGTTTTATAAATCATATTGTTCATCTAGGCTCTTTTAGAAATTTTAGAAAAATAGACCATAACTCAAGATTATAGCGAGCCAAATAAAAAAACAGCACCTTTTGGTGCTGTTTGTAACAAAACTCATCAAAGTTTTGCGAATATTTAAGACGGGTTTTAAAGCTTAGTCTTTTTTAAGATTTTCATTCAATAAAAACTCAACCAATGCTTTTTGAGCATGTAAGCGATTTTCTGCTTCATCCCACACTACAGCATTTTTGTGATCGAGCATATTTTCAGAAATTTCTTCACCACGGTGCGCAGGTAAGCAGTGCATAAATAAACAATCAGGATGTGCTAAATCCATCAAGCGTTCATTCACTTGATAGTCTGCAAACGCTTTTTCACGGATTTTTTGTTCTTCTTCCTGTCCCATGCTTGCCCATACATCGGTCACAATTAGGTCAGCATTCACTGCTGCATCTTCAGCAGAATCGACCAATTCTACGCAGTGTGCAAATTCAGACAGGAAACGCTGTTCTGGCTCATAACCTTTTGGTGTAGCAATTTTTAAATTAAAGCCCCACATGTGTGCTGCTTCAATATATGAGTTACACATATTGTTGCCATCACCAATCCACGCCACAGTTTTACCTTCAATTGAACCACGGTGTTCAACATAGGTTTGCATGTCTGCAAGGAGTTGGCATGGGTGATGATCGTCAGTTAAGGCATTGATCACAGGAACTTTAGAATAAGAAGCAAAGCGTTCTACAATGTCGTGACCAAAGGTACGAATCATCACAATATCAAGCATACTTGAAATGACGCGAGCAGAATCTTCAATTGGCTCACCGCGACCTAATTGCGTGTCACGTGATGATAAGAAGATTGCGCTACCACCAAACTGACTCATGCCAGCTTCAAACGATACACGGGTTCGGGTGCTGGATTTTTCAAAAATCATACCCATGACTTTGCCAGGAAAAGGCTGGAAAACTTCATTGTTATGCTGTTTACGCTTAAGCTCAATGGCGCGTTGCAAAATTTGATTCAGTTCTAAAGTCGATAAATCGCGTAATGTTAGAAAGTGACGTAGAGCCATTCGTTACTCCACAATAATTGCTGAATGAGAAAAAACAACAATTAGTTGTTGGTTGGTTAAGTGAAAAAGGGAATCGGCTAATATACTATAGGATGCAGAAATTGCAAAAAATCTAAGCTTTTTGATGTGCGTCTAGAAAGCGATCTACACAATAACTTACATAATTGGTTGTTTCTTGTTCTGTTTCTTGTTTTGGAATACCCATGATGATACGCCATTCAAAATTTCTTAAAATACCGAAATACAGTTGTGCAGAATAAATAGGCTGTTCACAGCAAATTAAACCTTGCTGACTGGCATGTTCCAATACTTTGGCAATACAAAGTTGCACATGCAAAGGGCCGCGCTCATGTATGTGTAAGGCAATATCAGGATTGCGCTGACTTTGCTCTAATACCAGACGCATAAAGGCTGCATTTTCTGGTTCCAAAATATGATGATAAAAATTCAATAAGGTTTGAATCAAATAACCACGTAAATTTGAATCAATTTGTTCAAAGGGAATGTGAATATCCTGAAAAAATTTATCACGGCGATAATCACAAATAGCTTTGAATAACCCTTCTTTATTGCCAAAGTATTTATAGATCGACGCTTTAGAACCGCCTGCGTGTTGCACAATATCATCTAAGGATACGGCATCGTAACCACGCTCTAAAAATAGCTCAGTTGCACTGACTAATAACGCTACACATCGCTCATGACCACGCTTGGTTGGTGGTATATCTTTACCTAAAGGAGCGAAATGGGCGAGTTCGTGCATATTGAGTAAAAAATCATCAATTAAATAGAAGGGAGATTGTCATTATAACAAATATATGTACAGCGTGCTGTGTCGAAGTGTACTTGCACATGGCATGATTTGAGCTGAAAAAGCCATATTTTTAGAAAATAGTTTAAATTTTGCTCATTTAGTGTACTAAAAAGCTGTGTTTATCAAAAATAAAGAATAACCAACATCACGAAAATTTATTGTGCAATAAATTTGAAAATTATTTGACTAAAGTTTTAGAGTATAGATTCTAAAAAGCCATGGCGTGATCTCACATTCTCGATATACTCGAATCTCGAAAAATATAGTAAGAAAAGCGGAAAGGAAGATGACAGAACAAACATCTGCGGGCTTAAGATTCAGACAAGCCTTGGAAGTCGAAAAGCCATTACAAATTATCGGCACGGTAAATGCTTATGCTGCCATGATGGCAAAACAAGTGGGCTATAAAGCCATTTATTTATCTGGTGCAGGTGTTGCCAACTATTCTTACGGTTTACCTGACTTGGGCATGACCAGTTTAGACAACGTCTTGGAAGATGTACGTCGTATTACTGAGCGTGTTGATACACCATTATTGGTGGATATTGACACAGGTTGGGGCGGTGCATTCAATATTGCCCGCAGTATTAAACAAATGATTGCTGCGGGTGCTGCTGCAGTTCATATTGAAGATCAGGTTGCACAAAAGCGTTGTGGACATCGTCCAAACAAAGAAATTGTAACCCAGCAAGAAATGGTTGATCGTATTAAAGCGGCTGTTGATGCGAAAACCGATTCAAACTTTGTAGTCATGGCACGTACTGATGCCTTGCAAAAAGAAGGTTTACAGGCGGTTATTGACCGTGCTTGCGCATGTGTGGAAGCGGGTGCAGATGCAATTTTTGCAGAAGCTATGACTGATATTACCATGTATAAAACTGTATGTGATGCCGTAGGTGTACCTGTATTGGCAAACATTACCGAGTTTGGTGATACCCCTTATTACACCACTGAAGAATTGGCTGAGCAGGGCATTCGCATGGTGTTGTATCCACTTTCACCAACTCGTGCTATGCAAAAAGCAGCACTTGAAGTGATGCAATCCATTCGTAAAGATGGCACGCAAGTGAATGTCTTAGACAAAATGCAACAACGTAAAGAATTATACGAATTCCTTGATTATCATACTTTTGAAAATACATTAGACAAGCTGTTCAAACAGGAGAATTAAAAAAATGGCTGAAGGAAAAGTACTCACAGGCGCAGGATTGCGTGGACAAGTGGCAGGTAAAACCTCACTCTCAACTGTTGGTAAAAGTGGCGCAGGCTTAACTTACCGTGGTTATGATGTGCAAGACTTGGCAGAAAACTGTCAGTTTGAAGAAGTTGCATACTTGATTTTCTTTGGTGAATTGCCGACTTCAGAGCAATTGGCTGCCTATAAAGCAAAATTGAAATCTTTACGTGCATTGCCTCAAGCACTCAAAGAAGTGCTTGAGCGTATTCCTGCAGATTCACACCCAATGGATGTGATGCGTACAGGTGTTTCAATGCTAGGTAACTTAGAAACCGAACAGTCATTTGAACAGCAACAAGATGTAGCAGACCGCATCTTGGCGACTTTGCCATCTATTATTTGCTACTGGTATCGTTATAGCCACGATGGCGTGCGTATTGAAGAAAATACGGATGATGATTCAATTGGCGCACAATTCCTGCATTTATTACGTGGTGAAAAACCAAATGAATTGCATGAACAAGTCATGAATGTGTCATTAATTTTGTATGCAGAGCATGAGTTCAACGCATCAACATTTACAGCACGTGTTTGCGCATCAACTTTGTCTGACATGCATTCATGTATTACAGGCGCGATTGGTTCATTACGTGGCCCATTACACGGTGGCGCGAATGAAGCAGCGATGGAAATGATTGAAAATTGGACATCGCCAGAAGAAGCTGAACGTGAAATGCTAGGCAAGTTGGAACGTAAAGAAAAGATCATGGGCTTTGGTCATGCGATTTATAAAGACAATGATCCACGTAACGGCATCATCAAAATCTGGTCTGAGCGTTTAGCGCAAGATGTAGGTGATACAGTACTTTATCCTGTATCGGTGCGTTGTGAAGAAGTGATGTGGCGTGAGAAGAAATTATTCTGTAATGCTGACTTCTTCCATGCGTCTGCGTATCACTTTATGGGTATTGCGACCAAACTATTTACACCAATCTTTGTGATGAGCCGTGTAACAGGTTGGGCAGCACACGTGATGGAACAGCGTGCAGATAACCGTATTATCCGCCCAAGTGCAGATTATACAGGCCCAGAATTGCGTAAAGTTGTACCAATTGCAGAGCGTTCGGCTGCTTAATTGGTTGTCTAAAAAGCTGTACCGTGCATGAACATCATGTGATGCAGCAGTTTAGGCTGAAGATAAGGTTTCATTGTTAAGCAATGGAACCTTATTTTTTTTGAGGTTTGGATGAGGGTAGTCAAAAATACAATGAGTAATTATTGAAGCGTTAGAGAATTAAAAAAGATCGGGCGTACGATAGCGCATTTTTAAATATTTGATCATAAAAGAAGGTTGTTGTATTTTGTTTCTTAAGGTTGTAAATGGTTGCATGATTGGCTAAAATTTATTCCATAATTAATATGAGGAAAAAGCAATGTCACATGTAGCAGTTAAAATCGACAGCGATATTGTTGAATCAGCAAAGATTTACGGGATGGCTGAAAGTAGAAGTGCAACTAAACAAATTGAGTACTGGGCTAAAATTGGAAAAATCGCACAAGACAATCCCGATTTAACTTTTCAAGATATAGCAGATTTGTTGCTTAGTATGGCGCATGTCAAAGCAGGGAATACAACACCATATAGCTTTGGTTGAGTTCAATGAATATACAACAAACTCCCTTATTTGAACGGACAGTGAAAAAACTAACCAAGCAGCAGAAAAAAGATGTTGATAATGCCGTAATAACCGTTTGGAATAATCCTGATATCGGAGAAGCTAAAGTGGGGGATTTAGCAGGAGTATTTGTTTATAAATTTAAAATGGACAAACAGCTTGTGCTACTGGCTTACTCTGTGAGTGATGACGAAATCATGACACTACTATCTTTTAAAATTGGGCAGTCATGAGAATTTTTATAGAGACTTAAAAAGATAGGTTTACTTCAGGGTGCAGTACAAATGTTTGTATCTTGCATTAGATCAATCAGGTCTTGAGCGACTAACAGAGTGAGCTGTTCTAGTCGTTGTAATGGATTGCCATCTAAAAAATATTTGTACTGAAAAGTTTGCTGCTGATAATGAATGGCGATAAAAAATGTCCCTACAGGTTTTTCTGGTGTGGCACTGCCGCCTGGTTTCAGTAACCCTGTGCATGCCACAATAAAATCTGCATGTTGAAATAGTTTTTTGCCTTGAACTGCCATGGCTTGTGTGACTTCTGCGGATTCAGCGGTATAGGTGGCAATTAAGTCACTATTCACATGCAAAATCTCACGTTTAATGCTTGGGTCGTAACTGACTAATCCACCAAGTAAAATATTGGCACCGCTATTTTTATAAATAGAAAACTGACTACATAAGTAACCTGAGCTGGCACTTTCAATAAAAGCCACAGTCTGTTGGCGTTGTTCAAGTATGGCACAGCATTGTTTGAGCATGATAAATCTGCAAGTGAATAGAATAAGTTGCTCAAGTGTACTGAATTTTGTCGACTTGTGCGAAAAAACATCAAAAAGTGAAATGCTAAAATAAGAATGTTCACGATTTAACTGCCTATAAATACAGCAAAATTTACAATTATAGGTTTAATCGTGGCATGAACGGTGATACAAATAAAAGTAAAGCAAAAAGTAATAAAAAGGATGCTGTGATGAAAACAACGGTGAAATATATCGTTTTAAAAAGTTTGGACTATCAACTTGGTACATCATTATTTGAGGATGAAATTGATGCTGATGCACAATATTTTGACCAAATTCCAAGCATTATTGAATATCAAAACTTGCGCTTTAAAGTGGTGAGTAAAGAACAAAAGCGTTTACAGTTGATTGAGGAAAATGAAGAACATCAAACCATCATTGTCAGAGTTTTGGTGATTTAAAGTCATTTCAATCTAGATTAGTCAGAGCTTCAATATAACAGCAGAATGATTGAGCATCAGTGGAGCGTATCGAAGTTGGTGTTTTTTTAGTCACTGGATGCAAAAAATTGTATTTCACATCACAAGAAAAAATTGAAGAATTGATTAAAAATGCTAACTACGTCACATATTTGTGTTGGTATTTTTGTAGATTAGCATTTTTCAAACGGGCTGTAATGGCTTAAATAAGCTTATGTTTTTTAGATCAATTTTTATTTTAACAGACTGATAATTGAGATAGAGAGAAAATTAATTAAAATATCTTAAAAATATAATCATGACAGATAGAACAAAATATAATTGAATTTTAACGTATTTTTTGAATGCGTGTTACATTTTGGTTTTTATTATATTGTTAAATAATAAAGTGTTTTTCTTAGATAAAATTAAAAAAAACAGTGTATTTTCTTTATTGCAATTGAGCATTTTTGTTATTGCTGTGTATAGTCCTTGCATCTCACAATAGTGAGGAAGTTTAAAGGGGCTAAATATAATGAATCATAATGCAATTATCATGATGACGCTGATCATTTTAGCTGTGGGATTTTCTCTAGGCATTTATGTGTATTTTGAACAAAAGAGAAAGCAAAATGAAGAAATTCAGCTGATCATTACAGAAGCAAGACAGGGTCTAGTAGAGTTAGATCGGAAATAATGATCTAGGTGTAAATCGTATACTTCGATGCGGATCCAATGGTAATCCCCCCTAAAAATAATTGAGTTTAAAAGTAGAAAATCGAATAACCTTGATTTAAGGAGATTTTCTATGAAAACATCTAAGTATTCAGACAGCTTGATCATGAGTATCTTGAAGCAAGCTGAAGCAGGAAC
>NZ_VPBI01000012.1:0-79967 GCF_013418795.1 Acinetobacter sp. YH12120 | reverse complement strand
GGATAATCTTTTTCAGATTCAATCAATAATTGAACCGCTCTTTCTCTGATTTCAGGGGTATATTTTGGTTTTGTCATTGGAACATTCTCTCAAGAAAGTTGGTCTCCGACAAACCCGGTACGGTTCAATTTCAGCATGCCCGTGTAATTCAAACCAATACCCCACTTGCGCATCACGTAAATTACTTTGCGCGGAAAAATATTTTGCCTGCAAATCATAATACTGAGCCAATTGTTGTCCCAATTGTTCTAATTGTTCGGTACTTGCAGCTGTCACCTGATCTTGCCCAGTTAAGTCTTGCATCCACGCAGGACTCACGCACCACGCCTGTTCTAAACTTAAAGCTTCACTATTTTGTGTGCTACTTTGTAAGGGCGATGTGAACTGTACTGAATTTTGGTCCTGTGCCAAAAGATCGGGTTGCCAGCGTTGTAACTGTACTTCAGTGGGTTGCAGGTTACGCTGTGCCATCCAAGTGTAAATGCTATCCCGCTGCTCGATTGCACTTGTACGCTGAAATGCCACTCGTCTACGTTTTAAGGGCTGATAATGACTATTCTGCTCAATCAGTCTTAATTTTTGTGTATCCATAGGCGTTAAAAAATGCTCAACCCAAGGTTGTTTTTCATCCACCAACCAATTGATGCCTTCGCTACGCCACAAACGGGTTAAAAACTCATAATCGCTTTCGTTGGATTGTATGATGAGAGGTCGAACTGCATAACGCTGACTGAGACCACTTAAATCTAAACTTAAACTTGCAGCAAATAATGCACTGCGGTCTTGCCATTCTTTAAACAGAATTTCACTCACCTCCACCACAGTTTTATTCATAAATACCCGACTGTTGCGGCGTTTATGCCACAAAGCCGTTGCATCCTGAATCTGCAATTTATAGAGACTGAGCGTGCCATCACTTTGCCCTTGCGCTGCTGCAGTAATAATGCCGCTATGTCGAAATAATTCGCCTTGATCGGTGAGTTGATCTACAGCCACCCGACTGCCAATAAATTGTTTCAACGGCAAATTTGCATGCGGTGAGAGGCATAAGACATCCATCTGCAAACCTTGGTTGATGGCATGCTGACCATAAACGCACTGCAAAAAAACCTGATGATTTAAGGCTGAATTAGAAAACTGGATATGAATTGTGCGGTGTTGAGGGCTTAAGCCAAATTTTTCTAATACAGCAAAGAGTGAACTTTGCATTGTTATTATCGTTGCTATTTTTATAGTGGCGCTATTCTAATCAGCAACTTGGCAATTATCTAGAGCGTAAAATGGATAAAGCGATAAACGGAATTTGCAGTTAAGACCATCTCCATCGCCAATTTTGATAATCCTCAATCCCTCTATTGATGAAAAATCAACAAACATGACACATTGCGTTACTCTGCAGTCAAGACAATCTTCAATCGCTATGCTACAACTGAGTTATGCCGTCAAAAAAGGAGAGGTGAAGAAATTTATTGTTTTTTATCAAAACCTTTTTTTATTTTTATTTCGTCATCTCAGCTTTCTACATAAAAGGGTCATCATTAAGCTTTAGCATAATAAAAGCATGCAAATGCCTTACATATATAACTGCTATTCGGGAGCGAACATGAATAACAGCCAAAATTATGTCAAACAAATTAAAAATGCTAAACGTGGAGGATATACGCCTACCATCGCCAAAGACATCAACAAACATAAGATTCAAAAAGCCATTCGCCTAATTGAACAATGGAGAACGCTCGCAAATGAACTCAAACCACAAATGCAACTTGATATGGCCTTTACCTTAGAAGAATGTGCACAGGATTTAGATCGCATCTTAAGAAATAAATAATCGCTTTTCACACTTCATTTCAAGTTATTTTCTTCAATGAGCCCACCCGCTGGGCTCATTTCATACAAAACCTTCTATGTGATTTCCTCGTTTGTAACGCGCCAAAATACTGTGTACAAAATCTTCAAAAACTCTATGCCCTGCATTAAACGGTTACTTTTTGGCTTGCGCACACGTAAAAATTCTGTAAAATTCTCTACACAACGCCGGCATAGCTCAGTTGGTAGAGCAACTGACTTGTAATCAGTAGGTCCACAGTTCGAATCCGTGTGCCGGCACCATATTAAACCTCATAAGTTTTTAATTTATGAGGTTTTTTGTTTCTATAAACGTATATTTTTATCTTCCTCATGCTGCTCGAATCTCCAATTTATTTAGGGCTTCGATGTATCTGCAAAACTTCAATTGCAATACAAGATTGTGACTTTTCACTTGTTAAATGTATTTTATGATTTAGAATGCTGTACACATATTTCAGATCGTATTTTTATATTGATGGTCTATTTTGTTGATGTTTCATCCATATAAACTGACATTTAAAAATATTTTTGTGAATTAAAATAAAAATTTAAAATTATAAGTCTTAGAAAATTGAGTATTAAAACAATGCTTCTCTAAAATTTTCCAGTTTAAGGAAGACCTCATGGCTCAAAGCTTTGCAACGCATCATTCCATGACCAATCATGGTGGAATCATCCTTGCCAACCAAATGCGTGTTTCTCAAATGGGAAATTTATTTTTAGTGGCGGGTGATGGACATTTCTGCCCTCAGTGCCAACGTTGGTCCACGATTATAAAAAGTCACGATCATATTCTTTTTGATGATAAAGCCGTGGCTTATGTCGGAGATCAATTGACGTGTGGCGCAAAAATTTTACCGAAGCAGTTTCATGTGGTGGGTAGGATTTAAAGCTAAGCATGGACAACTAAACACCGAAAAATCCCATCATCTAACAGCTCATTACAATAGATTAAGCTTTTTCCGCACTCACCTGCACATATTTAATCCAGCCATCTGCATAGAGCTTGGCACATAAACGTGCGGTCATGGCAATTTTAAACCAGTCTGCATCTCGCGTTTGAATTTGATGCTTGAGATGCTGATGCACATAATCAGCAAAACCCGCCAAAACCTGTGCCGACAAATCTTCCACCTGAATCTGTTTAAATTCAAACTGTGCCAAGACCGCTCGAAGCTGACTTTCGGACATTAGATCTTTAAAATTGACATCGGCAGATTTTAATAAGGCACGATATTGCAGCTGTTTGAATGCATGTGGTGGCGCTTGTTCTGCCCAAATTAAATAATGAAAGCCCAAACGTCCGTTTGAATTCAAAACTGCATTGACCTGACTTAAAAATGAATTCAAATGACTGTGATATGCCGCATCAATACAGAACACCACATCAAAACGTGGTTGTGGAAAAAGTGCTTTTAAATTTAAAAATGAAGCAGCGTGAATTTTAATATTTGAATTTAAATGTTGTCGAATCGACTGCACATGATGATCTTGTAGCTCAACAGCTTCAAGTCGTTGTATTTGATAGTGTTCCAACCAATATTTAAGACTGGCACCTTGCCCACAGCCTAAATCCAGTACAACATCTTTTGAATTTAAATGCACTGCTGCGGCCAAATGCGCTGCTAAATTTTGACATGCAGCGGGATAATCAGATCCCACTGCATCTGACCAATAACCTAAATTGCTCCACGGCAGTGCGGAAGTATCTCCCAAATATGCCGCTTGAATGGCATATTTATGTTTTGGAAAATGCTGTCGTATCGCCTGTTGCCATTTCATACTGACTCAGTCTAATTCAAAAAAGAGGGGCTGTTGATAATTCATCTATGTTTGCGACAACGCATATTTTTTAGCTGATATAAGGCATGAGGCAGGAAATTTAGTCATTCTAAATGACTGACTCATAACGCAATAGCAGCAAAAAATATGCTTGTCCTGAAAGGCTGTGGCTAAAACTTTCTCAGATTGCGTTATGAAACTTGGCAATAGTCTCGCTATTCCCTGCGTTTCATGCCTGATCTGCTCAGTTTTAGCCTACAGCACAAACCATTTATGAAATATCAACAGACCCTAAACTTAATAACCTAATTGCGGCGCAACCTCAACTTGTGGTTTTAAATCAATAAACGGTAATGGTGCACCAAAAATTTCTGCAATATGCATAGCGGAAGTCACTGCAGATTCTAAAATTGGTAAACCATCGCACGACCATGAACCGCAGAAGAACACTTTACGATTGTCTTGGTGATGGCGCTGCTGCAACTCTTTGTTTAATGCCACTGTCTTTGAATCCACCACAGCGCGGGTTAAAGTTACCGTTGAAATGATCTTTTTCGGATCAATTGGTGTAACTGGACGCCATGTTTGGAACACTGGCGATTTACCGACCAAAGTTGGTTCGATCGAGTTAAGCCATACCGTAAATTGCTGACGAGTAAATTTACGATCCATCATATAACTTAAAACAGACCAATCTTTACGTTTTGGCGGCATCACCGTTTGATCAGTGTGAATCACCAAATCACCCTGCTCGAATTTGAACTGTTTAAGCAATTCAATATCTTCTGCAAATTGTTGATTGTCCAAGAAGTCTTGGACTTTAGTGGTTGGCGTTGCAATCACCACACGGTCAAATGTTTGCGACTGACCCTCAGAATTTTCAACAATTACACCATCTTCTTGTTGATGAACACGAGTAATCGCTGCACCACTTTGAATATTAATACCTTCAATCAACTTATCAACCAATGCAGGCGTGCCACCTTGTAAACGCAATAATGCATCACCATCAGTCAATTGGCGTAAAAATACCAACAATGGTTTTGCTGGCCATTCACCAATGGTTTTAGGGTCACAAGTACAAATGGTGTAAAGCACTGGCATCACTGCACCATGCCAAAACACTTCTTCAATTTCGTTACGGTTGATAAATTCCGCAAGGGTAATGTCTTGGTTTTTAGATTTGAAAAATTTAGCGATGGCTGTTTTTAACTGCAACATGCCTTTTACCAAACGCCAGCCGTATTGTTGTATGCCTTTACGGTTGTTAATGATTGGGAAATTACCAATACGGGTACGGCTTGTGGTCAGCCAAGTTTCGGTACGATCTTCAAATAACCAACTGCACGCCATATAAGTACGCACAGGATAAGTTTTAATGCCTAAATGTGTGGCCAAGCTGAGGGTGTTTTTCCACAAATGTGGGTTCATGACCCGTAACGGCGCATCAATTAAACCATCCTCAAATTCGATGCTATGACTGTCCATTCCACGACCAGGCAGCGCCTCAAAAATTGTAATGTTATGCCCTGCATCTTTAAGAATTCTTGCGGTAGCCAGTCCAGCCATACCACTACCGATCACTGCGATATCCAAACCGATCATCCATCTTTTTACATACTTTATGAAATTATGAACCATGCCTAAGGAAAATGAGCTATTAAAAACTACCAGATTGTGTACTTTTCACAGAGAAACAACACAAAGTACATTGGCAATATGATTACATTTTTTAACAATCAGAAAGTGCTTAAATAAGCCTTAGAATTTATTCATATTATTTCTTTAATACTATAAATAGTGTTCTAAACCATGTAGATAAATTCACCAATTTTATAATTTTCGTTTTACAAATAAATCTCTAAACGCTATGATACCAAGCACAAAAATGATAGCTACATCACATATAATTATCATAAGGAATATGATCAATCCGCTAAAACTAGAAATTTGACAGCGCCAGAACAACAAAAGCCTCGGTCGGGACATCGACATGAGGCTTTTTTCTTGGCTAAGATTTTTTAAAGCTTAACCCGCTTGATGTTGAATCGGAATTTCACCAAACTTGCCTTGATTAAAATCTTCAAAAGCTTGAATGATTTCCTGCTTGGTATTCATGACAAATGGACCATAGCCTTGAATAGGTTCATTTAATGGCTTGCCTGTCAGCACTAAAAATTGCGTATCTTGCAGTGCTTCAAGCTGAATTAACGCTTCGCCATCTTGAGCAAATAACACCACTGAGTGATCTTGCACAAGTTGACTGCCATTGACCCGCACTTCACCTGCCAACACCACCAATAAAGTATTGTGATCTACCGGCACATGCAGCGCTTGGGTCTGTGCAGCTTTCAATTGTCCATCCCAAACATTGACAGGGCTAAAGGTGCTGGCAGGCCCAGATTGCTCTGCGTACTGACCTGCAATAATGCGTAAATGCCCCGCCTGATTTTCAAACTCAATTTTCGGAATATTTTGAGATTCAATGGCTTGATAACGTGGCGATGTCATTTTGTCTGCGGCAGGCAAATTCACCCAAAGCTGCACCATTTCAAACAATCCGCCTTGTGCTGCATAGTCTTTGGAGTGAAATTCCTCATGCACCACACCCGCACCTGCTGTCATCCACTGCACATCGCCTGTTTTGATGGTGCCACCACCACCTGCCGAATCTTTATGCGTCACTTCGCCCCGATAGGCAAGCGTCACCGTTTCAAAACCGCGATGTGGATGCGAACCAACACCATGTTGTGCGGTAGTCGCATCAAAATGATACGGCGCTGCATAATCCAAGAGTAAAAATGGACTGATCGCCTGCCCTAAACGGTCATAAGAAAATAGATTTTTGACTGGAAAACCATCGCCCACCCAATGCATATTTTGGTTGCGATATAAACCGATTATTTTTTTCATGTGTTACACCTATTGCTAGGAGAATAGATGTTTTGATCTTAATCGCTCATCGCACCACAACCTAGTGCAAATTTGGCATACAGCATTGCAAGAATGGAATAATCTTGCTGAAACTTATACATGGTTAAACAAATCATGAGCATAAAAAATCCAGAAGCGAGGTTCTGGATTTTTAAAATTGAGTGCGATGATTCGATTAGATTTTACCCACCAAATCAATAGATGGTGCTAGGGTTGCATCGCCTTCTTTCCACTTGGCAGGGCAAACTTCGCTAGGGTGTGCATGCACATATTGCGCTGCTTTTACTTTACGCAACAACTCTTGCGCGTCACGACCAATACCGCCTGCATTGATTTCTACAATTTGGATTTTACCTTCAGGGTCAATCACGAAAGTACCACGATCTGCCAAACCTTCTGCTTCAATCAGCACCTCAAAGTTTTTAGACAATGTCCAAGTTGGGTCGCCAATCATTGGATATTGAATCTTTTTAATTTCTTCTGAGGTGTCGTGCCATGCTTTATGGGTAAAGTGTGTGTCTGTAGATACTGAGTAAATTTCCACACCCATTTTTTGGAATTCAGCATATTGATCGGCTAAATCGGCAAGTTCAGTTGGGCAAACAAAGGTGAAATCTGCAGGGTAGAAAAACACCACTGACCATTTACCAATAAAGTCTTGCTCAGATACGTCAATAAATTGACCATTGTGGTAAGCGGTTGCGTTAAATGCTTTGACTTGGGTATTGATTAAACTCATGGATGACTCCTCAATTCGTTTCGGGGATTGCTTATCTTGTGTAGCTAGAATACGAAAATCGAAAGAATCGGTAAAACAGTGTTTTTTTATAAAAATAATCGGATTTATGAATTATAAATCCTATCATAGTTTGAAATTTAATCGAGAAAATGGATATTTGCTAAATATCTGCATAAAAAACCCTTTGTCGAAACAAAGGGTTTGGATGATGATTTTCCATTTTGAATCAAATGGCTATCTCTAGTATGTCTCAAAATGGCAAATCATCATCTAAATCTGCAGGTGCGGTTGCAGGCGCAGCTTGTGGCTTCGGTGCAAAACCACTTGGGTTATTGTTGGCATAGCCACCACCCTGATTTTGGTTAAAACCGCCTTGATTTTGATTCGCATAACCTGTGGCTGGAGCTTGGTTCTGATTGCCATAACCGCCTTGGTTATTGTTAAAACGTGGTTGAGCAAAGCCACCATCTTGCTGGTCAGATTGTCCACGGTTAGCAGAGTCGAGCATTTGCATTTGATCGCCACGAATTTCAGTGGTGTAACGCTCTTGACCATTTTGGTCTGTCCACTGACGCGTACGCAATGAACCTTCAATATATACTTTAGAACCTTTGCGTAAATATTGCTGTGCAATCTCGCCTAAACGGTTATGTAAAACAATGCGATGCCACTCTGTTTGCTCTTTACGCTCACCTGTGTTTTTGTCTGTCCAGACATCACTGGTTGCGATAGAAAATTGAGTGAGAGAACCACCATTTGGGAAAGTTTTTGTTTCAGGATCACGACCTAAAGTACCCACTAAAATGACTTTATTTACACCACGCATTAGACGTTTTCTTCCTATTTGTTTCTATTATTTACTTTATAAGAGTTATGCTTAAATGGCTACCTCTTTCCCAAACAAGTGCGTTAATTGTTGTCGCGCAGCATCATCAATTTGCTGTTTATCCACTTTCACATAAGCCACTTGCTGGTCAGACATCACCACGACCTCTTCAATACCACGAATTGCCAAAAGTTGAGAAGTCCATTCATCTGTTTCTCGGTTCTCAGGCAAACGCAACACCAAAGACGAAAGATAGCGCGGCTGCGCCAATCCAAAACTAACGAATAGCCAAATTATAGCAATCGCGGTCAAAATACTCCAACCGATTGCGGTGTGGTTGAGCATCAATAATTGTCCGCCAATCATCCCACCAAAGAATGCACCCAAAAACTGACTGCTGGCATTTACACCCATCGCGGTGGCTTTAGATTGAATTGGTGCAGCCTTTGACAACCACGAAGGTAATAAGGCTTCCATAACGTTAAAGGCAATAAAGAATAAACCCAAACCCAATAAAAGGATGTATTTCGATTCAAACCCGAAAATCAGCACCAACAGCCCTAAAATAATACCTGCAATCGCGGTCAGGAAAATGCCACGCATTTTGCGATATTTTTCTGCCAAAACAATGCTTGGAAATGCCACGAACAGACTGACCAACAACAATGGCAAATACACCCAACCATGATGCTGCAAAGGAATATCGGCAAATTGGATTAATTGCGAAGGCACATAAATAAACATGGCAGTCAGCAATAAATGTAGGGTAAATACCGATACATGCAGACGGTTTAAATCGCCCATTTTCAGGACTTGCTTTAACTGAGTGATATAGCCTTGCTGAAAATTACGATGATGACGCGTGACTTTAGGCACCAATAACAACATGAGAATCGCTGCTAGTCCCATCACTGTGGTGACCCAAAATAACCCTGAAATACCAACCCAGCCCGTAAGCCATGGCCCTAAACTAAAGGCCACCACAAAGGACATACCGATACTCATCCCCATCACCGCCATGGCTTTCATGCGGTTTTCTTCGCGGGTCACATCGGCCAGTAATGCCATCACCACGGCAGATACTGCGCCACCACCTGCAATGGCACGACCAATAATCACGCCATAAATGGTGTCAGACATGGCTGCAATTGCACCACCCAAAGCAAACAGTAATAAGCCAAAAACCACCAATGGCTTACGGCTATAACGGTCTGCAATTAAGCTAAACGGAATTTGTAAAATGGCTTGGGTGAGTCCATAAACACCAACGGCAAGACCAATCAGTGCAGGAGTTGAGTATTGATATGACTGCCCTGCTACTGAAAATACAGGAATAATCATGAACAGACCCAACATGCGCAATGCAAAAATACTGCTTAAAGCAAAGGTCGAGCGGCGTTCTAAGGCATTCATCATATCAATCGACTAAAACTAAATAATTTTGAATTTGCAGATATCCTACAACATTCAGCTTAAGGATGCTGATTTTTCCCGATGTTTATTCAACAGACCCTACTTTTTCAATAAAAAAGGGCGCAACGTTGTGCACCCAAATTTATATTTTATACAGTCTTCATCACCGTATTGCTCTGTGATTTCGCGGCAATACAGCAACGGGCATCACCATAGCATTAACCCGCTTTTGCCTGACGTTTTTTAAATTGAATAGATGCAATCACCGCCCAAACAATAAAGGCAACACCAATTAAACCTGTCACCACTTCTGGCACATGCAAGCCTGTACCGCTGGCAATCATAATAAAGGCCAACGCACCAATCGCATAGTGCGCACCGTGTTCAAGGTAAATATAGGCATCCAACGTGCCTTTTTCGACTAAATAAATCGTCATCGAACGCACGAAAATTGCACCAATCGCCAAGCCTAACATGATGATCACCACATCAGAGGTGATTGCAAATGCACCAATGACACCATCAAAACTGAACGAGGCATCTAGCACTTCCAGATATAAAAAGCCCCCAATACCCGCTTTCACCACGCCTGTCGGTACGCCATTTTCGTCATGACGGACAGCATTGCCCTGTTCATCGACCTCTGGTTCACCGCCCAACATGTGACTCAGCACTTGTACGCCAATATAAATCACGATGCCCCAAATACCCGCCATCGTCACCACAAGGCGCTTATCTTCCACCACATTGGCCGCCATGATTAACAAAGTCACTAAGGCCAAAAATACCGACATGGCAGGCACGCTTGCCAGATTGCTCAAACGACGCTCAAACCATCTAAACCAGTGCGTGTCTTTTTCATCATCCAAGAAAAAGTTTAGGAAAACCATCAACAAGAATGCGCCACCAAAAGCAGCAATTTCAGGGTGATGTGCCATCAGTTTAGCCGAATATTGCTTCGGATCATTCAATGCCAGTTGCACCACTTCCATCATGCCCATATCGGCAGTGACCGCCACAATGACCACAGGGAAAATTAAACGCATACCAAAAACTGCAATGATAATCCCCACGGTTAAAAACAGCATTTTCCAGAAATGATCCCAACCGCGCAGCACTGACGCATTCACCACCGCGTTATCAAACGACAACGACACTTCCATAATCGCCAAAATTGCGGTAATGGTTAGTGCGGTAAGCATGGTTTGCACACCTGCTTCTGGGCCATGGGTATAGCCCCAGTATGCAGATAGCGCAAGACACACAATCGAAAATACGATTGAGAAACCAAAATGTTTCATCATGAGAAACGACCTATCACTATATTTTGATCTGAACTTTTCATCTGCCGAATCTGTACCATCAACGCAAAGTACAGTTTTGATTAAGCTTTAACAGATACAAAAATTCTGAAAATTGAATTGCCCGAATTTTAAATCGGACAAAAACTGAGAATGTAAAATTTTATGCTGCAATTATGACGCTTTTTCCTCAACTTCGGCAAAATTCTTCGTATGATTTTTGGTTTCCCGATCAGATACCGTGAAAACCGTGTTTTTCATTCCCAAACTACTATAGTGAAATGCAACGACATATTAGGAATTTAGGATGCGCTTTTCTCAAGACGCTTGGCAACGTAACCTTGCCCTTTATCACAAGACGCTCGCTTTACCATTTAATCAGAAGTTGGCACAAGGCACCTTAAGTAAAGCTGCTTTTGCACATTATGTGATTCAAGATTCACATTACTTAATTGCCTACGGGCGTGCACTGGCAGTCTGTGCGGCTAAAGCTTTTGATGCAGATGATATTATTCAGTTCGCAGATGCCGCCAAAATCGCAATTGTGGTGGAACGTACCTTACATGACAGCTTTATGCAGGAGTTTGATATTTCCAAACAGGAATTTGAAAGTACTCCGCTGACCCTTGCCTGTCATCACTACACTTCTTATTTAGTCGCAACCGCATGGTCAGAAAGCTATCCTGTGGTATTGGCATCACTACTGCCATGTTTCTGGATTTATGCCGAAGTTGGTAAAGATATCGTCAATAATTCTGCACCGAATAATCCGTATCAGGCATGGGTCGATACCTATTCGGGCGAGGAATTCCACACCGCAGTCAATAATGTGATTCAAACCATAGACCGTGTTGCTGCGCGCTGTGATGCCGATACCCTTGAAAAAATGCACCACGCCTACACCAAAGCTGCAGAACTGGAATGGTTATTCTGGGATAGCGCCTATCATCAACGTCAGTGGCTGGGTTTAGATCAAGCTTAACGGCCGCCCTCACGCACCGTATGGCAATCGCTCCATACATACAGTGCGACAGCTCATGACCGATAAAGCATGAAAAATAACACTTGAACAATTTTCATGCGCTATCATATATAGGTTTTTCATTTGCAAAATATCGAGAAGTTTTTATGAGCCAAAGTCATATCCGTATTCGAGGTGCACGTACCCATAACCTAAAAAACGTGAACCTTGATATTCCACGCGATAAATTTGTGGTAATTACGGGTTTATCTGGTTCAGGAAAATCTTCACTGGCGTTTGATACCCTTTATGCCGAAGGACAGCGTCGTTATGTCGAATCGCTTTCTGCATACGCACGCCAGTTTTTATCGCAAATGGAAAAACCTGAAGTCGACTCGATTGAAGGTCTAAGTCCCGCAATTGCCATTGAACAGAAATCGACCAGCCATAACCCGCGTTCAACCGTGGGTACCATTACCGAAATTTACGACTATTTGCGTTTACTGTATGCACGTGTCGGCACACCTTACTGTCCTGAACATGATTTACCAATGGTGGCGCAAACTGTTTCAGAAATGGTCGATGCTGTAAAAGCACTGGAAGAAGGCACTGCCTTAATGCTACTCGCGCCTGTGATTCGTGAGCGTAAAGGCGAATATGTGCATCTGTTTGAACAGCTACAAAGTCAGGGTTTTGTACGCGCCCGAGTTGATGGCGAAGTCATGGACATTGACCCACCACCAGAACTCGATAAAAAGAAAAAACATACCATTGAAGTGGTGGTAGACCGTTTTAAAGTCCGAGATGATTTGGGCAACCGTATTGCCGAAAGCTTTGAAACTGCACTGCGTTTAGGTGGCGATTTAGCCATTTTATCGTGGATGAATGCGGAACAACCTGATCGTATTTTTTCGGCCAAGCACTCTTGCCCGCAATGTGACCGTGCCGTGGCAGAACTTGAACCGCGCCTGTTCTCATTTAACAACCCTTTTGGCGCTTGTCCAACTTGTGATGGTTTGGGGACACGTAGCCATTTCAGTGCGGAAAAATTGATTCCAAACCCTGAACTGTCGATTAGTCAGGGCGCAATTCGCGGCTGGGACAGACAGCGTCCGTATTATTACAGCATGCTGGAAAAAGTCGCGGCACATTATGAACTCTCACTCGATACGGCATGGAATCAGCTGGACAGCGTGACACAAAAGAAATTCCTGTATGGCACAGGTAAAGACAAAATTGACCTGAGCTATACTGATGAACGTGGACGCCACCATAAACGTGTGATTGCGTTTGAAGGCGTGTTACCGCATTTAGAACGTCGTTACCGTGAAACCGAAAGTAATTATGTACGTGATGATTTGGCGCAGTATTTATCTAATGCTGCCTGTGATGCCTGCGGTGGTTCACGTTTAAATGAAATCTCTCGTAATGTCCGCGTGAAAGACAAAACCATTGCTCAAATTACCCAAATGTCGATTGGCGATGCCGAAGACTACTATCAAGGCTTAAATCTTGAAGGGGCCAAAGGTGAAGTCGCAGATAAAATCTTTAAAGAAATTCGTGAACGTCTGCACTTTTTAGTGTCGGTGGGTTTGAATTATTTAAGTCTGTCACGCTCCGCCGAAACTCTTTCAGGCGGTGAAGCACAACGTATCCGCTTGGCATCTCAAATTGGTGCGGGGCTTATGGGCGTGATGTATGTGCTAGATGAACCTTCAATTGGCTTGCACCAGCGTGACAATGATCGCTTGTTGGAAACCCTGATTCGTTTACGTGACTTGGGTAACACGGTGTTAGTGGTAGAACACGATGAAGATGCGATTCGCGCTGCCGACCATATTATTGATATTGGCCCAGGTGCAGGTGTGCATGGTGGACATATTATTGCCGAAGGCACCTATGCAGAACTGGCCGAACATGCAGACTCCCTAACAGGGCAGTATTTATCGGGCAAATTAAAAATTGAAGTGCCGAAAACGCGCACCCAACCGCCACATCCCGAACAACAAATTAAGCTAATGGGCGCAGCAGGACATAACCTGAAAAAAGTGGATCTCACTTTGCCTTTAGGGGTAATGACTTGTGTCACAGGCGTGTCGGGTTCAGGAAAATCCACCCTAATTAACCGTACTTTGTTGCCTTTGGCTGCAACACAATTAAATGGCGCAACTACATTAACCGCAGAAAAATTCGACTCGATTGATGGTTTGCAATATTTAGATAAAGTGGTGGATATTGACCAAAGCCCGATTGGGCGAACGCCACGCTCGAACCCCGCGACCTATACAGGCTTGTTCACTCCAATTCGTGAGCTGTTTGCGCAAACCCCTGAAGCTAAAGCACGTGGCTATGCAGCAGGACGCTTCTCCTTTAACGTTAAAGGTGGACGCTGCGAAGCTTGTGAGGGTGATGGCATGATTAAAGTTGCCATGCACTTCTTGCCAGATATGTACGTGCCTTGCGATGCCTGTCATGGTAAACGCTATAACCGCGAAACTTTGGAAGTCAGTTATAAAGGTCGCAATATTTCTGATGTTTTGGAAATGACCGTTGAAGATGCCATGCATTTCTTTGATGCCATTCCTGTGATTCATCGTCGGTTGGAAACGTTAAATCAGGTTGGCTTGGGTTATATCCGCCTTGGTCAATCAGCTACAACTTTATCTGGCGGTGAAGCACAGCGCGTAAAACTGGCGCGTGAACTGGCCAAACGAGATACAGGCAAAACCCTGTATGTACTGGATGAACCGACCACTGGTTTGCACTTCCATGACATTGCCAAATTGCTCGACATCCTGCATGAGCTACGCAACAAGGGTAATACCATTGTGGTGATTGAACACAACCTAGATGTGATTAAAACTGCAGACTGGATTGTCGATTTAGGCCCTGAAGGTGGTGCAGGCGGTGGACAAATCATTGCCGAAGGCACACCTGAAACTGTCGCAAAATCTAAAATTTCACATACCGCAAAATTCTTAAAACCGATGTTAAAAGGCTAAAATAGATTATTTCAGTTTTTAAGCCCATTCAAGTTTAAATACAGATTCAGCACAAACTTGTGCTGAATCTTTCACTCTAGGCTTTTTATCACTTCGGAAATGCTCGTGGATCAATTACTGTGACTTAGTCACCAGCAACGGCATTGCGCCCACGTGCTTTGGCTCTAAATAAGTGTTTATCGGCTTTTTCCAACAATCTGCTCCATGACGCAGCACCCACCGCCACGCCAGCACTGACCGACACTTGAATATAATCATTCAGTTCTGGAATAAAAATTTCTTGATTCACAATATGGCAGCGCAATTTATCTGCCAAATACAGCGCCTCAGTAAATTCTATTTGCTCAATCAAAACCAAAAACTCATCGCCACCATAACGCACCACCAAGTCTGAGGCACGGACATGCGCTTTGAGAGTATCGGCAATACATTTTAAAGCTTGGTCACCTACCACATGCCCGAAGGTATCGTTAATGTGTTTGAATTTATCCACATCCATAATAATCAGACCAGTTTTGCTCAATTTTTCAGGTCGATGTTCTAAATATTTGATGTATTCCTCAAGCGCCAAACGGTTGGAAACACCAGTTAAGGCATCGGTATTGGCAATATTACGCAGCTGAAATTCTAAAATATCGCGTTGCTCTAGGCGTTGTTTTAGTTTTTGAATAGCCTCAAAGAGCGTTACCTTGTCTGGATTTTGCGTACCTTGAGCTTCATCTTCATAAGCTGCCAAACGTAAAATTTGACTGCGCGCCTGAATTAAGGGAATAAAGACCTTCGAACGCGCATAGACCATAGTGAAAATCGCAGCCAATAACGAAATAATTGACACCACTAGCGTTAAAATAAAAGTACGCTGAGCCTGATGATAATCTTTGTGTGCAACCTGCAAACTGTGCGCTAATATAAATGACTGCAAACTGACCACAGTGTTGAATTTATCCACAATTTTTTGGGTGAGTTCAGTACCTGTCAATGAATAAGGTTGTCCATGAATACTTTGCTGAATCAATTGATTAACGATAGGAATTCCCTCATCCAAAAACTCCTTTTTTAATTGATTATGCAAAATATTATATTCAGGAATTTTATGTGCTTCAGGCAAAATGGTATGGATTAAATCCCACAAATAATAAGCTTGGCGTTGGGTTTGCAAAGAGCTCGCCAAATTGGTTTCAGGAATTTTTTCAGCAAACGTTACCGCGGCAATAATATTGGATGCCACCCTTCCCGCTTGATCACGCAAATCTGAAAGAACAAAAATCACACTATAATAGGTCGATACCGATGAGTCTTTTGCCACTGAATCGAGCATGACGTGTTTCAGCACATGCTGAGAACTGTCCCATGCCGCAAACATTTTTTGAATCGCATGATCCATCTGTTGAGAGCTACGCAAATGCTGTGGAGTTGCTGCATATTCATCGACCGCCTGACGCCCTTGTTCTAAAGCAGTCTTTAACTGATGCGATAAATGATGCGCATGGATAATAAAACCTTCTTTTCTTAAAATATTGATGGTCTGTTCTACTTGTTGATCCACGCCAGCACGGTACGCTTTCAATTCTTGTAAATTTTGCTGAAATTCAGCTGCTGAACTCGACATGACTTTGTTTGCAGGTGCTCGTTCACGCGAAATACTATTGGTCAGTTCAGCCACTTTGCCTAATACAGAAATTTCAATTAAAGCACGTTTTGTTTTTTGATAACTCTGATAACTATTCACCATCAGAGGAACGCAAATAAAAAGCAATGACACGATAATAATGATCATCGAGATCAACAGTCGCTGACTGATATGCTCTGTGCGCAATTTCATCATCATGCTAAGTTTTACCTACGTCATTATAACTGTGCAAAATCGTGGACTTGATCACTTAATCGGCGACTATATTACATGAGCAATCTTTAAATTACTTACAAAAAAGATAATTAATTCACTTATATTTTAAAGCCGTCTAACTAAGTCATCTCATTCAAGAAAATTTCTAAAAGCATGCCCTGCGCCGACTTACCTAAAACAACAAATACAAAAAATAATGTTTCAGCATGCAGAAAATATTTTACAGATGCAACATTTGGGTGCATAATGCACCTCATTAGGGCGAGTTTAGTTTTTCCTCAGCAGTAAACTAAATTTACCCGCAAATTTTGGCGAAAAATCCCAGTTTTTGAAAGAAAACTGGGATTTTTTTATGGGTTTTGATCATATCACACCCTCATACTGCACCATATCGGTGCAATTTTCGCAAAACCATTTGCGTTTTCACATGCAAAAAAAAACCCAACCTTGGGGAAAGTTGGGCAGATAAAAAGCAAACAATTATGGAGAATCAGATCGCACTACTGGATGAACCAAGCTTAGGATTTGATGGTTAAATTATGAGATAAGTCACATAATTTACAAACCCGACTTAAGTAGTAGGACTTCATGGTGGAATTATGAAATAAATCACAGTTTATGTAAAGCCTAGTCAACCAGTCTGATTTATTTTTATACAAATATTAAAATTTAATGTGACTAAACTCACATTAATTCAAATATTCCACTCAAATTCAGTCTAAACAAGCCTTCTTTATTGCTTGTTTTTTACCCAAATATCATGATTTCACCCTAAAACAGGTGAATTTTTCCGTTATTCTTCACTCTCCAAGAATTATTATTACAGATAATTTCAATTAAACTTATCGATTAATCCAATTAATGCTTTGCTTATTATTTCTACTTTTGTTGCAAAAACGAACATATCGACTTGTTATCCATACAGTTTTTAGGTTGACAGCAAAAATTTTATTTGAATACTTTTTAAACACCAAAGTCAATTGGACTTAATTCTTAAATAAAGTCCTTTTAGTTCATTGACTTAATAATTTGTTACACTAAAATGATCAATGTTTCATCCATTTTTAACAAAACTGGTAACTATCATGAAAAAACTCGGTTTAGCCACTGCATTATTATTAGCCATGACCGGTGCTCAAGCGTACCAATTCGAAGTTCAAGGTCAATCAGAATTTCTAGACACTACTGAAAACAACCAAAACTTCACTGGTGCTGTTCAAGGTACTTACTACTTCAAAAATGTTGATGCGACTAAAGGTCCATTGGCTGAAGCTGCATTCTTAAACCAAGCATCTAACGTTGCTTTAGCTTACCAATATGCTCAATATGACGCTCCTCGTGCAGGTGGTCGTTCAGACGTTGAATCTCATGTTTATGGTGCTAAAGCTGAAGCGTATGTACCAACTCAATTGGTTCCTGTTTATGCAAGTGCAGCATATAGCCATACAATTAATGACAGCAAAAATAACCTTAAATTTGATGACCAAGGCGACCGTTATGCCTTAGAACTTGGTGCAGTAGTAGCGCCGAACTTCTTAGTTGCTGTAGGTTATACAAGCGTTGCAGACCAAACTTCTTATGATGCTTTCAACATCCTTTCTAATGGTGTTGCTAAAGCAGCACTTGAGTCAGGCACAATCAATCAAGATCAAGATGCAATCACTGCACGTACAAAATACGTAGGCGCAATTGACGGCACCAATATGGCTGTTGGTTTTGAAGCAGGTCTTGTATATGGTGAAGACACTATGTACAACTTAAAAACTGATCTTTACTTAACACCAGCACTTAGCGTAGGTGCTTCTTATGTAGAAACAAGTGCTAATACTGATACCGATTCTGCTTGGGGTGCGAACGTAAACTACTTCATCACTCCTGCAGTTGCTGTAGGTGCTAGCTATGTAAATGCGAATGCTGTAGGTGAAGCACGTGACACTCAAACTGTTGGTGTAAACGCTAAATTCCGTTTCTAATTTCACATTAGACACTGAAGCTAAAAAAGACGCTCATCTGGGCGTCTTTTTTATGCCTGAAATCTGTCACAAAAATTTGCACGCTGTTTTACTCAGCCGAATCATCATGGTGATGATGCGGTAAGTGGCGAATGTACTGCAATGCGATTAAACGTGACACGATCAATGCCAAATACATTACCCCACAGAACATTTGCAACATGGCAATCACCCGTGCTTCAGGACTGATCGGTATAAGATCAGATAAGCCTGTCGCAGACTGCAAACTAAAACTTAAAAACAGTAAATCAAGCCAGCTTTGTAAACCTGCAGCATTTGGGTTCTGAAAACTTTGCGGAATCAAAATTTGACAGATGCTATATAAAAAGGCAAAACCCCAAGCAATTAAAGTAAACACTGCGGCAGCGGCAAACAGCTCATCTTTGGTTAAATAACGGTCATGGAACATATAGCGCAATAAGCCATACGCTGCGCTAAAATAGGCTGCAGCTTCGCAGGCATGACTCATCACCAAAATAAGAGGATGCCGCACACCTAGTAAAATAAAGAATGAAAAGAACAAAGCCGCATAAACAAAACTGAGCCCCAAAACACTCAACATTGGCGTTTGTCGAATCACTTTAGCAATGAGCAGCAACACCAATACCCCCACCATCCACGTGATGACTTTATAGGGCATGTTGTGATGTGCAAAGAGTGAGAGCAGCAAAATCAAAAACTGCAAAAACAACAGCCATGCCGAAGGCAAGACCCGAAATCTTTTCCAGACATTGTCTAATATGTGCATATATCCGCTGCCTATTCTTTTTATATTGCATCCAACATAGCAGCTTATTTACGCATGCATGGACTCTGTATCAAAATTGCATATATAAAACCTCTCTATGCTTTAGATGAAATAGCCCTCCTAGATGCTAGATAGATCATCCACGAAATTTTAGCCATAAAAAAAGTCCCATTGCTGGGACTTTTTTGAGGTGTTTCAGACCTTAGTGGTCAGATGCACCAGAGATACCAATACCAGTTTGTGAGCGTACGAACTGTGCATCGAATGCTTTACGTTCAGCTTGTGCTTGCGCAGAGTTGTCAGTGATAGAGAACAACCAGCAGCAGAAGAATGAAAGTGGCATTGCAAAGATCGCAGGACCATTGAATGGGTTGATTGGTGTGTCAGAAATTTGAAGCGTATCTACCCAAACTGCTTTAGACAATACAATCAAGGTTACTGCTGAAGCTAAGCCTGCTACACCACCAATCACTGCACCGCGAGTCGTTAAGCCTCTCCAGTACATAGATAGTACAAGTACTGGGAAGTTTGCACATGCTGCTACAGAGAATGCTAAACCTACCATGAACGCAACGTTTTGTTTCTCGAAAAGAATACCCAAGATCATTGCGAAGATTGCTAAGCCTAAAGTTGCAATTTTAGACATGCGAAGTTCAGATTCAGGAGTCGTTTGACCTTTCTTGAATACGTTAGCGTATAAGTCGTGAGAGATTGCTGAAGCACCAGACAATGTCAAACCAGCTACAACCGCAAGAATTGTTGCGAATGCTACCGCTGAAATGAAGCCCATGAACAAGTCACCGCCAACTGCGTCAGACAAGTGCACCGCAGCCATGTTGTTACCACCAACAAGTTCTAACTTGCCAGTAACTGCCATTTTCGCAACATCAAGGAATTGTGGGTTGTTGGATACATAAAGGATCGCACCAAAACCAATGATGAACGTTAATAGGTAGAAGTAACCAATGAAACCTGTAGCAACTACAACTGATTTACGCGCTTCTTTTGCATCTTTTACAGTAAAGAAACGCATCAAGATGTGTGGTAAACCTGCAGTACCGAACATTAATGCAAGACCAAGTGAGATTGCATCAATTGGGTTAGAAGCTAGCTTACCAGGACCCATAATGTTTGCAGCATCTGCCAAGCTCAAGTCATGTACTTTAGAGAATACTTGGATTGATTGCTCGAACATGTTAGTGAAGCTGAAGCCCACACCTTTCATTACCATGAAGGCCATGAAAGTTGCACCTGAAAGTAACATCACCGCTTTGATGATCTGTACCCAAGTTGTTGCCAACATACCACCGAACATTACGTAAGCCATCATGAGTAGACCCACGATTACTACAGCAATATTATAGTTCAAACCAAAGAGTAGTTTGATTAACTGGCCCGCACCTACCATCTGTGCAATCAGATAGAACGCAACTACAACAAGTGAACTGAATGCTGCAAGGGTACGTACTGGCTTTTCAGCTAGACGGAACGATACCACGTCAGAAAGGTTATATTTACCTAAGTTACGTAAACGTTCAGCGATCAAGAACAATACAATTGGCCAGCCCACCATGAAGCCCAGTGAATATAGCAAGCCATCAAAGCCTGACATAAACACCATTGCGGAAATACCGAGGAACGATGCTGCTGACATATAGTCACCTGCAATCGCTAGACCATTTTGGAAACCAGAAATACCACCGCCTGCGGTATAGAAGTCCTTAGTGCTCGTGGTTTGCTTCGCTGCCCATTTAGTAATGAACAAAGTTGCGCCAACGAAAATTAAGAACATAATAATTGCTGGCCAGTTGGTCGGCTGCTGTTCTGCTGCACCTAAATCTGGTCCTGCAAATGCCATACCTGACATTAATACAGTAGACGCAGCCAGTGCTTTCAATGAATTCCATTTCATCTTAGTGCGGTCCTTTCTCATGTGTAATTGCTTCAACTTCACGCATCGCATCTTCATTCAACTGGTCAAGTTTGCCATTCGCAATTGATGAGTAAACTGCACATAAAATGAAAGATAAAACGATAATGCCCAGACCCAGTGGAATACCCCAAGTCGTCACACCACCTGAAATTGAACTCAATAAGAATTCTTTGTTATAGCCCACTAAAAGCATAAAACCTACGTACACAAACAACATGATTGCTGTTAATGTCCAGCTTAGGTTACTTTTTCTGCGAACCATTTCTTTGAATTTTGGGTTTTGTAGAATACGATCTACTTGTACCTCATCCATAACCTGCTCCTTAAAGCGCCCTGCCTTAGGCGCAAATTTTTAATTCGAATTATTTCGAACTTAAAATTAACAATGTTGAAGCCGATTTGCAATTTAGACTTTGGTCGCTAAAAAAATGATCAACCTCAGCGCAAAGGCAATGGAATACGCTATCATAGCCCTATTGTCGATACTTTTAAGGCATCATGAACAGCTGGCTCATTATGGGGGTTTTAGCCCTCTATATCGCATTACTTTTTATCTGTGCTTTCTATGGGGAAAAACACGCCAGTCGTTTAAGCACGCGTGGGCGCATGCTCATGTTCAGCTTAACTTTAGGGGTGTACTGTTCATCATGGACTTTTTATGGTGCAACGGGCGCAGCCGTTCGTGAAGGGATCATTTTTTTACCCATTTATTTAGGGCCATTGCTGTTTGTCGCTGTTGGTTATGATATTTGGCGACGTTTAGGTCGAGTGCGACAACACCACGCCATTTCATCGATTGCTGACTTTGTTGCTGCACGTTACGGTAAAAGCGGGCCATTGGCATCACTGGTCACAATTTTGGCGGTGATTGCAATTATTCCCTATTTGGCTTTGCAATTACGCGCAATTGCGCTGAGTGCCGCAGTGATTTTGGATCAAAGCACCAATGTTGAAAGTACCACCAATGCGGTGTTATTCCTGACAGGTTTATTGGCTATTTTGGCGATGCTGTTTGGTACTCGACAAATTGCCAATACCGAACAACACGGCGGCTTAATGCTCGCGGTTGCCTTTGAGTCCTTTGTCAAACTATTTGCTTTGCTGGCTGTGGCTTTCTTCTTTGTATTTGAAGCGCCCGACAATATTCATCAAATTGCCAATGATGTTTCAATTACCTTCCATGAAGTACAGCTATTTGGCGTACCTGAAACCTTTTGGGTGCAAACCTTATTGGCGGCATTAGCAATTATTTGCTTGCCACGTCAGTTCCACGTTGCCGTGGTCGAACTGCGCGATGAAAAACATATTCGTGGCGCGCGTCGCTGGTTTGCCGTTTATCTGATTTTAACCACCATCGCGATTGTTCCAATTGCCAGTTGGGCTTTGCACGCAGCTCCGCAATATTTAGCCATCCCAGATGTAGCGGTTTTGTCTTTGCCACTCAGTTATAACCAAGACTGGTTGACGCTGTTGGCGTTCTTGGGAGGATTCTCCGCCTCAACAGGTATGCTATTGGTATCTTCAGTAGCACTGTCGATCATGCTGAGTAATGACCTGATCATGCCTGCCTTGTGGCGCATGGGCATTTTCTCACGCCATGACAAGCGCTTGCCTTTGGTACTGAAATTCACCCGACGCATTTGTATTTTAGCGGTAATGCTACTCGGCTTCCTGTTCTTCAACTTCTTTAACGATATTGATCAACTTTCTGTGTTTGGCTTGTTGGCCTTTAGTGCAGTGGCGCAGTTCTCCCCTGCCCTGATTGGTGGTTTGTATTGGCGCGGTGGCAGTAAACAGGGCGTTTATGCAGGTTTAATTGTTGGTTTTGCGATGTGGGCCTATACCCTGCTGCTTCCGACCATTTTACGCAGCCTGCCAAGTCAGTTCAGCGACTTTACCCGTGAGTTTTTACTGCTTGGGCCTTTGGGCATCAACTGGTTACGCCCTGAAGCCTTGCTTGGCTTTGAATCTTTTGCCCCGCTCACACATGGGGTGGTTTGGGCGCTCGGTTTAAATATTTTGTTATATGTTTGGGTGTCACGTATTTTCCGCCCAAGTGTGGCAGAACAGATTCAGGCCGAAAGTTTCTTTTATTATGAAACCAAGCCTTTGCCAACTCAGAACATGAGCAACGAGGTCAGCTATTCACATCAGGATGTAGCGCGTTTAAAAGTAGGCGATTTAATCACACTGGCAAAACGCATTACAGGCGAATCTCCAACCCGACAAGCCTTTGAGCAGTTTAGTCAGCAAAATAATGTGGTGCTGAATGAAAATGCCAATGCCAACGGCATGTGGTGGCGTTTTACCGAACAATATTTGGCAGGCACCATTGGTGCAGCATCTGCGCGTACTTTGCTCACCACTGCCATGGTCAATAACGGACTCGCTTTAGGGCAAGTTGCGAATATTCTTGACCAAGCCTCACAATGGCAACGCTTTAACCAAAACCTAATCATGACCATGATTGACCACATGACCCAAGGCGTGAGTGTGGTAGATGAAAATATGTGTTTGGTAGCATGGAATAATCAATATCTCAAACTATTTGATTATCCTAAAGATATTGTCTATGTCGGGTGCCCAATTGCCGATTTGATTCGCTATAACGCAGAACGTGGTGAATGTGGTCCGGGCTCAATTGAAGAACACGTGCGTAAACGTATTCACTGGATGAAAATGGGCAGTGCACACGAGTTTGAACGCATCCGTAAAGATGGTCGTGTAATTCAAATGCGTGGTAATCCAATTGAAGGCGGTGGTTTCGTGACCACCTTTGCCGATATTACCGCTTTCCGTGAAAACGAAGCCGTACTTGAAGCACGGGTACAAGATCGCACACAACAATTGGCCGATGCTTTGGCAGAACAGCAATTGGCACGTGAACAAGCCGACAAAGCCAATATGTCCAAAAGCCGCTTTATTGCCGCTGCCAGTCATGACTTATTACAGCCAATGCATGCAGCGCGCTTATTCAGTACGGCTTTAGAGCAAAGTATTCAGTCCGATGAAGACCGTAAAACCCTGCAACAACTGGATCGTGCCCTGCATGGTGCAGAAAGTATGCTCTCGGCCTTGTTGGATATTGCCCGTTTGGAAGGCGGTACGATTCAGCCGAAACGTCAGGCTTATCCACTGCATGACTTACTCAGCGATTTAAGCCTGCAATTTAAATCCATTGCGGCACAACGTGGCATTGAATTCCGTGTGCATGACGTACAGTTCTGGATTGATACCGACCCACAATGGATTCGTCGTATTATTCAAAACTTTGTCAGCAATGCGCTGCGCTATACCGCCAAAGGGCGTGTGGTCGTGGGCGTGTTACGTTCTGCAGAACATCCACAACATATTAGAATTGGGGTGTGGGATACAGGTCCGGGTATTGCCGAAGAACAACGTATTAAACTGTTTCAGGAATTTGAGCGTTGCGGACATACGTCGCCTTGGGGTGAGCAAGGTCTAGGTCTTGGGTTAGCGATTGTGCAGCGTATGACCAGTTTGCTGAACTACCCTGTGCATGTCTATTCGGAATTGGGCAAAGGCTCGTGCTTTATGATTGAAGTGCCGATTGTCGAAGCTCCAAAAGTAGTGGCTGCACCTGTGCAAGTGGTGCCGTTGAAAACCAAAGCCTATAAAATTTTGTGTTTAGACAATGATGAAACCATTTTGGAAGGCATGGCGACCCTGCTGAGTAAATGGGGCTATCACGTATTTAAAGCCACCGAACCTGAACAAGCAATTGAGTTGATTCAACGTGAGCACATTCAAGTTTGGTTGGTCGATCAGCACTTAAATGACGATAAAATCGGTTTAGATTTTATTCTGGAACATCGTCAAGCCGATGTACCTGTGGCGTTAATTACTGCTGACTCTGATCCAGAACTACCGCAACGCTTAAAAGAACTCAACATCGTCTTGCTGAAAAAACCATTAAAACCAGCATCGCTACGTTCTTGGTTATCGGGTCTGAAAATTTCGGAGACTTGATTCACATACCTAACTTTGGCTAATTTGGGGCGCTCATCCCACAGAGATAAAGCTGAGATGAACGCACCGACCTTGTTACATTTTCTGGTTTGGTTACATTTGTTAGTCTGATGACCAAGCTTCACTTTACATAGCGAAATATGGCCACAATGAAAATCCAACACATTTGCTGTCAATATTGACAGCGATTGACCTGATGCAGCACACCAATTGACCAAACTTTTCAAAAACACTGCCTTTTGATGCGCTACAATTCACATTAAATATCATGGTCAGATTCGCTATGGCAAAGTCTGACAAGATCGTAAGCAAATACACCCAAACTTGCTTACAATTTCTTTAATTGCCGAGTTTGTAAAGGCTTTTCTGAGCACATTGCAATACATTAGACTTTAGTCTTATACATCTATTGACTATCTGCGCGCATAACTAAGTACAAGAAATGATCAGCGCATTCATCTTCAAGCCACATCCAAACAAATTTCCTGCCCTATTAAGCGTTGATCGACCTGTTTCCACGTTTTAGGAAGAATCTCATGAATACCGTGAACCATGAACAGCAGCTCGCAGAACAAACACAGCAGCTACAGCGTCAATATGGCGTAAATGCGCTATTGCCCGAAATTCACTGGGATCGTCTGTTTCAAAACAGCAAACTCAAAGCTCCTCATCTACAAGCGCTGAATACCCTGTATCAAACCGCAGTACCCTTAGCCCTACAAGTCTTTGAAGAACTCAATTTTGATGTGTTTCGCCCTGCGGCGTATCAACCACAAGGTTTAGGTCTGTTCAACAAACTTTCAGCACAGGAGGAGCAATTACTGGATGTTTTGGAACAAGAAGCGCAAGGCTTAGATCAAAGCACCCGCCAGCATATTTGGAGTATGTTATTACGTGGTGGTGCGGTACTGGTCTTTAAAGCATGGTTAGGCAAAGTCAAAACAGATGAGGCACAACTCGATACAGCTCAATTTGATGAATTGTCCGATTTGCTGTTCATTAAAACCTCACCTTTTGAGCTGGCAGAACGCTTAAAAGTCGATGCGCATGCACCCACTGAACATATTTTTCTACTGTATGGCAATGACGTGTATTTAGACCGTTTTAACAGTCTTGAAACGGCAGCCTTATTTGTCGATTTAGGCGTGTACGATGCTGCGTTTATAAGCCTGAGAGATGACCACGTTGCAAAATACCTGATTGGACAAGGCTATGTCAGTGAGCAGCAAATTGATGAATTGCAATGTGCCTTAAATCCTTTGAATTGTGCCGATTTAAATCCAAAACAGAACTATATTGCTTAGTGTGAGTTGAAGACTTAAATTCCAAGTAATCACATCGCAAACCCCATCCTATTCCAAATAAAAACAAGGCGTGCAATAGCACGCCTTGTGGCTTATTTCATTAACAATACACGAATGAATTTTGCTTAAAACGTCACACGTTTATAATCACGATATTCAGGCTTCCAGAAATTAGCCTCAATTGCCTCTCGTAATGCCTCATCACTCATGACAGCTGCAACGCCTGCATCCATTGCTGCTTTTGCGACTCTAAATGCAATAAATTTAGACACCTGCTGAATTTCATTTAAATCAGGCAATAAATCTGCATTTGGATCCTGCAACAATGGTGAGCAGTCCGCCAGCGCATTACTGGATGCAATTAACATACTGTCTGTCACACGTGTTGCCCCTGCAGCGATTACCCCTAAGCCAATACCTGGGAAAATATACGAGTTATTGCATTGGGAAATATTATAAAGTTTGCCCTGATAGTTCACTGGCTCAAATGGGCTACCTGTTGCAATTAAGGCCTTGCCTTCAGTCCACTCCAAAATATCGGCAGGAAATGCTTCAACTTGTGAGGTTGGGTTTGACAATGGCAACACAATTGGACGCTCGCAATTGGCAGCCAAGGTTTTAATCACCTCTTCAGTAAATAAACCCGGTTGCCCCGAAACCCCAATCAATACCGTTGGCTTGGCGTTTTGAATGACGTCCAACAGAGAAATCACACCTTCAGGATTGCCCCAATGTGCAACACGGTCAGGACTTTGTGCCAATTTACGTTGGAAATCGAGCAAGTTTGGCTGATTGCTGGTGAATAAGCCAAAACGATCCACCATATACACACGAGCACGTGCTTCAGCATCGCTTAAGCCTTCCACCACCATTTGCGCCACAATTTGCTCGGCAATACCACAACCTGCCGAACCTGCGCCCAAGAAGGCAATGGTTTGATCTTTCAGTTGTTTGCCTGCAGCCCGTGATGCTGCAATTAAGCTGCCCACAGAAACGGCTGCCGTGCCTTGAATATCATCATTAAAACAACAAATTTGATCACGATATTTGTTTAATAACGGCATGGCATTTTTCTGAGCAAAATCTTCAAACTGAATCAATGCCTTTGGCCAACGGCGTTTCACCGCATCAATCACCTGATCGACAAATTGATAGTATTCCTCACCACTAATACGTGGCTGATTCCAGCCCATATAGATCGGATCATTCAGTAATTGTGGGTTATTGGTGCCTACATCTAAGGTAATGGGTAAGGTATAGGCAGGACTAATACCGCCACATGCTGTATATAAAGACAGTTTTCCAATTGGAATACCCATGCCGCCAATGCCCTGATCACCCAAGCCTAAAATACGCTCACCATCGGTAATCACAATCACTTTGACATTCTTTTTATTGATGTTTTGTACAATATCATCAATATGGGCACGGTCTGGATAGGAAATAAAAATACCCCGATGACGGCGGTAAATATCGGAAAAACGCTGACATGCCTCGCCTACAGTTGGGGTGTAAATAATAGGCATCATTTCACTCAAATGCTGTTCAATCAGGTGATAAAACAGGGTTTCATTGGTGTCCTGAATGTTGCGCAAATAAATATGCTTGTTGATGGCATCGCTAAAAGCAGAATATTGCTGATACGAACGCTGGCTTTGTTCTTCAATATTTTCAATTGCATGTGGAATTAAGCCATGCAAGTTAAAACGGGTGCGTTCTTCTTCTGAAAATGCAGAACCTTTATTTAATAAAGGCAATTCTAAAAGGCCGTTGCCCGCATAGGGAATATATAAAGGACGTTTCTGCTGCAAATTTGCGGTTGTCATTGTTCATCTCATTCTAATCGGTTGCTGATGGCGCATGGATTGAGATGCACCATCTGACATCTGACTAGCTTAGCCCGAATTGCAGCAAATAGGGCATTTAGAAGTTTGATAACCAAATCTGAATGATTTTTATTTCTGATAGCCCATGTTATATAGGCATCGAACCTAATTTATTTGGGTGGTTGCAGTGGCGTCATATCTACAATTAAGCCAGTGAACTTACGCACCAAAGGCAGCACACATAATACGACTGGAAAAGCAAACGCCCAAGAAATCATCCAGTTATGCAACCACAGGGTAAAAAATCCCTCAATCCAGCCCAAATTTCGGATCATATTAATCAACGAAATGATGCCACTCATCAAACATGATAAAAAGAAAGGCATTACCACCGTGGCCCATTTCATGGGTAATTTGGGTACATTGCCAAAAATCATTGCACGTTGTTTCATGCTCTAGCCTTTTCGCCTCACTGAATGCCGCATACTATGCCATGAATTGCTTGCTTAAAGGATGATTTTTCAGGCAATTTGTTCATGCTTAGCTACAATCTCTGAAATTCGATAAAGCATACAATTGCACTCCCCTAAAGCCCCTGAAATTTGCTATATTTAGCGTTTTTCTGCACATCTATTTTTCGACTAAATATGAATACGGCAATACAAGCAGCGCTCGATCATGCAGTGCAATCCCTTCAAGCTGAAGGTGTACTCCCATCTGACTGGAACAATACGAGTAATTTAACCCGTACCAAAGACCGCAGCCACGGTGATTTCGCATCAAATATTGCCATGATTGCCTCTAAAGCCGCAGGCATGAAGCCACGCGATTTAGCCGAAAAAATTCTTGCTGCTCTGCCTGAAGTTGCAGACATCAGCAAAGCAGAGATTGCAGGCCCTGGTTTTATTAACTTCTTTTTAAATGCCGACCAGCGTTTTAGTGTTTTAGATCAAATTCAAGCACAAAAACAACAATTTGGACGCAGCCAAATCAATGCAGAAAAACGCATTCAGGTCGAGTTCGTTTCTGCTAACCCAACCTCAAGCCTACACGTGGGTCATGGTCGTGGTGCTGCTTATGGTATGACAGTTGCCAATTTACTTGAAGCCACAGGTGCTAAAGTTGACCGTGAATACTATGTCAATGATGCTGGCCGTCAAATGGATATTTTGGCGACTTCAACTTACTTGCGTTATTTGGAACTGGCAGGTCAAACGCTGGTGTTCCCCAAAAATGCGTATCAGGGTGACTACGTTAAAGACATCGCACAAAGCATTTTAAAACAGGATGGTGAACGCCATGTACGCCCTGTTGCAGATGTATATAACAATGTGCCTGAAGATGTGCAATATGCGGCAGAACTCGATGCCGATGGCAACAAAGTGGTCTTGTCGGGCGACAAAGAAAAACACATTGATGGTTTGATTTTCAATTCACAAACGCTCTTGGGTGATGATTACCGCGTGTTCCATCAGGCTGCGCTGAATGCTATTTTGGCCGACATTAAAGATGACTTGGGCGAGTTTGGTGTCACCTTTAACCAATGGTTTAGCGAAGCGTCATTGACTGAAAAAATTGATGAAGCTCTGCAAACACTAGATCAACGTGGTTATCTATACGAACAAGACGGCAATATCTGGTTTAAATCGACCGCATTTGGCGATGAAAAAGACCGTGTGGTGAAACGCCGCAATGGTCAAACCACTTACTTTGCTTCAGACATTGCTTATCACCTGAATAAATTACAACGTGGCTACACAGACCTAATTGATATTTGGGGTTCAGATCACCACGGTTATATTTCACGTGTGAAAGCGGCCATTGATGCACTAGGCTACGACTCGAAAAAATTAACGGTACTGTTAGTGCAGTTCGTGAGCTTATGGCGTGGTGGTGAAATGGTACAAATGTCATCCCGTTCAGGTCAGTACGTGACCTTGCGTGATTTGCGTAAAGAAGTCGGCAACGATGCTGCACGTTTCTATTACGTCATGCGCAAATCTGAACAGCACATTGACTTTGACCTAGATTTGGCCGTTTCACAAAGTAAAGACAATGCGGTCTACTATATTCAATATGCTCATGCACGTATTTGTCGTATGCTCGAAAAAGCTGCTGCTACGCAATTGAATTTTAATGCGACAACTGCACGTCAGTTTGCCGCTAAACTTGAGCTAGATGCTGAAACTGAAATTTTAGCCAAACTGGCTGCGTATCCTGAAATTTTAGTACGTGCTGCCAACAGCCACGAACCGCATCAGGTAGGTAACTATTTGAAAGAATTAGCAGCATTGTTCCACGGTTGGTACAATGAGCATAAAGTTCTGAATGATGATGCAGCCTTGACTCAAGCACGCTTATTGCTTTCAGTAAACGTACAACAAGTCTTGCGTAATGGTTTAGAATTATTAGGTGTCTCTGCACCAGAAACAATGTAAAAGCCAAATAAAAGCATAACAAGAGGAAGTCCACGTGTTTGGAAAAACGCAACGCGGTGTATCTGAACGACCGAATAAGCCCAAAAAACCACTAATTCCAACGTGGTTAGGCACACTCGTGGTGATTTTAATCGTGTTGTGTTTTGCTGTAGCCTTAATGCTATGGAAACCGTGGGCACCTGTACAGCCTAAAGGGCAAATCAATTCTGAGCATTATCAGGAAGATACCAACAAAGACTATCGTTTTTATGATTTGCTGCCACAGCAACAGGTTACCCCAATTCCTGAGCAAGCGGTGCCTGAAACACAGCAACAGAATACCGTAGTCATTGTTGAAGCGCCTGCTGCTGTAGAGGCGCCAGCGGCCAGCGAAGCCAATGTTGGTCTGACAGAAATGCCTGCCCCTGTGGTACAAGCCAGCTATATTCTACAAGTGCGTAGCTATACCGACCCAGATGCTGCAGATGCACGTCGTGCCGAAATTATTTTGAATGGTTTATCGGCAGATGTAGTGAAAAGTGTAGAAGGTGGTGAAACTTGGTATCGGGTGATTTCAGGCCCTTATGATTCAGCCGATGCTGCAGTGATTGCTCAGCAAACTTTGCAGCATAGTGGAATTGATTCAATTGTCGTGAAACGCTAAGCCTCATTGTTATCAATCGACCAAAATCAATTAAAAAAAGATGCCTCGGCATCTTTTTTTAGGTCTATAGAACGATGTACTCACAAAAATCATCGCTAGATTTGCATTAACTGCTGCTCACGTTCGCGTGCACGCTGAAATGCAGGACGCTGTTCCACGCGTGCCAAATAAGCCGCAATCTGTGGATAATGATGCCCGGTACGGCTTTGCAATGCTTGGAGCGGGAAACCCATTTGAATATCGGCAAAAGAAAAATCCCCTGCAAAATAATCATGTTTGCCCAAATAATCTTCTAAATAAGCAATATGATCTTTTAAACGAGGCTGAATAAACCCTGCTTTAACACCTGCAGTAATTTTTTGCGCCATTGGTCGAACTAACCATGGCACATGCTGCGGCACATTGGTCATCACCAATTGCATCACTAACAATGGCATTAGCGAGCCTTCGGCATAATGCATCCAGTATTGATATGCTTGCTGTGCTGAAGCCTGCTGCGGTTTAAACTGCCTTTGCGTATCATAATGCTGCTGCAAGTACTCCAAAATGACTGCAGATTCTGCAATGGTCTGCTCTGCATCCGTCAAAATTGGTGCTTTACCCAATGGGTGAATCAGCTTCAATTCATTGGGCGCACTTAAATTGGGCTGACGGTGGTAAAACTTGATTTCATAGTCCAAACCCAGCTCTTCGAGCGCCCACAAAATGCGGAAAGAGCGGGATTGATCAAGGTGGTGTAAAGTAATCATAAACGTCCTATTTTGTTTTTATTACATCTGTTTTAAGTGATTGTTATATCTTCTGTTTCACGCAACATTATAAAAAGGCATGTCCTGCATACCTTTTTATAAGAGACGGATTCAACTCTAGGTTTAACCCAATTCAGTACGAATTTCCACACTGCGTAACAAGGTTTTCGTCACAGGTGTTTTTTGACAGATATTCAGTACTTTTTGCTGTAATTCTGCATCTAACGCTGCTTCAGTTTGCACACGGCGTTCAATCCACTCCTGCCCTTCCTGATTGGTAAAGAAGTCCGCCTCGACCTGAATTTTGCCAAAATCCAAACCCTTATGCTGTGCATACATACGCAAGGTAATCATGGTGCAAGCGACCAAACTGCTACATAACAGATCATAAGGTGCAGGACCTGCATCTTGACCACCTAACTTTTCAGGCTCATCTACCTTCCATTGGTGCTGACCACTTTGGATCTGACCTTGCCATGCCGTGTCTAAACTGCGTACCTGTGCTGTGCCAATCTTGGCCATAAGATGCTCCCTATAGATTGATATTCCATCATTTATTTTGATGCACGCATTTTTGCGGGGAAAGTCGGCGCTTCTAAACGTGGTCCATCGTAGTCTGGTATTGTGCCAAAACGAGGATCATGATTGACCCATTGCTCACGTGCAATGCTGAGTTCCTCTTGGGTACGACCGACGAGATTCCACCACAACAAAATTGGCGACTCAAAAGGTAAACCGCCCAATAGCAACAGACGCGCACCCGCATGTAAATCTAGCTGAATTTCGGTTAAGCCCAGTTCAAGCACCAGCATATTTTCAGCGTTTAATTCATGCCCATGCACAGTGGCTGTGCCTTCCAGCATCATCAAACCATATTCAAATTTAGGATTCAGCGGCAAACGGGTTGTCGTGCTGGTTTCACTATAAATATCTACCCCTAGCAACTCACTATGTACTAATACTGGTGAAGTGGTATTTAAAAATTCACCAACTAAGATGGTAAGTTCCACTCCATCTAGCAAAACCACAGGCAAGTCAGGGTAATGATCAAAACGTGGCGCCATATTGCGCTGATCATCAGGTAAAGCAATCCACAGTTGCGCTGTATGCATGTGTGTTTCGGTGTCGGGAGCAACTTCGGTATGTGAAATACCATAACCCGCGGTCATTAAATTAACCTGTTTGGGACGAATCAATTGCTTAGTACCCAAACTGTCGGTATGCATAATGCTGCCTTCAATCATCCAGGTGAATGTTTGCAAACCTATATGCGGATGCGGACCAACATCTAAGCCTTCACCTTGTGGAAAATTAACAGGGCCTGCGTGATCTAGAAAACACCATGCCCCAATCATGCGTTTATGCCGACTCGGTAAAGCACGTTTAATTAAAGTTCCCTGCCCAATTTCAGCACTACGCAGTGGAAATTCCTGTATAAATTGCTTGACGTACTTATCACAATCGTCTGAATTGGAAAGCTCGGTATAATTGCTGTTGCTCATCCTATACCTCTTATATTTCTGTAAACTCCTTGACTATTAAATATGCTAAATCACTAACGAAGAGCAAGATGAAATTTGTTGTTCTGATTTTTATGGTCCAAACTTGAACTACACCTTAAAATATATGGCATAATTTTGACCAAAATTTAAAAAAAATAGAGAAAATACCCAAATTTAGGGAGGTTATTTTTTCTGCATTTTGCGCATAATCCTAACTATAAGTTGTCAATTTGAGTAAATATCGCTATGTCTGTAAAAGCTCGAATGGGGGAACAGACCCGTTCGAAGATTTTAAGCAATCAGGAAGCCTCAGAAAAACTTTTAAAAACAACTGAGTGTGATCTTGAAAACCGACAAGCAATTGAAAAAGCATTGCAGCACCCTGCTGCGCAACTTCCACCACAATTTGAAACACATTTTTATCAACACCAAAATTTACATCAGCGTCGTTATTTACGCCAAGTCAATTACATTGGGCAAATGACGTTCCTGCTGTATTTCTTTATCGATTATTTCATCATTCCAGATGTCACTACGCTCTCGGCCACACTCCGTCTCAGTGCTGTTGTATTGGCGCTGATTGGCAATTATTTCTGCTTTAAATTGATCAAAGATATTCGCCTGCTGGATTTAATTTTACCGGTCAGCGCCACACTGTGCTGCGGTATTTGGTTCTATATCCTGTCGCAATCACAAAGCCCTTGGATTTCCACTTATGTGTATGCCTCGGTCATTTTTGTACTCATGGCCAATCTGTGTATTCAAGTGCGTTTCCGCCCTGCGGTCTATAATTCATTGGTCATGAGCGTACTCATGTTTTTTGGGGTGATTTCCCTCACCAACTTGCAGGATGCCTTAGTTTTTATGGTGGTGTATATCCCTGTATGTTTGTTGAGTTTGTATATCAGCTGGATCAATACCCTAAATGCCCGCCATCACTTTTTACGCAGTTTGCTGGATGACTGGAATTTTCATACCTTGCAAGCCTTGGCCCATACCGATGAACTGACCCAACTCAATAACCGACGTCAGTTTGTACACATGGCAGAACACAAAATTCATGCATGGCCTAAATCTGAATCGGTCTGCTTGTTGATGTTTGATGTCGACTTTTTTAAACAAATTAACGATACCTATGGGCACGATATTGGAGATCGAGTCTTACAAAATATTGCAGACATTGCCCGTAAAGAAATGCGCCGCAAGGATATTTTGGCACGCTTTGGCGGTGAAGAGTTTATCGCTCTGCTTAGTGAAACCAGCTTAGATGAAGCATTGATGATTTCGGAGCGCTTAAGACAAAAAATTGCTCAGCATGAAATGTGCATTGATAAAAAATGTTTTAATTTCACTGTTTCTATTGGCGTATCGAGTTTAAAACCACAACAAACTGACTTACAGCTGTTGATTAAAGAAGCCGACCTCGCACTTTACCAAGCCAAACAAAGCGGACGTAACTGCGTGATCAGTTATGATGTGGGAATGTCTGAGCCACCCGAACCGATTTTAAAAAAAGAAGTTAAATCTTGGATGATCTAAAGATATAAAAAAATGAGCACATTACGTGCTCATTTTTTGGGTTTTTGGCTAGAGTATGTTTAAAAAACCCTAGCTGCTGCGCGCATCTTGCGCCCATTTTAAATAGCGGTGTTTTAAAATAGGCTCATGGCGTAAAACTGGCAAGCAGCAGTGCTGCTTGAAACCCCGACTGCCGCGCGCATAGCGCTTGGCGTAATTCAGGCACGAAGCAGTGCTTCGTGAAATCCCTGAATTACTCCCATTCAATTGTTGCAGGTGGTTTAGATGATACGTCATAAACCACACGTGAAACGTCTGCAATTTCATTCATGATGCGCGTTGAAATACGGTCAACCAAATCATACGGCAAGTGTGCGAAACGTGCAGTCATAAAGTCCACTGTTTCTACAGCACGAAGTGCAATTACCCATGCATAACGACGACCATCGCCGACGACACCAACAGATTTCACAGGCTGGAATACCGCAAACGCTTGTGCTGTTTTGTCATACCAACCACTTGCACGCAGTTCCTGCATGAAAATGTCATCGGCTAAACGTAAAATGTCTGCATATTCTTTTTTCACTTCACCCAAAATACGCACGCCCAAACCTGGACCTGGGAATGGATGACGGTAAATCATGCTGTGTGGCAAGCCTAGAGTCGTGCCGAGTTTACGCACTTCATCTTTAAATAAATCACGTAAAGGTTCAACCAATTCAAAGGCTAAATCTTCTGGTAAACCACCCACGTTGTGGTGTGATTTAATCACATGCGCTTTGCCTTGTTTGCTGGCTGCAGATTCAATCACGTCTGGGTAAATCGTACCTTGTGCCAAGAATTTCACGCCATCCAGCTTACGTGCTTCTTCGGCAAAAACTTCAATAAATTCACGACCAATGATTTTACGTTTTTTCTCTGGATCAACTTCGCCAGCCAATGCACCCAAGAAACGCTGTTCAGCGTCGGCACGAATCACGCGAATACCCATGTTTTCTGCAAACATTTGCATTACTTGATCGCCTTCGTTCAAGCGCAACAAACCATTGTCTACAAATACACACGTTAATTGATCGCCAATGGCTTTATGCAACAATGCCGCAACCACAGAAGAATCCACACCGCCCGACAAACCAAGCAATACTTTTTCATCGCCAATTTGCTGACGTAATTGCTCTACGCGCAGGTCGATGATGTGTTCTGGTGTCCATAAACCGCGACATCCACAAATTTGATGGACGAAGTTAGACAATAACTCTGCACCTTTTGCAGTGTGTGTCACTTCTGGGTGGAACTGAATCCCATAGAAACGGCGTGTTTCATCAGAAATCATCGCCACAGGGCAGCTTGGTGTGCTAGCCGTAATTTGGAAGCCTTCTGGAATGCGTGCCACTTTATCGCCATGGCTCATCCAAACGTGCAATTGGTTTTCACGGTCTTGCAAGTTACCAATCAGTTTGTCACGTACCAAAATATCGACTTCGGCATAACCGAATTCATGTACTGAACCCGCTTCAACTTTACCGCCCAGTTGTTCTGACATGGTTTGTAAACCATAGCAGATACCCAGTACAGGTACGCCTAAGTTAAATACAATTTCAGGTGCGCGTGGACTACCCGCTTGGTGAACACTTTCAGGTCCACCCGATAAGATAATACCGTTTGGATTAAATGCACGAATGTCTTCTTCCGACATATCGTAGGCATACATTTCAGAATATACGCCCGCTTCACGAACACGACGTGCGATCAGCTGGCTATATTGCGAACCGAAATCCAGAATCAGGATACGATCTTCAGTAATTTGAGTATTGGTAGTCATGACAAACAACTATAGAAAGGCAAACGAATTAAGCGCGCTATTCTAGCATTTTTCCACGCCTTGCGCACACTATTCAGACAATCCTAAAAATGGCTATTTTTCTTCGTGATATTGCAGTGACCACATACTCTAAGTTTTAAAAGACTATGCATTTTCTATGGCATAAAAAAAGCAACCTTCTTGAAGATTGCTTAAATTGTTGAGCTGATGTGGAAATCAATGACTTACTTTTTTGCTTCCAAAAGATGGTCTAGACTTATTTTGCCTGCACCGTAAAGCATGATGTAGAAGAAACCGCCAGCCAAACCAATATTTTTCATAAAATTCAGCGCATCTTCTGGTGCAGCATGGAATAAAAATGCAGTTAAAAGACTAGGGTCTGTTGACACTTACTGTTCATAATTAACCCTATAACGGTAGCCATAAAAATATACAGGCTAAGGCAACAGAACTTTGATAATTTCTTTTGAGCTTGTCATATCGGGTAGCTATTCCTCTAAATTGCTTTAATCTACAAAACATATTTTCAACTAAATGCCTGATTTTATATAAATACCAGTCCATATGGTCATTGTTCGATTGGCTATTCGTTTTCTTTGGTATATTCGCTTTAGTCCCTGTTTTCCTGATCTGTTCACGCAGTGGTTCTGAATCATAGCCTTTATCTGCACATACCACGTTTGTCTCTTTTAAATCTAATGTTGATATTAAATCAGGTGCAACTTTAACATCATGTGTGGTTCCATCGGTAATCATGAAATCAATAGGATTGCCATGTGCATCAACAATCAAATGTATTTTTGAGGAGTTTCCTCCTGCACTTTTAGAAATAGATTGATTCGCTATGCCGGCAGAATGTTGATGAGCACGTACATGAGAGCCATCAATAAAAATCCACTCCATATCGGGGCATGAGGCTAGTAATTTGAATAATCTAAGTAACTTACCGCTGCTTGACCAACGATTAAAACGTTTGAAAATAGAGTTTGAATGACCAAAACAAGAAGGAATATCTCGCCACGGACAACCTGTCCTAATTCTATAGAGAATAGCTTCAATAAAATTGCGTAAATTTGAGTTGTGGTGAATGGATAAATTACGCAGAATAACTTTCAACTTTTGCCAGTGTTGATCTGTCAGCATGGTACGAGGCATAGCGAATAGTAAAATTGGGTTTGGCGATTTGATTTTACTACTTCGCTATTTTTTTAAGCTAAAAGTGTCAACACACCCTAAAAACACCTAAACCCAAACCCACGACACGTGCTTGTAAACCGAATAGAATTGCCAAACCACCACCAAGTTCTAGCAAAATCACCAAAGGTAGCAATGAACCTGAAACACCCATAGCTTGCATATAGCCCACTGTTGCATCATAGCCTGCAATTTTTCCCCAACCAGATACAATAAATAAATACGCTAAAAAAGCACGTGCAAATAAACTTACAATGGCTTGCACACTTGCTTTTTCGACCACACTTTTTAACACAACATTTGGATTAAACATCAGATCACCTATATTTTTGATTCATTCTTGAAGACAAATACATCTTAGTTTTTTCAAAATTCAGGATAAATACGCATTTAAAAGACATGTTGTTGCATCTATGCAACGAAAAAGAACCGATGTGGCTGGTCTAGCATCCCTAAAATCACTGTGAAAATTATTTACCTTTTCATACTGACTTTCCGCCTGTGGACTGCTAGGATTTGAGCACACTTTCGCTTGTTTTTTCCCATGGAACTGATTGATTTTATATTACACGTCGATGAACATTTGCTCGAATTCATCACCCAATATGGGGTATGGATTTACGCTATTTTATTCCTGATTATTTTTGTAGAAACGGGCTTGGTGGTCATGCCGTTTTTACCTGGCGATAGTTTACTGTTTGCAGCAGGCGCACTGGCTGCATCGACAGGGATAATGGATCCGTGGATTTTGGGTATTTTATTGTTTACTGCTGCGGTACTCGGTGACACCCTGAATTACCACATTGGTAAATATATTGGTCCACGGGTTTTTGAACTGGAATCACGTTTTATCAATAAAAAACATTTGATCGAAACCCAGAAGTTTTTTGAGCGACACGGCGGAAAAACCATTATTTTTGCGCGTTTTGTGCCTTTTGCGCGTACCTTTGCGCCCTTTGTGGCGGGTGCAGGCAGCATGAATTATAAATACTTCCTAACCTATAACGTAATTGGCGCTTTTTGCTGGATCGCGTCGTTTATTACACTTGGTTATTTATTTGGCAATATGCCAATTGTGAAAGACAATTTCACCCATTTAATTTTCGGCATTATTATTTTAAGTGTCTTGCCTGGAGTGATTGGTTTTATTCGCCAAAAACTCAAGAAAAAACCTGCTTAAGTTGTGTAATTCTTTGGGCATGCCTGTTACAGCGCTGCCCTCATACATTCAAAACAGGTGAGATGATTGCTCAACTCACCAAAAATCTCTAAATCTTTAGAAAAAACGTGCTACCACTGGCAGCATACACACCACCAACAGCAAAGCCGAGCCTTTATATAACAAATCTGCCGTCACTTTATTGGTTTCTCGCGCCAAAACTGCTCGCCCAAAAGACATCCAAAATAACGCTGTTGGCAATAAAATCAGACCAAATAAGACATAGACCATGGCAAAGTTGGTCGGGTTATCCCATGTTTCTGTAGGCAAAATACCTGCCGCAAATAACAAGGCTTTCGGGTTTTTAAAAGTCGAAAAAAATAATTGTGCAGGGCGAATGGCAGAGTGCTTTTGACAATGTTGTTCTAAATGTGACTGCTTCCATAAATGAAAAGCCATCCAAAATACATAGCCCGCACTTAAAACATGCAGAATATCAATCAAATAAGGCCAAATTGGCGCACTCAAATGAATGAATAACGCCCACAGACTAATGGCATACATATAACCAAAAAACTCTGCGGGAATCAGCAGACTGGTTTTGGCAATGCCTTGTTGGTGGGCTGAGCTTGCCAATAGCGCATTGGTCGGGCCAGGAATCATCAAGACCGCAATCATTGCTAGGACAAAGAGCCAACTTTCAATCATAAACACCAGAGCATGCAAATCAAAAATAGGAGCACACCTTATATGAAAGCCATTGAAAATGACAAGTTTTTCTATCTGGCAGGACTGACCCAAGGGTATAAATAGAACAGAAAATAAAATTAAGTTTTTGTTTTTAAAATATTAGATTGAAATCAATCTTGAATTATCTTGCTACATTTTTTAAGCAATGGTGCTGCAAAAATGACAGCACCACGGACGAAATATTCGTAAACCCTAAAATTTAAGATGTTGCGGGTTTGAGTTTGACAATAATCGGGCAAGCTTTAAATTTTGCTGCTTGCACAATGGCTTCTTGCTCACCTAAAAGACGTGCCAATTCTGTTCTTTTGGTATTGGATGACTGTCCCATATTGACAGAAACACTCGGTGCAACGCCCCAACCGCCACGGCTGCCCCAACCACCGCCTAAACCGATACCCACACCAACACCTGTACGTTTCGGTGCTTCAACACCGCTTTCAATATATTGTTGAATGCGGTTATATTCACTTTGTAATTGCTGGCAATTCAAGGCCTGATAATGCGTAGGTGACACATAAGTCGGCTTGACTGTAGTCGCACACGCACCTAACAACACACTACTGACCGCCAAAAAACCGATTGCAAATGTTTTCATGTTCACCTCTGTGTATCACACTTGCTCAATTTCATTGAACAACGATTGATAGGCCTGCGTCAATTTATGATCTGTTGCCAAATGAATTAATGGCAAATTTTTATGATGCGATTCTTTCATCAGCACTGAAGGCGGCAACATGCTGTTCAAGACAGGCAAGCCCTCATCTTTGAGTTGCTGAACCACTTCACGCGGCAACTTGGCCTGCGCCTGAAACTGATTCACCACAATCCCTTCAATTTCCAGATGCGGATTATGATCATCTTGGGTTTCCAAAACATTTTCAATCAAGCTTTGTAAGGCACGTTTAGAAAATACATCACAGTCAAAAGGAATGAGCACCCGATCTGCAGCAATTAATGCCGACAAGGTAAAGAAGTTAAATGCAGGCGGGGTATCAATAAACACGCGGTCATATTGATCGGACAATTGTTGCAAGGCATCGCGCAGTTTGTAAATTTTATGTTTCGATTCAAGTGCGTGTGCCAAACCGCCCAATTGCGGACTCGCAGGGATCACATCCAAATTTTTAAATGGCGATTGATGCACATAGGCTTCTAAACCTTTGCTGCGGTTTTTTAAAATTGAGCCTAAAGCATTGCCCAATAAGCCTTTGGATTGATTTGCACCCAACACTTCTTCAAAGTAATTTTCGATGTTGGGTTCAAGCGCAGGCTTGTCGGCAGAATAAGTGGCATCATCACCCAATAAATATTGGCTGGAGTTGGCTTGCGGGTCGAGGTCAATCACCAATGTTTTTAAACCCTGATGCGCACTGATTGCAGCCAAATTGACGGTAATACTGGATTTTCCAACACCACCTTTCTGATTAAACACCACACGTGTGCGCATTGCCGCCCCTCTTTTCAATTTTTGTTGTGACATCATTTCAGTTTAACTGAGCTGTAAATATTCTTGCCGAATTATGTCTAACAATTCGCCAGTGCTCAAATATGTAGCCAATCTTTTGCCGATATTTACATATATTCAATGCCCGTGAGTTTGCAGCCACGAGCAACATCTACAATAAGACCTGCTGACTTAGCCGAAGCTTGGCTTTAACATCACCAAACCTAAAATGGCAAAAAATGCGACTAAAGCTAAGCCCCAACCGACACGGCGTTGAATCAACAAAATACTGTCATCTTTTTTATACGCTTTGATTAAAGATGACAGCATCACCAAAAATAAAATAATTTTGGCATAAAACCATGTTTCGACTTGAAAGTCTTTTAAAAACAAAGCAATGACACCTGTCACTACAATCAACGTCAGTGCTGAATGTTGCAATGCCACAAAGACTGTCCACGCTTTAGGATTAGGCGAGTTATTTTGTGTGCCCTTAAACAAAGTCATGGCACGTACAAACAGCACCAAAAATAATAAAGCCGCTGCAGCAACGTGAATGGTATTCAGCATTCCTAAATTTTCCATTTATTTCATTCCATTACGATGTTTTTGGTGCGTGGGCGCATTCTGGGCTGCTGGTGTCTTGTCCCTGCCATTCAGATGCAACAAAGGCATGAATCGCCAATGCATGAATTTTATTTGGCGCAAGTAAGTCACCTACAGCAGCATAAATTTTTTGATGGCGTTGTACAGCGCGTAGCCCCTGAAAATCTTCACTCACCATCACCACTTTAAAATGCGACTCTTTACCCGGGAAATAACCGCCATGTCCTGCAGATTCATTCACTACCTCTAAATGGCTTGGATTGAAAACGGCTAAGCGTTCTAGCAACTGTTGTTCTAAGCTCATGCTTGTATTTCCCCGAATGGTTTTAAAAGCTCTCTGAAGTATAACGTGTTCTGTGTGATTCGCAGCATCTTGCCGTGAGGATTCTTCGATTTACGATTCGCACCACTTTTCGTTATGAAATTTAGGCTGATGACTGCTGTTTTTTCTAAAAATGTTGTTTATTTATTCAGTCAGTACAACGATATGCAAAAAATGATTGACCCTATTTTTGCATCATGTATTATACACCGCATGCGGGAATAGCTCAGTTGGTAGAGCACAACCTTGCCAAGGTTGGGGTCGCGAGTTCGAGTCTCGTTTCCCGCTCCAGATTCTAAAAGCCTCAGTTGAATGACTGGGGCTTTTTTATTGTTGTTTTATTCAATATTTTTCTTCATAAGAGATCTTTATTCTAAAAAAAGTAAGTTTACAAAAGTGCTATATCAAAATTGGTGACCAAATGGTGACCAAATGGTGCCTTCAATAAATCAAAAAGATAAGAACCCCTTTCTAAAACTGCCTAAAAAAATATTCCACCGAAAATCTCTATGTCATTAGACTTCTATTATTTTCAATTCAATATTTTTCAAGATCGATTAGGATCGTGACCAAATTTGATCACACAATAAAACTGAACCGTACCGGGTTTGTCGGAGACTTTTTTATTTAAGTTAGGCCACCTGACCTAACGGATTAATCTTATCATAGTACATTGCTTCAAACTCAAAAGGCGATACATAACCCAGTGCACTGTGTACACGCTTTTTATTTGAACCAATCTACCCAGTTTAGTGTCGCAAGTTGTACATCTGCTAAACCTTGCCAATCTGCTTTTAGATATTCAATCACCTCTGTTTTGTATAAGCCATTCACCGTTTCAGCCAAAGCATTATCGTATGAATCACCAGTTGTACCGACTGATGCTCGTAAATTTGCAGCTTCTAAACGATTGGTATAGCGAATCGAAAGATATTGAACACCTCTATCTGAATGATGAATCACATTCTTAGGCATACCTCGATCGTGCAATGCTTGCTCCAATGCATCGAGCACCATATCTGTATTCATCCGTGTAGATACTTTCCATCCAACAATTGCTCGTGAAAATACAGCAATAATAAAGGCGGTATAGACCCACCAGCCTGAATGAGTTTGAATATACGTAAAGTCACCCACCTGAGAAGCACTGCTTCGCAAGGGGCAGGATGATCAGCATTAAAATTACGTTTCACTAAATCATCTGCCCGTTTTTGGTCATCTCGGCTGCGGGTAGTTTGTTTGTTCTTACCACGCCAAACACCTTGTATACCTAGCTTTTGCATCAATCGAACCACAGTACAACGTGCAATCACATAGCCTTCACGTTTTAATTGTTGCCAGACTTTACGCACACCATATCGACCTGAACTTTCTTTCCAAATTCGTTTAATTTGTTCAGCATGATGTAAATCATGCAGAGCACGTTTCGCTCGATGTTCTGGGTTATCAACGAGATCTAAAGCCCGATAATAGGTCGAAGCCGCGATCGGTAAAATTCTACAAATCGCATCAACACCATATAAGTCTTTATTGTTATGGATGAAATCCACCATTATTTGTGTGGGCGGTCGAGCTCCGCCTGGGCGAAAAAAGCGGCTGCTTTACGTAGAATTTCATTGGCACGTTTTAATTCTTTAATTTCACGTTCCATTTGCTTCATTTTTTCTTGGTCAGATACCTGTTGTAGTTTGGCGGGATTTTGTTCTAAGTATTTTTGATACCAAACACGTAGTGTTTCAGGAGTACAGCCAATTTTAGGAGCAATTGCGGAAACTGCTGCCCAATTCGATGGATAATCTTTTTCAGATTCAATTAGTAATTGAACCGCTCTTTCTCTGATTTCAGGGGTATATTTTAATTTTGTCATCGGGATAGTCTCTCAGAATATTGACTCTCCGACAAACCCGGTACGGTTCAATAGCAGCTTTTAATCTGAGTTTCTTTTACATTAATCATAGTTTTGTATAGTGGTGTTAAAATGAGCAGCATACATTTTGAAACACCACCAAAAATCACTATCAAAACGGATAACTTTCTCTTTATCAAGAGGAATGTATGATCCAGTGTGAACTAATACAATTAATCAGATAGAAACAGGATTATTGGCTTGTTGCATTTCAACATCTACCTCGATATGTGATAAATCATAATCACCCATCCAAGGAGAATCACCATAAAAAGCCCCATTCAATTGGGAATAATTAATTAGCTCTTCACGGAAATAGTTGAAATACACCTGATCGACCTTGCCTGGATTTCTCCAGAATTTAGCCAATGGACGTTGGTTGGTCAATTTAGGTAAATTATAAAGTGCATACCCCAATACCTTGACAGGAATATGGTGATATAAAGCCTGAATGCCTGTCGTACTGTTTACTGTAACAAAACCCAGACTATTTTTTAATAATGTAGGCAAATGAATATCACAAAAATAGTGAACACGCCCTTCAACATCGTGAGACTTTGCTAGCTTACGAATATAAGAGGCATAATTACGATAGCCACGATCCATCGGATGATGTTTGAGCACCAAATGATGATATGGATCTGCATGTTGTGCAAAGTCCTGAATGACCATTTCAATATACTTTTTCATGCACTTTAAATCAGAATGGGTTCGAATCTGAAAGTCATTATGTACTTGTAGTGCAAAAACAAAATAACGTTTTTTATAAGCCTGCATAAATACATTAAAGCGTTTTTCTTCTACGAAAGAATTTTTAATCCGTCGCACACCCGACCAGACCCAATAATAAATTTCTGACCAGATACTCATCTGCCGATGATGTTTATAATGCGGGTATTTCCAAGAGAAAAGCAGCATAAATATATAATAGACCATAACACTGATCAGCATTGAACGATAACTATTATTGACTTCAGATACTTTTTTCACTTGGGTATTTTTAGGTTTTTTTGTTTTTAATTTTAAATGCGATAAGAAGTTGGAAAAGAAATTTACCCCATCTTCCTCAAACGTAATATAGTTCGGCCGAATATAGCCTTCTTCAAAAGCAAAAAAGTTAATTCGATGCTTTAAGGCAACTTTTTTTGCAGCTTGATGATACTTGCGGCAGTCTCCAAAACAGACCACTGCATCAATCTCTTGAGACAAAAGCAAGTTTTCAATCCAAGCCGAAAAATCGGCATACGTGCCGGTAAAATCAAAGTTGTATTCAAAAGAACGCGAAAAAAATTGATCTCCACCGTTCAAATTCACTTTCAAGCATTGAATGTCATGATCTTTGAGCCAGGCAGAAAAACGATTAAAAAAGTTTCCCATCGGCCCCTGTAATAACAGAACCCGTTCAGAAAGCAATAAACGATTCACATGAACTGACATAAAGAAATTAACCTATTTTTTAACTTGTTATATAAATATAATAATACACGCTTATACTTATGATCATGAGCTACCGGTTGATCTAATTGACTTTTGATATAAGCGATCACATCCTCGGGGCGAACCAGTGGAATACCCGACGCCTGAGTATGTGGTAAATTATATGTTGGATATTCTACAAGAGTTACATATAACAAAGTTTCCAATGTCACATTTTTATTATTGCGTCTTTGTGAGGTATACAAGTCTTGTGTCAAGCCCCAACCTGCATAAAATGGTAAACCATAACAATAAACTTTTAAGCCTCGAATCAAAGCCTCAAATCCACTAAGTGAGGTTATGGTATGAACCTCATCACAAATTTCAAAACATTCTAAAATAGAGGTGTTCAATTCAATCTGGTTAGCATAGGTCAACATGTCTTGGTCGGGAATTTTCCCTACACGTAGCCCCGTTTGCACATCTGGATGTGGCTTATAAATAATATAACTGTCCGGATGATTTTCTCGCACTTGTTTCAGTAACTCCAGATTGGTCTTAATACCCATTCCGCCGAGCTGAATCGACATATCATCTTCAACCTGCCCCACCACCAATAAAACCCGCTGATGCTGAGGACGTTTTAATTGTCTTGCTTCGCCTACATTGTATTTTGAAATATTAAGATCTATCAACATTTTTTGCAAACGCTGTGCGCGCTGTATTTGCGAAGAATCCAATTCTATCTGATTAAGTAGCTGCTCAATACGCGATGACTGCGTGGCATCATAATAAATCCCGATATCATCAAAAACCAGAGAGCATGGACGAATCAGCTTCGCACCCAAGCCCACAGAACGAATAAAGCCATCTTCAACAGTCGTCACCTGTTTATAGTTCAAATCTTTTAACTGTTTGGCTTTCTTGCCCCATGCCAGAACATCAGCAGTTTTTTCAGGTTTGAAATAGCGTTGAAATTTCAGATTAAGCTTGGGAAAAGCAAAATAAGCAACGATAAACTTTTTCTTCCATGGGCTAAATCCATAAGCTGTATAGGATTCGGCTAGACGCTGTTGAAACCGGATATTGGGAATAAGCAGCTCTAGAATATCTTCCAGTTCACAACGCTGTCCGGTGACTGGATTTACATAGCGTGCATAGTGAAAATAGGCACAGGCAAATAAGTGTTGCAAGCTTTTTTGCCGGTTTCTGCGGCCATTCAGAATATCCAAAGGCGCATGAACATCATTGGTTAAACCCCAGCCTGCATACCACGGCACGCCGAAACAATGTACTTTTTTTCCACATAACAGTGCTTCAAAACCAAGCTGAGAACTCACCACATACACTTCGTCCATCTGCTGCAGCAGCTCGACAGGATTATAGTGCTCCGTGAGCAACCGGATATTTGGATGATTGAAATCCTCTGGTGTAAAATGAGCTTGAGCTTTCCCGGCCAGTACATCTGGATGGGTTTTTACCCATATAGTCGCGTCTGGGTGGTCAATACAGGCTTGTGCCAGCATGGTTTTAAAGGTTTCTGGCGTAGCACCTGCGTACTTGATGGATTGATCTCCAAAGGTTTGATCAACCACCAGAATATGTTTAGTTTTCTGGTTAAACTTTTCTGAATCTAGAGTTTGGAATTTTTGATTATATTTGGTGATTCCAAATTTTAAAATTTGGTCGATGGCATGCTGGGCACGAAGATTATCTTTAAGACTCTCATCTTTTAAAATGAGGTTTTCTAGATCTGAAGGCTGCAAGGCATCAAAATAAATACCGGTTTCATCAACAACAAGCGACAGAGGTGGATAACCATCTTTACCAAGACCTAGAGAACGGACAAAACCGTCCTCCAAGCATAGCGCTTTCAGACCTTTTTGTTTGGCTAAGGCTTGAGCTTTAAAGAAGCTTTTTTTACGACCCCATCCACAGCTAAAACTCTCATACCGAAAGTCAACTGGATATACTTGCATCAATTTTTCTAAATTTTTGGAGCCAAAATAACGCATAAGATAGATTTATAAGCTATAAATAAATATGAAACACATTGTAGAATACACCACCCAAATAACACATATAGCAACTTCAGGTAGTAGATCATTCTATGAAGAAATTACGTATACTCAGTATTCTAGATGATTTCACCTACAATACATTAAAACCAGAATCGGATATAGAGCTATTAAGTCAAAAGCCCTTTTGGTACCGTTTAAGCCAAAAAATTGACTTCTTACTTGTAGAATCGGCCTGGCGTGGAAACAATGATGTCTGGCGGCATAAAGTTGCTCATTATCCCAATCATCCCCAACGCAATAATAATGCTTTGAAAAAATTAGTTTATTGGTGTAAAGACCATAATATTCCAACTATTTTTTGGAACAAGGAAGACCCTTATCACTATGATCAGTTTATAGAGTCTGCCAAATTATTCGATTATATTTTCACTACCGATGCCATTAGTGTGCCACGTTATCAGGTCGATGCACCCAATAGTCAGGTTGCGGTTGCGCCGTTTTTTATTCAGCCGCAGATGCATTTTTCAACTTCAGAAGCCCCATTAAAACGCAGTGTGTTTATGGGCACTTATCAACGCAATATGCATGATCAGCGCACCCAATGGCAGGATGAAATTTTTTTAGCGGCCGCACCTTATGGTTTAGATCTGTTTAATCGGCATACCCACCCCACGATGGAATATCAGTTTCCCTATTATGATGGCGATGTGAATTATTATCCGCCAGTGCCTTATCCAGAAACAGCCGCGACCTATCGTCGTTATCAGCAAGTGTTAAATGTGAATACCATTACTGATTCTCCGACCATGTTTTCACGACGTTTGATTGAGGTGATGGCCTGCGGTCGTTTGGTGATTTCTAATCCAAGTCAGGCCATTGATCATTTATTTCAAGACATGTGTATTCAGGTGGATGATTTCGAAGCGGCACAAGCGCTGTTTTCTCAGTTACAGTCCGGTTATACTGCCGAGCAGCAAGAGATGGTCGCCTATGCCCATACCCATGTACAGCAGCATTATACTGCAAAGACCTGGCTGAAATCGATCTTACAAACCTGTAATATAGATCATCCTTATTTGGCAAGCTGAGATTAAACGTGCACACACCTGATTTATCGATTGTTATTCCGCTTGATTTCCATCGCCGTAGTTGGGATTTGTATCGTCGTGTTAAACGTTTTGTGCATATGTTTGCAGGTCAATCTGTGCAGCTCATTTTTGGTTGTAATGCAGCACCACAGTTCTGGGTCAAGTGTTTACAGCGTTTAATCGCCAAACATGCCAATATGCATGTATGTTTGGTCGATGCCGAAGCCAGTAGTTTATCCACACTTAGAAATGCCGCTATTGCTACTGTAAAAACAAAGTATGTAATGTTCTTGGACATTGATATTGTGCCTGATCTTAATTTAGTAGATTTAGCCTACCAACAGACTCTCAATCACCCTAAACAGATCTCGATGTTTCCATGTTTATATCTCTCTAAGCAAGGTAGCAAACTAATTTATAAGCAATCAGCTCAAGAATTTATCGAGCAATATTTTGATTTTCGCCGTGATTTAATTTTGCACCTCGCTTTTCCTTCTTCTATTGTTATTTCCGATACTACCAGTGTGCGTGAGATTGGGGGTTTTGATGAGCAGTTTGTTGGGCATGGCTATGAAGATTTTGATTTTATGTTACGATTATTTCATCATAAAGGTTTAATCGAATATTCCACCGATATTTTAGTCGATGAGCCGTATTTAGCACCATTAATGAGTGTGGGCTTACGTGCTGTTTTGGCCAAACCTTTTTTAGACAGTTTGATTCAGCCTATTTATTTTTTGCACAAGTTTCATCAGAAAGATAAAGAAGAAGGCTATTATAAAAAACGCGAATTAAATAAAAATTTATTTATGAATAAATATAAATTACTCATAGAAAAAGAAGTCAATTTTAAAAAGTTAACTTTATTAAATTCTTTTTTTAATCAAGTGATTGAAGAAAAAAATAGCCCAAAGTATGCAGTACTTTGGGCGGAGCTTAAGGGGCACTATCTTAGGTAATAAAAGAAAATCCAGTTTATGTTAAACACAAAGTGAACGTATTTCTGCTAAAGCCAAAAGATAACTCGCAGTTTTTAGATTTTTAGTAATATTTTTTTCAATACTAATATCATTCAACAAGTTATTTAATTCAAGCTTTGTAACAAAGCCCATTTCTAAAAGGAGATGACGCCATTTATTTAATTCTGAACATAAAATTTCATTAGAAGAAACATGATTCACAGCTTCTTCTTTACTGCTATCCAAGCCTGATGCATATACATTAATATTATGTTTTTCAACAGGTATTTTTTTATTATAAAAGACAGAACTTTCAATCTGACTTCTTGAGAAATTTCTGTTTTTGTCATCAAAGTCAAATGTGGGAAGTTTTTGATCACACAAAAGCATCAAATCGCTATAAACTCTAGTATTAAAATCATTTTCTGAAAGTAAATTTTTTAAAGCATACAACTCCATCGATGCAAGTGGTGTGATTAAATTAGAATATAAACTTCTAAACTGGTTTCTACCAAAATGATAGCGCGATCTATAATAATTATAATAATTATGATTAAGTTTATCGTGCTTATCAAAACCAGCTTCTTTTGCTCCTTTGATAAACTCCCGTTTAAAACTTTCAATCAACTCTGATGAAAATTTATCTTTTATTTTGTTCGCTAATCGATTAGCGATTTGAGCTGACGAAGAGTCACCAACAGTTCCTCTTAGACCACCTCCACCAGCGCCATGCATTTGTATATTAGATGTTTGAACATAGTCATTAACTGAAAAATATATTGGAAAATAAATACCCAAATTCCCATATTTCCATAACTCGAATGCTGTCTCAGTAGAATACGCTACTTTATGTTTAAATGAACTAGTGTTTAAGTTAAATCCATAATAATTGGACAATTCTTTAGCAACCACAAAGTCATCTTGCAACAACCGATTACTTCTCATATTGATTCTGGATAAATCAACACCTGAAGAATACAGTAGACCAAAAATAGTTCTGGAATCATAACCGCCAGTTATGTCACAACTAAAGTTATCTGAAAATCTATTATATAAAGCATCTAACCTGCTTGCCCATTTATTTCTATAAAAAACCATTTGATCAAAATAACTAGTTACGTTTTTCTGATTTTTTCTTTTAATATGAAAAACGTTATCTATAATATTTATGTACTCATCCATTTTCAAAAGTTTAATTTCTTTAACCAGTGTAGAGTGCGAAATTAACTGTTCGGTTGTACTATGAAATGCAGAAAACCCTAGTACTGTACTAAAATTAAAATTAAGTACTACTCTTTTTCTATGTAAAAATTCTGCTAAGTAAAGAAATGAGTTAGAAATTGCCCATTCCTGACCATTACTGTAATAGAAAATCAAACCTTGACCACAATCATCTGTACAGGCAATCCAATTATCTTGTTGCTCATCAGTTGAGTAAACAGCAGTAAAGCGACCTTCCGATAAACTTAAATCACGATTATCTTTCAAATATTCAATAAATGAGGTTTCACCTATAATGATATCACTTCCAACATAGGCTACTCCATTGAAGTGAACATTTGAAGCTTTTTTGTTCGAATAAGAATGGAAACAAAAGACTCCCGATGCTTGTAAAGACGCTTTCATCTGAATTTTTCTTAAACAAAAAGTCAGAATCAAATATAGCATACTCCCAAAAAGAAACAACGACATTAAAAATATAATAATCAATAGATCAAGCATCAATAAAAAATAGAGACCACGATATAGCCTCTATCAGACAAAGTATGCAATTAATCTCAAATAAAAACTTAACGATAATTATTAATTTTCATCAAATTATAGATAAAATCATCACCAAAGCTCTCTTTAATTACTTCATCACTAAGTTTATTAGAATTCAAAAGACGGGTAACACTTGCATCATAATTACTCAAATTTTTTGTATCTTGATTTGGATGCTTTGACCAAAAGTAAGACACCTGCCTTGAGTCTAAAATAGTAGGCAAATATTTATCAGATTTAGAATGAGAACCCATTTTTGGAAAAACTATATTATTTGTTTGACTCCTATACATTCCAACACGCATCAATCCAATATTTACTTTAGGATAATAACTTTCAGTTATATTCTTAATCTTATAATCACCATCAAATATACCAACTACCCCCAACCCTAAAGAGATAGCAAATCCATAAAATCTATTGTTTAAATATTTACTCATGATCTTGAAATAATTCAGTGATACACAGTCATCATCATCAAGAGTAAACATACCGATTGCCTGATCTTGATCAGAAAAATCTTCCTTAAAAAAATCTAAAGCAATTTGATGCGGCAGTAAAACGTTCTCACAACCATAAACTGGATGTATGTTTAGTTTAACAAAATGATATTCTTGCTCTATTTCTTGCAAAATTTGCATGTATTTTCTAGGTAGATTGCTAGAACATTCTATTATATGAAGAAACTTATAACCTTGCGTGGATTTCTCCAACAATGGCAAGGTAACTTCTTTTAAAAATGCGATTCTAAAATTCAGTCTTTTTTCATCATACAATTTTTGTATATATTTTTTAATAGATTCTTCATCTTTAGCATTTTTAGTTAAAATCCATGCATTAGAATCAGGTCTAAATAAACTAAAACGCGTAACAGCAATAAACACAAACAACCTCCATAAATCACACCCAAGAAATAAAAAATACAGCTATATTATCAAAATTCAAATTAAACAAAATAAATCTTAACTAAAATATTTAAAACATTCATCTTTTTACTATTACTTGTTACCTCCAATATTTTTGTTGGTATCAATTTTCCAGTCTGTTCAGACAACCAACCTTTCTCTGAACCACTACTAGCCTCATAAACACTTAAATTTAAACTTTCTTCACACTCAAACTCTAAAATCATTTTTTTATGTAGACCTACAACTGTGACAATGCCTCCTTCAATGAAAACAGACATAGAGAAAGGGAAGAAAAATCTAGATGTGGCGGAAAAGTTTTTGTTTAATGTATTTTTACACCTATCTTTTAACAAAATGGCACCATTATTTACTTCAATTTCACGGCTTACTTTAAACCCATCATACATGTCAGTCATCCCTACAACATGGAATTTATCAATGGATTTTTTTGCCAAATCCATTAATTCAACTTTATGAGGTTTCCTATAATTCCTATTTGCCGCTACATTATTTGGACTTAATAAATTGTGTGACAAATGAGACCTAATATAGCGGCGATTTATATCATTTTCTTTATACTTGTAAATTCCACCATCAACTAACCAATCCTGACCATAAGCATATAAAGTTATCGATAAATCATCATCATGACGATGGTAATTACTGCTATAACAAGCTTTAAAACTTAAATATATAGCTTTTCCAAACTCATCAGCAGACCATGTACTTCTATAAAATGCATAGCCTGACTCCTCTAAGATCAACACCTTATTAGTTGGTTCAACTCCAAATTTACCCTGGGTAATATTGTACTTAAACTCTTGATAATTTATAGGCTTATAATTATTAAAAATATCAACAACTTTATACTTAGATGTATCTCCTATCTGTGGTAAAAATCCATTCGGTTTTGTTACAAAAGTTAATACTTTGACGGCTTTTTCTAAAAGAGTTTTAAGGTTTTTTAGCCTTTCACCATTATCTTCCTGAAAACTGTCTGTCATTTCCATTATCATTAAACATTGCTTAATACCAAAATTCAAATAAGCAGGACTATTTTCTTTATGCCCCCCATCACTTCCAAAAGCAAAATTAATTTCCCTCACAATTCTCTCTAATGCCAATTCTTTTACGATTTTCATATTTGGAATTACATGCTCAAATTCCAATGATGCATAATAAAGAAACAAAGATTGATCAAATCCATGGTTAGTAAATTTAGAATAGAAATCCTCATTCATTAATATATCTATATGCTGCTTTACAACCTCCTGTAAAAACAAGTAATTATCATCATTAAATGAAATCACGTTATATTTACAAAAAACACAGAAACTCAAAACTATATTTTTCAGTCTTAAACTAGTCCCGTGATCATGCCATACCATACGATCATTTTCACCCTCCTTACTTACACTATAGTCCTTCCATAGCTTTATAAAATTCAATAAATTCAACAACAACTCATTATTTTGATTTTTTTTACTTTCAAAATAACCTATCACATATGGTACAAATGCCAATTGTTGAATTTTCCATCGCCATGTATTACTTAAAAATGGATCCATACTAAAAATATTGTCAATCAATTTTACTTTTTCAAAATTACTGAATTTAATTAATTTATTCTCACAAAAGTCTTGACCAGCTTCCAAATTCAATTTAGAGCTCATCTGCTTACAACACAATTTAAAATATTCAGACTCTATAAATAAAAACCCTAACTTTATTACTTTACTGACTCTTGTTCCTTTAATTTTATCTTTAACATATATCTTTATTTTAAGATTTATACTCTTCCGCAAGGATAAATCGAATTCTTTACTTCTACTATAATTAACTTTCTTAATCAATATATCATTTGCAATAAAGCAACAAGCATAATATAAATTATTGTTATTTTTGTTTTCAACATTAACAGAAATTTGATTACCTATACGATTAACTTCCACCTTTAATAAAACATTAATCTCTGAAAAATAAAGATCTTTAGTCAACATAAATTATAATTTCCAAACTTAATAAATAAATGCTCCTGAGTTCGATACAACTCAAGAGCATGTTAAAACAATATATAACTTAATTTACTGAAACAAGGTTTAGCTCTTTAGCTAGCGTTTCACTATAAGCACTCTGGCTTAAAACTCTATTTCGTGCCTTTTCACTTAACTTATTAAACTTGTTGGCAGAATAGGCTAACCCAATTAAAGCATTTGCCATAGCAATACTATCCTCAGACGGCACCAAAATACCACAGTCATTGTCTACAAACTCAGGTACTGCAGAAACATTATTGGTAATTACCACTAGCCCAGAACTCATTGCTTCGTCTCTAGACACACCCTGACTATCAATACGAGTAGGCACCAAGAATACACCATGCTCTTTATGTAGCTCGGCAATTTGATGCTGTGTTAAAAAGCCTTTAAGCAACTTTACATTTGAGAATTGTTTGAGTGGTGCGGTTGTCTCATCAAATAACTCACCATCACCACAGATTGTAAAACTAAATTTATTAAAGTCTGCATGCTTTGAGAGCTCTAATATCGTTTTTACTGTTAAATCATTTGCATAGCCTAAATTTGCATAAGGTCTTATAGATAAAACTTTGAACCGTTGACTCGCATCTTTAGGCACATAATTAAATAAGGTTGTATCAATAAAGTTATGGATAATATGCGTTTGATTAGCAGGGAATCGAATACCTAAATCTTCTTCACTTTCATTTAAAAAGTATTTAGATACGAAAATAAACTGGGTATTTGCATGTAATTCATTTTTGATTAAATTTACCCAAAATGCTTTTCTTTGTAAGCCTAAACGATGCTGACGTGTGGCTTCTACCTCACCTAATCGTGCTGCTTCATAAGCACGTCTAGACCAAGATCTAATCTCAGCTCCATGCACCCAAATCAAAACTTGCACAGTATCTTGATATTTACGTACAACTTCCCACATTTTATTATCCATTAAATGTAGGCATACTTTTTTATAGATACCGGATGCAAGTAACTTATCTAACATCTCATGGTCATATGAAAGAACATCAACACCTTCAAACTCGGAAAAACCAAATTTAGCTGCATCGTTTGTAAGCTTAAACACATCGACCAACTGATTCGCTTTTTTATAGGCTTTTACACGTGCATGCAAGAATCCATACTTATATAAATCATCATAAGCAGGATACTGCTTTGCAACAACCAAAGTTGTTGATTTTGGAATAAAATTATTGACTGGGTTTTTAACCACACCCAAACTTAAACGTTCAATTTCAGTAACACCACTTCCTACAACTTTTAGACCAATACGAACATATACACATTCCATTGGAATCGCCAATGCATGCCCACCTAGAATTGGATTCATAGAGTGCGAAATCTTTTGATGATTAGCATCCTGAAATTCAAATACAATTCTGACATCTTCTGCAGTGGTTTTTGCAAATAGCTCAAACTCACTATTCAGAACCAAATTCAACTCTTCACGTGTATAGACTTTCTTCATATACATATAAGCATGTTTTGCAGGTGGCAATGTCGTTTTAATTACCAATTGCCCTTGATTACCTGCAAATTGAATCTGACTTGAAGAGCCTTTGACTAATTGGTTTTTAAAAACCTCAGCATCTAAAGTAACTAAACTTGAATCATTCACCTGTTTTTTAGTTTGTGGATGAATCGTGTAAATAACCTCTTGTAGATTAACTGAGCCAGAACCTTTCATTCTTAATGACACATTAAAATGCTTGGTATTGGCTGGTAATTGAACTTGATACATTCGATTGATTTCAAACATTTCAAATCCAATCTTATTGGCTTTTACATCATAAAATTCAATTGCAAATTGAACATCTGCTTTCGTGTCCGCATTTACTAACAGGCTAATATTTTCACTGATCTTTTTAATATGCTTAAGCAATGTAAGATATTTATATTCATCTTTTGCCAGTTTTGAATGTACCTTAAAGTGATTTTCTGAACAATCTACACGGATAGCTGTATATGGGCTTACTACAGTTTTAGCTAAATAATCCACTTCAAAAGATTGAACTTCACCCTCATTTGGATTCATTGCACTGATATTTTCTGCATAAGGCAATAAATTTTGCTTTAACTCAACACCTGTATCCAAATCCTGCATATCCACCATAACATGTTTGATCACTTCTGCATCGCAAGCTTTGCCACCTGCAATAAAGCTAAAACGATCCACAGCCATTGCAGGAATAGGCTGGCGACCATTTACATTATCAACAAAGCTTTCAATCAGTAATGAAACATCTGCATCTACTATTTTCAAAACTGAACGATCAAGTACAACATGTTGAACTTCAAGATATTCCTTTCCAGAAATTAAACTCAGTTTATGATCAAAAGCATAATGCGCATCTTTCGTCACACATTGAATATCTGTATATTTCAAATATCTAAAGTTCAGCATCATATCAAACAGATAATCTTTGGTATAAAGATGTGTTGGATTGAAGAATGCCAAATGTGTAATTTCATGTTCTTGTATTAAAACATCAATCTGATTTAGATGATTGAAACTATGAACCTCACTTGATGTTTCAATCTCTAGTGAGTTGGGGTTGTAAATAAATAATTTTTTATGCTCATATGTTTGAGCTACAAAATTATCGATAATTGCCTTGAGCTGCTCATCATTTTCTGCAAAAGCAAATACAGCAACGCAATTTTCTTTATTTGTTACTTTTATTTTGAGTTTATTGGCAATATAACCAAGTCGATCCTCATAGGTATGCTCAGATAAAACTTTTCTTAAGCCTAACAACTTAAATTTATCAACTAAATCCTTATCATGTGCAATTCGATTTAATTGACGTTCCAACTCTGTTGGATTGTCTGAACATAAAACCAAATCACCAAAGAAATTACGCACCCCACGAGAGTAGTTACTCAGTACAATCGTATTTGAAGCCAACATTTCAAATACACGCCGAGCAAACATAGATTGCGACTGTTTAATGGTATTCATGTTAATACCATATACATAGCCTTTATAAGCCTTATCAATCTCATGTGGCTCAAGGCGACCTAAAATATACTTTTGGTACTGCTCTGGGAACGTGTAATGTGGATGCGGATTATTGAAGTTTCGGTCATAAATTTCCAAATCACGGAATTTAGTTGCAACCGCTGTTAAGTTAACAAAATCACGCTGTCTTTCCGGATATTTTAAATAAAATGAACCCGCAAAGTTAAAGGCATCTTTGCGCTCATATTTTTCAATGGGGTTGTGCGTTTTGGGCTGTGCAGCAAATGGCATGAGATATACACGATCGTGTCCAACATGCGCCTTATAACGACCAATACAATCAATATCTGTTGTAAAAACAACATCTACCTGTTTTGCAACATCAACAAAAGTACCAAAATGTACTGGATCTTCTTTATTCCAGAACATTGTTTTAATACTATTTAATTTACAGAACTTAATTAAATTCATTACTTCTGTAGAATTTTGACTGACTTTACTTTTCCATAAGCCATCTTTACCCTGCCATGCGGATTCTATAAATAGAATATCGGGCGAAAAATCTCTTATTTCTTCAAGCCAATGCTCTGGTGAAATCTGTAATAATTGGGCTTCAGGTGAAAAACAAAAATAGGTAAATTCATCCATAATACAAGCAATTTTCAATGTATCTATGGAGGTTTTTACAGTTTCTTTTAATTCTTGTTGAATAACTTGCTTAATGACTTTTTTCTGCTGCGCAATAAGCGCATTTTGATCTTCTGGTCGTTGTTTTTTTGCAATTGATTGAGTTTGAGCGAGTCCAATCGCATTTTTATTCACAACCTCTTGGTATTCACCATCTACATCTATACCCTTTGGGTCACCATTTTTCAGTTTATATGCAACTCTTTCAAAAGCAAAGGCTAGACCTTTCTTTAAACTTGGCGCGGTGAACACATCACTGTATTCAGATAAAAATTGTACTTTTTTCTGTAAATTACTTAACTGTGCCTGATCTTTTCTAGCAATCGCTTCAACAAAAAGTTGTAAACTCCATACAGGTAAAGAAGTGATTGGCTTTTTACCATTAAAGACATCTATTAAATTCTTACCTAACTGATATGCAATGGTTTGGTGTTCTTTACGTGAAAACTTAACCAATGCCTGCTGACGCACCAGATTATTTTCCTTAATCAGCAGATTCATTTCTTTTTGTAGTTCTGCAACTTTTGACTTATCAACATAACGAACATCAACCAAATCCTGAATGCGGCTTAAAAATTCTTGTTGTTGTTGTTCATCCAAACTTCTTAACTGTTCTAAAAGTTTTTCAATACTCATGGCTACACTCAGTCAGATTTTAATTAAATTCATAAAACCAGAATAAGCTACAGCTGACTGTAGCTTATTCTCAGCACATCATTTATTTGAGACAAAATTTAAAATTTTATGATGTTGTTCAACAATATTCAGATCAGTAAATTCAGTATGGTTGACCAATATAACCAAAATATCTGCTTCTGCTTGAGCAGTGGTCATTTTAACCAATTGGCCCACTGTAATTTTTGCAGGAAGCGCATGAATATTTGGCTCAACTAATAACAATTCAATGTTTTGATTTTTACCCATTTCAATTGCAATCTCAACCGCAGGGCTTTCACGTAAATCATCAATATCAGGTTTAAATGCAAGACCAAGCAAAGCAACTTTAGGCTTACGACCAAGATCACCCAGTTTTGCAACGGCTTCTTCAATCTTAGATACAACCCATTTAGGTTTGTAGTCATTCACTTCACGAGCTGTCGCAACCATACGAGCAAGATCAGGGGTTTTATTAACAATAAACCATGGATCAACAGCAATACAATGACCACCTACCCCTGCGCCTGGGTTTAAAATATTGACACGTGGATGACGGTTAGCAAGAGCAATCAACTCCCACACATTAATTCCTAAACGATCAGAAATAAGTGATAACTCATTGGCAAATGCAATATTGACATCGCGGAAAGCATTTTCAGTGAGTTTGGTCATTTCTGCTGTACGTGCATTGGTTTGTACCAATTCACCCTTAACAAAAACTTTATATACCTCAGCTGCTTTTTTAGCACATTCTGGGGTCAAACCGCCAATGGTACGGTCATTTTCAACTAATTCACGAATAACCTGACCCGGCAAGACACGCTCTGGACAATATGCCACATAGATATCAAAGTCAGTATCCTGCGCTGAGGCTGGGAACTTTAAATCTGGACGTGCAGCAGCCAACCACTCGACCATTTGCTCCGTTGCTCCTACAGGTGAAGTCGACTCTAAAATCACCACATTACCCTTGGTTAAAACTGGTGCAATCGTTTTCGCAGCAGATTCAATATAGCTTAAATCTGGTGTATGGTCGTCACCTTTAAATGGTGTTGGTACTGCAATTAAAAAGGCATCTGCGGGTTCTGCTGTCAGTGAGGCTTTTAAACGCCCTTGTGCCACGACATCTTTTACAATCTCTTCTAAACCAGGTTCTACAATATGAATTTTACCCTGGTTAATGGTATCAATTGCATGTTGATTGACATCTAAACCAATAACATGTGCTCCGTAATGAGCAAACATGGTTGCTGTAGGAAGACCGATATAACCTAAACCGCTAACTGAAATTTTCATAAGATACTAAAATACTTGATTAATTAACGTAAAAATATTGTGCAAATCTTGCTTTAATAGCATGAACAATCTGATCACATGAGGTGCCATCGCCATATGGATTATGTGCTTGTGACATAGTGGCATAGACTGTTTCATTGGTAAGTAAGGTTGAAACACTTCTAACAATGTTTTCGACATGGGTGCCCACCAACTTGACAGTACCTGCCTGCACTGCTTCTGGTCTTTCTGTTGTATCTCGCATTACCAATACAGGTAATCCCAAAGATGGGGCCTCTTCTTGAATACCCCCGGAGTCAGTTAGAATTAAATGACTGTTGAGCATAAGCCATACAAATGGGAGGTAGTCCAATGGTTCTATTAATTTAACATTGTCTAAATCACTTAATAGACGATTTACTGGTTCTCTGACTTGTGGATTTAAATGGACTGGATAAACAAATTCTACATCTGGGAATTGTTTAGATAAAACTTGCAAAGCCATACAAATATTTTCAAAACCTTCACCGAAGTTTTCTCGTCTATGGCCAGTAATTAATACACGTTTTTTTGAAAAATCTAAATCTTTAAATTTTTCTTGCATAGTGGCATTAATGGTAATGTCTTCTGCAACTTTCGCTTTAATGATATGTAGCGCATCAATAACAGTATTACCTGTAATAAAGATATTTTCCTTTTGAACACATTCCTGTGTTAAATACTGGGCTGCAGTTGAAGTCGGGGCAAAATGCATGTCTGCAATCACTCCCGTTAACTGACGGTTACCCTCTTCAGGCCAGGGAGAATATAACTGATAGGTTCTTAATCCAGCCTCGACATGTCCTACAGCTATACGCTGGTAGTATGCTGCCAAAGAAGCACATAAGGTTGTACTTGTATCGCCATGTACTAAAATCAAACCTGGTTTAAAGTCATCAAATACAGGTTCTAGTCCTAATAACATATTTGATGTCATTTGAGTCAGGCTTTGGCCAGGCTTCATGATATTTAAATCATAGTCAGGCTTAATCTCAAACAACTCTAAAACAGAATCCAACATTTCACGGTGCTGGGCAGTTACACAGACTTTTGTAATTATTTTTTCTTCCTTCTGTAACCGCTTGACTAAAGGTGCCATTTTAATGGCTTCCGGTCTAGTACCGAAAACTAAAAGGATTTTTAACATAACACTTCCAACTTACCCTATTTAAAGACTTATAAATCTAGTGCAACTTTCGCAGCTACCGCGATTTGATATAAAACTTGCGTAATACCACGTGTTAACTCAATGCCCTTAGTCTGCGCTTTAGGCAAGACTAAAATCTCATCACCTTGTTTAATTTTTTCACCTTTACGTACCAGTTCAGCTTTACCATTTTGTCGAATCACAATCACTTTGGACTTATTTGATTTCTGGCTAAAGCCGCCGACCTGCTCAATATATTCTTTAGCACTTAAGCCATTTTTATATTCAATGCCATTTGGAAACGCCACTTCACCATGTACCATGACCACAGATGTTTTTTCAGGAATATATAGAATATCACCCTGTTCCAATATCACATCGGCAAAAGTATCTGGGTTGAGTACCACTTGCCCTTTAGGCTCTACCTGACGCGCTTTCACAATAAACTGCTTTACCAACTCTGCATCACGTAAACGCAAAGCTGCTTCTTCCTGCGTGCTTGAACGTGCATTAAATGTGGTTTCTTCCAGCTTATCCAAGGCAATATTCAACATCTCTTTTTGCCGCTTGGCCACAGAAGGACGGAATAATTGCAAAGATTCCACTTCCGCTAAAGCATTCGGTTGTAGCTGCGTTAATACATCACTCAGTTTGGCGCCATAAGGCAGTACAATAGCGTGGGCACCATTATGTGCACCATCAACACGCACTTGAATGGTACCTGCATAGCGGTCAGCTGTAACGGTGACAAGATCTCCATCTTCCACCATCACATTATGCGCTTGGTTCAGTGAGTAATATTCACTTCTATACTCTGCACCTTGCCGACGCTGAATACTGACATTGGTTGCCCCTGGCTTAAGCTTGGCAAATGCCAATGCCTGTGCCAAGCTAACCGCAGGTGAATTAAACTCAAAATCATGCTGGTTATAGACTTCACCAGAAACATTAAAGGTATGGGTGCGCTGTCCTACAACAATCACATCCCCATCTCGAAAAGAGAAAGGGCGAATTTGACCTTGTAACAGGAATTCATATAAGTCGACCTGCTGAATTGTTTGGCCATTTCGCATGACTTTAATATCAATATAACTGCCACGCTCTGGATCCACCCCACCCGCACGGTCCAAGTAAGCAATGACGCTATCATTTGCTACGCCACCATAATTACCAGGCTGATTGACAAAGCCTGTAACCATCACTTTTACCGGTTGAGCTTGCTCAAGGGCTGCATACACGCCCACATTGGAGACATAAATACGTCGTACCTGCGCTTCAACCACCGACTGTAGACTGCCATTCCGAACACCTGCTACTTTGACCGGTCCAACATTCGGAATAAAAATATTGCCTTGTGGATCGACGGTTTGAGTGCCGTTAAACTGATAGGCACCCCATAGGCGTAAATTAATATTATCGCCCGGATTTATTTGATAACTACTATTGAAGGTTGATCCTGCAGTTGAGGCAAAAGCACCCTTAAACAGCTGCGAACCAAACATTTTATTGGCACTTTGGTACTTCATCGAAGTACTAGGCGATAACTCGACCACAGATTGAGTGGAAAGAGGTGTAATATTCGGTGTCTGTCCAAAATTAGCACTCATAGCATTTGACACTTCTGCAGGCAATAAACCTTGATCAAATGCATGACTTGCCGTCGCACAGGCCAATGATAAAACTGATAACAACGCAATTTTTTTCATAATTTATTCTCTGTGCTCACGGATAATGGAATGGATCAGCAAACCAATACCAAAAATAATATTCAATAAGATAAATGACGTAATACTGATATATACCTTACGAGGATAAAGCGAGTCCTCTGCCAAACGCGGTCCTGCAATCACCACCAGTTTTTTAAGTTTACGTGATGCCTCTAAGCGTGCTTTTTCTAGAGATGCTAAGGAAATTTTGTATAAATCCGTTGCAAATAGCACTTGCTGTTTTAACGCTTCAAAATCTGCCACATTTTTATTCAGTTTTAAGTTATTTGGAGAAGTCAGTTTGTCACTTTCACTATCAATCTGCTTTTGTACAGATTCAATTTGACTGCGCAGCGCAACCACTTGAGGTGCTTCAGGAGTTAAATAACTGAGCAATGTTCTTTCTTCCGTTTTAAGCTGTGCCAAACTGCTTTGCAAACCAGAAATTAAGGTTGCAACGGCTTTTGCCTGTAACTCTGGATCAAAAATTTCATTTTCATTTTGATATTGCAGGACAGCTTGACGAGCTTCATCTAACTGTATAGTTGCTTCTTGATATTGTTTTTCAGCAAAGACTTGTTGTTCTTGTGCAATCGTTTGAGAAATCTGGTTAATAAATGCATCACTTTGTTTAAGCAATTCATTATTCAATTTCAGAGAAAATTCAGGTGAAAAACCTTGTGCACGGACATACAGCATCATGGTTTGCTCATCTAATTCCACTTTAATCATTTTATTAAAGTATTCTACAAGCTCTTCAATCGATGCATCTTTTGAGAGCGCAAAGACAGGATCATGTACAGAGGAAAATTCTTTACGCAGGTTGAGCTGCTTATCCAAGCCTTCGATCATGTCTCGTGAGGCTATATATTCTTTTAAAATCTGAGAATCTTCGCGACTAGTATTCGACACCCCAAAGAGTGCACCTAAACCAGAGGCATCTGCGACTTGGGTATCCGCAACCTGTTTGACTAAAATCACCGATGAAGACTGATAACGCTCTTTTGCAAAGATTAGTAAGTACATCACAATAATAAATACTGGTAGCAGAACACAGCAGAAGTAGACGACCCAAAGTCGCTTATTGATTTTAGCTTGCATACGCTTTATAGACCTCTACCGCTTCTTTTACATCTTCAAAATATTCTGCTTTGCCATCTCTGACTAAAAAAGCAACATCACAATTACGAGTCAAATCTTTTAAATTATGGGAAACCATAATGATATTCGAGTTTTCTTTGAGTTCATCAAGTAGAGCCTGGCTTTTTTTCCGAAAAGAAGCATCCCCTACCGCACCCGCTTCATCCAGTAAATAATAGTCAAAATTAAAAGCCATGCTTAAGCCAAAACCAATACGGCTACGCATACCACTCGAGTAACTTTTCATGGGCATATCAAAGTATTTACCAATTTCAGCAAACTCTTCAACGAAACGTACGACGCATTCAACTTCTTCTTCTGAGCTCACATACAACCTTGCCACAAAGCGAATGTTTTGGCGTGCGGTTAAACTGCCTTGAAATCCACCTGCAAGTGCAACCGGCCAAGAAATTGATTTATCAGTAATAACCTGTCCTTCATCGGCATAATCAATCCCACCAATCACACGCAGTAAGGTACTTTTTCCTGCACCATTTTTACCTAATAATGCGACACTTTTATTTTCTGGCAAGACTGCATTTAAGTCTTTAAACACATAGTGTTTGCCTTTTGGTGTGGGATACGACTTAGTGAGATTTTTTAATTCAATCATTTGGTTTTCACCATACGGCGTTCAAAGCGTTTATACAACAACAAACCAATAAACAAGGTAATGATCATCCATATTAAAAAATAACTCAAACTAATTCCCGAGACCAAGGCATAATTCGGTGCAACAGCATGACGCATTAACTCAAAGATATGAATCAGTGGGTTATAAAGTAAATATTCGCGATATTCCACTGGAATAATATGGATGGAATATAGAATCCCTGAAAGCAAGTAAAGGACTAAAAATACTGGGGATAAAAATCTCCCTACTTCTTTAGAAAAGTCTACAATAACTAAAAACACCAAGCTAACAGCAAACATAAAAATAAATAAGAGCAACCAATAACTGAGTAACTGAGGAATCGCCTCAAAACTGATCTCAATGCCAAACCAAATAAATGAAGCACTAAAGGCAATATAAGCGGTAAATTTTAATAAAAACTCAAGAATATTGCGGGCAATCAATGCATCAATAGGTTTAACTGCGCGATAACTAAATAAGCCTTTATTGGATTCAACAGCACTCATACCAAGAGTTACACCAGTACGGAACATAAAAAAAGGGATAATTCCATTAATTAAAAAAACTAAGAAATCAACCCCGGGGGCAGCACGCTCTCGAATTGTACCAAATAATAAAACAAGAATCCCAATAGTCAAAAGTGGTTCAAGAAACACCCAGAGATAACCTAAACGATACTGACCAAAACGGGTTTGCAACTCCCGAAGTATTAATGCGCGTATCGATGCATACATAACCTGCAAACCACCACGCGCTTTCAGTCGTGGGAGTTTTCTTAATGGCATCTGATGTTGTGGTTCCATTGCGATGACTTATAAATTTACTGTATAAAATTTTCGATATCATACAGCGATCAATAAAGAGAAGAAAGCTAAACTCCTGTAAATCTGTCTGAGGCAACTTAAGTGGTATCCGGCATAATCTACAGATGCTGAAATGAATACCTTTATGATATACAGAGTTTTGCATTTCATTAAAGATATATATTCAGCAAACTGACTCAAGAATTTTTTTATTTACTGGTCAAAACCGCAGGATCGGTCGCGCTTTTTTTACCCACTTTCTTCCAAGGATTATTTCGTTGATATTTTTTTTCCAGAAAGTCCAAACCTGACCAATATAAGGGCACTAAATTTGATCTTAAAAAGGGCAAGGAAAGAGGATCGCCCCCTAACCAGGGCACAAATGGATTTCGACGTGCATAAGCCCATAGTTCGATTCTCATCGAGGGTCTGAGACTTTTTCCTCTGGCATGAAAACCATAAGTATCTGCAATAACTAAAGTATTAGCTTTGACAGAGAAAGATTTTGCTTTGGCATAGCCCAATTGGAGTACTTCTTCTTCTGACACTCGGAAAGAGCCCCTACGAGTCATTGCATCAGTTTTTGCCGTCATCGTCTCAGACTTCTGCTGTTCCCAAGCCAATCGTTCAGGACTTAAATGATGCGACCCTGGTACATAGACGAAAGGCCCCTCGTCTTCAGCAACATCTTCTAAAAATAACCAAGCTTTTGCACTGGAGTGAAAAGTATCACTATGTAAATTCGTTTGAGGATCTGCTTTGGCCTTTCTGACATGTGAAAATATGACTTGTAGATAAGAGATGGGCTGAACTTTAAAACTGGCAACGTAATTCAGCAGGTTTCGCCATTCATCTGAATGTAGGAATTGTTTGGTCACGGGCATATGCTTCAAGGTTTTTCCATCTAATGCCATACGGCGAGTGACCGTATCCCCTTGCAAGGTTTCCCGGGTTTCCAGCGGAGTCGTCAATAATTCTTGTTTTAATTGAGCAAACTCATCTGCAGCCAAAAAGTTTTCCCTGAATATAAAGCCATTTTTTTGAAAACTTTCGACATCTTCCGGCTGAATGAACTTTGATAACTTCAATCTACGTTGTACTGCCATTTTTGCGGCAAACTGAACCCGGAAACGGTGTAAACCAAGTTGATTTAATTTGGAATTCCCTAATATAGAATTAGATTCGAAGGATTTGGACTGTGTCATCAAGGCCATACTGTCGCATATAAATTTTCCTGGAGATTGAACCAATATCTTGCCCAACTCCTGAGCTGCAGCTATTTGTTTTTGCTGATCCAGTTTTTTAATATTTTCAAAGACATTTTTTTTAAAGAAGTTCAATTGAAGTAACCCTGTTCTGTATTGGATCAATATTTGAAAAAATTATAACCAAAAACAAACTCGCTCGGTAAAACTTCTATCCAATCATTTTCTAGCTTAGCCAACCATCCTATAAAACCGTCTTTTATCAAGTTCGGTGTGTGAAATTCGAGTTTCCTTTCCCGCTCCGGGTGGATCTCCACAAGGTGCAAGGCCAAAAGCGCTCATCTATCGTGATCCTGACCCCAACGAATTCTCAACAGTTAGCTCACATCAACATGAAGCTTGGCTGATCAAATTTCCCGCTCAGCAAGAGCATCCTGAAGTTTGTGCAATTGAAGCTGTTTATGCAGAATGTTTGCGTCATTGTGATATTGACACCCCTGATACTCAATATTTTACTCTTCCGAATGGATTAACCGCATTTGCATCAAAGAGATTTGACCGCCACGATGGCATGTGTATCCCTATGCAAAGTTTAGCGGCCTTCACCGGAGCTGATTTTAAATCACCAGGGAGTTTAGACTACAGTAACTTTCTTCGCGCTGCACACTTTTGCACCAATGATGTTCGCGAAAAAGCAATTGCATTCAAGCGAGCTGTTTTCAATGTAGTCTTCAATAATCGAGATGATCATTGCAAAAACTTTTCATTTCTGATGTCCCAAAATGGGCAATGGAAACTTTCCCCTGCCTATGATGTTACTTTCTTTGAAGGGCCAGGTGGGGGTTATGTTTCGCCTTTTGAGTTTGAAGCAATGTACTATGATAAGATTAACACGTTAGGTCAGGTGACCTAACTTAAATAAAAAAGTCTCTGACAAACCCAGTACGGTTCAAAAGTGCTCTTTCAAAACTGTGAACAAAAAACCGTGTAGATGATGCTCCAGAGTATCAATCATACAAGATAAAAAAAACTCCAAAACAAAAGATAGTATTAGCTACTACTAAGTGGCTTATGTTAAACAAGATCAGCTTGCCTAGATCCTAAATATTGATGCCGCGGAGCCTGTTAATAATTTCTGTCATTGCTTCTTAATAAAAAAGCAACTAATATGCTTCTTATACCACCAAAAAGCAATAAATATGTCTACACTAAATAAGTCTTTACTACAGCAAGTCAAAAAAAGACGAACCCTATTGGGTTTAAAGCAAGTTGATATGCAATCACGTACAGGCATTTCAAGACAGCAGTACCAAAAACTGGAAAGTCAAGGCAATCCTCGATTAGATACCTTAGAAATTATTGCGGCAGGACTAAATGCTCAACTGATGCTCATCCCAGATGATAAGGTTCATTTGATTAGACAATTATTGAATGATGAAATTAAAGTCACTATTGAAGATCAAGATGACTTAATGTCTAACCCATGGAAAGGTCTTCTCGGAGGAGAGGAACCATGAATACTGTTGCAGTCCTGAAATTAACATTACATCATGTTGTCGTTGGATACTTGGCAGGATTTCAGAGCGGAAAAAATATTCTGGTTTTCACAGATTCTTTTCACTTGGATCAGCAACGTCCGACCTTGAGCTTGCTTACTTCCCCTTTATATCCTCAAGCGGATAAGATTTTAGAAAAGACCTATGTTACACATCAGCGCTTACACCCCTTGCTATCAAATCTGCTACCAGAAGGTGCATTACGCGAACTCATAGCACAAAGCCTCAAAATACATATAGACAATGAATTTCAGTTATTGGCAGCTTTAGGTCATGACTTACCTGGGGCACTGATTGCAACCCCAGTAGATCCAGAAGAAATCCCAGATGGAATAAAATTTAAGCTTCAGATCTCGAATCCAGATCAGATATTAAAACAAGAGATTCGGACAAATAATAAGTTTTCCTTGGCTGGCGTCCAAATGAAGTTTTCCATGAAAGCCAAAGATGGGCGTTTTACATTAGCACAGGCAACGGAATCTAGCCTACTCGGTGATTGGATTGTCAAAACTCCTTCTACCAGACATGCTTTTGTTCCGCTGAATGAATACTCTATGATGATCCTTGCCAAAATGGTCGGAATAGATATCCCAGAGATTCGTTTGGTAGATATGGCACTCTTACAAGACCTTCCACCATTAAATCTACCCCAAGAGCAATATGCTTTTGCAATTAAGAGATTCGATAGGCAGAGTACTGCTAATACTACAGAGCTTATTCATATTGAAGATTTTGCTCAGATCTTTGGTTCATATCCACACCAGAAATACAGCACCACAAATTATGAGCAGATCGGTAAGATCATTTATCACTATTCAGATAACAAAATTTTTGATATTCAGCAATTTGCCAGCCGTTTACTCGTCAATATTTTACTCGCCAATGGAGATGCACACTTAAAGAACTGGAGTATGATTTATCACGATAAAACAACGCCAAGATTATCCCCTGCATACGATATATTGATGACAAGTGTATATATTGAAAATGAGCGTCATTTCGCCTTAAATCTTGCCAAAAATAAAGATTGGTATTTAGCTGAGATGAAACACTTTGAACAATGGGCTGAAAAAGTCGGTGTTCCATGGCGTGTTATTGAAAAACAACTTCACGCGATCATGGACAAAGCACGGTCGGTATGGCCAGTTCTATTACTAGACTTACCTATGATTTCTGTTCATAAAGAAAAATTAAGAGAACATTGGAAAAAATTGCATCCGGACTTTCAGATACTTACAGATGATTAGGGTAATCTGAAACCAAACTAAAATTTCTCAAACAAGTTCATCACGTCATTTTCCGTCAGTTTCGCTTCGCCTTCATGATCTGTACTTAGAATAGAGTGTGCCAGTTCTGCTTTATTTTGCTGTAAGGCAAGAATTTTTTCTTCTATGCTTTTATTAGTAATCAGCTTATAGACAAATACCGGCTTGTCCTGTCCAATCCGCCATGCACGATCTGAAGCTTGATCTTCAGCAGCAGGGTTCCACCATGGATCATAGTGAATGACCGTATCTGCGGCAGTTAGATTCAAACCGACCCCTCCTGCTTTCAGACTGATTAAAAATACCGGCACTTGTCCAGACTGAAACGCTGTAATGACTTCATCTCGCTTTTTGGTCTTTCCAGTCAGCTTCACATAGCCAATTTCTGCGTGATGGAACTGTTGTTCAATCAGTTCCAACATTGAGGTAAACTGAGAGAAGATAAGAATTTTTCGCCCCTCTTCCACCATTGGAACGACCATATCCATCAACTGTTCAAGTTTGGCAGAATGCGCCTGCCCAATTTTCACTGAATCCAGCTTTAGTAAGCTAGGATGGCAGCACACCTGACGTAGCTTCAGTAAGGCATCTAAAATTTGAATTTGACTACGTTTAAAGCCTTTTTCTGCCACAATTTTCTGAATGCTTGCCTGCATCGTGGCACGAACAGCCTCATATAACTTGGATTGCTGGTCATTCATATCAATATTGACTTCAATCGTGGTTTTTTCTGGCAACTCTTTGGCTACGTCAGTTTTCAAGCGACGTAAAATGAAGGGCTTAATCCGGTTGACCAACTTTTGTCTTAACTGCTCATCACCGCGCTTTTCAATCGGATGACGGTACTTTTTATTAAAAATTTCTTGTGAATATAAAAATCCTGGCATCAGGAAATAAAATAGTGCCCACAGCTCACCCAAATGATTTTCCATAGGTGTACCGGTTAGACATAGACGATGTCGCGCTGTTAATTGCCGTACTACCTGTGCAGCTTTGGCGCGCGGATTTTTGATATTCTGCGCCTCATCCAAAATGAGTTGATGATATTCATATTGCTTTAGTTGCTCTTCATCTCTCGCCAGAAGCGGATAGGTGGTTAACACAATATCATAGTGCGGAATCTGCTCAAAATACTGATGGCGATCGGGCCCCTGTAGCAGCAATACCTTGAGCTCTGGGGTAAATTTCTCCGCTTCTTTGAACCAGTTATGCATCAGCGATGTGGGTGCAACAATTAAGGCGGGACTATCCTGCAAATATCCAGCCTGCTTTTCCATGAGTAAATGGGCTAAAGTTTGTGCTGTTTTCCCCAAGCCCATATCATCTGCCAGAATCCCGCCATGCTGGGTTTCCCTTAAAAACTGTAACCAGCCTAAGCCCTGCTGCTGGTATAGACGCAACTCCCCCTGAAAACCTTGTGGTGTCGGCAGTTGTTGCTGATAGCCTTGTTTGAATTTATGTACAAATTTCTGCAGGCGATCACTGACCTGCCATGTCATCCCAAGATTATGCTGCAATTCTAATAATTGACTCGCATCATAGCGATCAATACTGCGCTCTTCTTGCTGTAAAATGCTCTGCAGATGCAATAATACCGGCTTAATATCCCTAGCGGATAGCGCCAAATCAGGTTGATCAACTGCAGTTTTCACGGTGAAAATTTGACTGTCATGCAGATGAATAAAAGTCCGCGGATCAAGTAAATCAGGATTTACTCGCACCAAAGCTACGAGCGCATCAAGTAAATTATAAGAATTGCCTGCACTGTCTTGAACCGTCGCCCCGATATTGAACCAGTCCTGCTGGCCTTCAGATTCAGTGATAGAAATATTTAAATTTTCAACATATTGCAGGTTAAAGGGGCTGTTTTCCAGATGCTCTATCTGCCAGCCCATCAACTCAATTTGATTGATGGGCATCAGCTGTTTGATCCAGTCTCCATAGAAAGCAAAAACCATAGAATCGAGACGTTGTTTATCCAGTTTTAATTGCTGGTCATAACTAAGATCTTTCACCCACTTCAGTGATTCGACCAATAGCTGTAAACGCTGGATTGACTGTTGTTCCTGAACTAAGTCCCGAAGCTGTCGCACCATTTTGTCATGCTGCTCACCAATGAAACTGTCACCTGATGTACCTGCTTTAATTCGCCCGCCTGCATAGGAGAATTCAATTTCAGCACAAACAGATTCTTCCCATTTCCAATCAAATTTATCTAAAACACCGAAGCGTAAAATTGGCTGGGGACTACCCTCAAGGACATCAATATGCTGAATAGACTCGGGCTGAGGCAGATTTTTCACGTCTGAATATTGATGAGTCAGTTTCTCAAACTCTGGCAAGAGCATAGATGGAAGATCAGGCATCTGTAAAAAATGGTACAGAAGATTTGCCGTATATTCACCATATAACTGGCCCACCGTGTTCTGTTGAATATCCACATAACACGGTGGCTGGCTAGCGAGAATTTGGATATGTGGATTTGATTTTAAATCGAGTCGAATATCACCATTGACCAATTCAATATTTAAATGCTCTGTCTGTTTGTTTACACCTTGTTGCCAGATCAGTTCGATGTGATAGCCTTGTTCTGACCATTGAAGTGCAGTATGGCTCTTTTTTTGCCAGTACACATCGCCACTTTGAATAAAAGATTTGAAATGCTCCAATAAAATTCCGGAGATATCAAGATTGCTTTGATAAAAACGTTCGTCACTGTTTATTTTGGCATAATAATAAATCTGGTTAAATAATTGTCGTTTTTGTTCAGGTAAAGTCAGATGCTTTCTGGTGATATTTTCATATTGGGTATAATAACTTTCCCCCGCAATTGAGCCGTTTTTATTGCGTCTGGCCTTCTGAACATCAACTGTCAATTTCTTTAAGCTGACAGACTGATCTAACAGGTAAATTAAATAATTGTTTGTTTTGACAGATTGCTCTGGTTCAGTCTGTTGTAAATACCGTTTAAAATCATTCAACCAGCGCTGTGCCTGATCATCCCCCCGTAGGCGTTTTGCGATTCCCTGCGGGGATTGAGAGTCAGCATAACGCTGCTGAAATTCCTGGCGATATTCCTGAAAGAATAACCGCGCTAAAGCAGCAGCATGTTTACAGTTATATCCAACCGGACAAGTGCAGTCGTCATCGATTAAACGGTCTTTTTGGGGATTATAGGTAATTGCAGTATCGTAATAATCTGTCCCTTCAATTTGGGCATACATCGTAACCCCGTCTTTTTCCTCAAAGAACTCAATCGTTTCCCTATCAATGCGTTTAGCATAGCTAAGACTGCGCTGAAGAGTTGCTGTACTAAAGCGAGATAGAAAATTGATCAATGAGGACATAATTACCAGACACTAAAAATGTTTATACAATTATAACGGACAAAGGTGTCAATTCAGAATAGTAGCCGAACGGCCCAACCTGAGCATAACTTGGATTCACTCAAAAGGAATATTGTAAATAAAGACTACTTTTTGCATAAACATTCAAAGCCAAACCTCTCTAAGCCATTCAAATTTAAGTGAAAACTTAGGAATTTAGTTTACCTAATTCTGTCAATCTATTCAGCACTGCTACACGTCAAAATATATTACAAAGACTTGCTAATCAATGAATCTTTGTCATCACTGCTAATATCGCTATTGCAAGCCCAAGCTTCACCTTATTCCAGACCCAAACCTCAATATGTCTACATCATCACAGCATGCATTTCCCACACATATTGACTGCGCATCAATTGCTTTAATTGTTTAAGGTCTTGATATTTTTCCAGTATCTCTTGCGCTCGAGCTAATTTTTGTTGAACATGTCGATAGTCTTGCTCATATTTTCGATACAAATCCTGCACTTTAATTTTACGGTTAGAATATAAAAACTGACTCCAATTAAAAGAGTAAATAATGTCATCTACTTGCATTTGCAAAGTTTCTAACTGTTCTTCTAAAAGCAGGTTATACGCTTTTAATTGTTGATTGGCGAAAGACAAATTATGCTGCTGACCCAACTGAATTTGCAAATTTAACAATGTCAATAAATCATTGGCTTCATAAGCCTGATTGGCTTGCTGCATCAATACGGTTTTTTCTTGTTTTTTCTGCTCATCTTGCTCACGATCTGGGTGAATCCACGCTGTAATTTTTAAGTAAATCGCTTTAATGGACTGATTTGCTAGTTTCTTGGCTTCTTCACGCTGTTGCTGTTTTTTTGCTGCTTTGGCTTTTTCACGGGCAATTTGCTGTTCGGCAAAAGCTTTTTGCGCACTACTCAACTGACTTAAAAAATCCAGCTCCTCTTGTTCTTGCATTTTTTGTTCAAATTTTTTTATAAAGTCATCTAAATCTAATGGATCATGCTGAAAATCAAAAAAATCTAAATCTAGGTCATATTCTTCACAAAGAAAATGCTTCAAACTTTCTAGCTTGAGCTGTGCCAAGCGCTCTTGTTCAGACTCATCATATTCAAAACTATTTTGTTCACATTGTTCAACATTTTCGTCTTCTGACTCTGTTGCTGTTTTAGCTTCAGATCTTAAATCCACATCATCTGTGTCTAGCAATTCAATATGATGCCCATAACTGTTCAGCAATTCTGTTAAAAACTGAACTTGTTCGGTAGACATCTGCTGCGAATCCAAAAGTTGTAAACTGAGTTGCTCAATTTTTTGATCCAGCTTAGTTTGCTGGGCTGCCGTCATTTTTTGCTGTTTTTGCTGAAGCAATTGTTGAATTTGCTGAAATATAACTTCACGCAATTGCGCATAAGTCGGTAAAATTTCACGGCTGGCACGTGCCTGAATATCGGCTTGTGCGGTCTGCCATTCATTCAAACGTAGCTGTTCCTGCTCAATTTTTTGGCATAGTTTCTGAAATTTTTTCTGTGGCGCAGAAAGTTTCTGCTCTGGCTCTAAAGTACTTTTCTGTAATTCCATCTTCAATCATATCGAACACATAAGTCTGAGCCGTATTTTAACCAACTTCTTACTCAAGAAAAAACACCCTTGCCCATCACCACATCTTTTCTCATCCATAGTCTTTGACCTGAAACATCTTCAAGCAATTGATCTTCCATTCTATACAGCACATTACACACAGTTCGATTATCATAGGCAGCAATACGATTTTTCCAAATATTTAGGACAATACATGAGCGCACTCACCTGTTTTAAAGCCTATGACATTCGCGGAAAATTGGGCACAGAACTCAATGAAGAGATTGCCTATAAAATTGGTCGTGCTTACGGACAAATTTACCAACCTAAAACCGTTGTAATTGGCTGCGATATTCGCCTTAGCAGCGAAGGCTTAAAGCAAGCCACCATTCGTGGTTTAAATGATGCAGGGGTCAATGTGCTCGATTTGGGCATGACAGGCACAGAAGAAGTCTATTTCGCAGCCTTTCATTTAGACGTGCAAGGTGGCATTGAAGTAACTGCCAGCCATAACCCCATGGACTACAACGGCATGAAACTGGTACGTGAAAATGCACGTCCGATTAGTGCCGATACTGGCCTAAAAGACATTCAGGCTTTGGCAGAATCGGGCGAATTTACCCCAGTTGAGCACAAAGGCAGCACTCAAAGCTACAATATTTTGCCTCAATTTATTGACCATTTAATGACTTATATCGAGCCTAGCAAAATTCGCCCAATGAAACTGGTCATGAATGCAGGCAATGGCGCTGCAGGACATGTGGTCGATGCGATTGAGCAAAAATTCAAAGCCCTGAATATCCCTGTAGAGTTGGTCAAAATTCACAATGATGCCGATGGCACCTTCCCCAATGGTATCCCCAACCCAATTTTAGTGGAAAACCGTGACAGTACCCGCAATGCCGTATTAGAGTATCAAGCCGACATGGGCATTGCGTGGGATGGTGACTTTGATCGCTGTTTCTTATTCGATGAAAAAGGCCAGTTTATTGAAGGCTATTATATTGTCGGCTTATTGGCACAGGCGTTTTTGCTCAAACAAGCAGGCGAAAAAATTGTGCATGACCCGCGCTTGGTCTGGAATACCTTCGATGTGGTCGCACAATATCAAGGTGAAGCGATTCAATCTAAATCTGGGCATGCCTTTATTAAAGATGTGATGCGTGAGCACAATGCTGTTTACGGCGGTGAAATGAGCGCACACCACTATTTTCGTGATTTTGCCTATTGTGACAGCGGCATGATTCCTTGGTTATTGGTGCTTTCTGTGTTGTCTGAAACAGGACAATCGCTATCGAGTCTGGTCGAAGAAATGATTGCTAAGTTCCCATGTTCGGGGGAAATTAACTTTAAAGTGGCCGATACTCAAGTCACGATCCAAAAAATCTTTGAGCATTATGCTAGCCAAAACCCAGCAATTGACCAAACAGATGGTGTGAGTCTTGACTTTGGTACATGGCGTTTTAATGTGCGTGCGTCAAATACCGAACCTTTATTGCGCTTAAATATTGAAAGCCGTCGTGATCAAAACCCATGCCCAATGCAGGACTATGTGGATGAGTTGACACAATTGATTCAAGCCTAATCTGAAAAATCAAAATAATATAAACAATGGGAGTCAAAACTGACTCCCATTTTTTATGCCCTAAACTTTGTGGCTGAGTCTATAGGATGATTAATCTTGACGATAACCATTCGGATTCTGCTTTTGCCAGTTCCAACTATCAGCCAACATATCTTCTAGACCATATTGTGGTGTCCAGCCCAGTTCTTGCAAGGCGCGGCTATTATCTGCAAAAGAGGTCGCCACATCGCCTTCACGACGTGGTGCAAACTCAAATGGAATCTGCACACCATTGACCTGTTCAAAAGTATTCTTCACTTGCAGCACCGAAATTCCATTACCCGTACCAATATTCCAAGCACGGCAACCCTGGGCAGTCAAACGGTTATTCAAAGCACATAAATGCGCGCTGGCCAAATCGACCACATGAATATAATCGCGCACACCAGTACCATCGGGTGTGGCATAATCCTGCCCAAAAATTGACAGTTTTTCACGACGTCCCACCGCCACTTGGGTGACATAAGGCATTAAATTATTTGGAATACCTTGTGGGTCTTCACCTATGCAGCCACTTTTATGTGCCCCCACAGGATTAAAATAACGCAATAAGGCAATCGACCAACGAGGATCTGCTGCGGCTGCTTTTTGTAAGAGCTGTTCCACAATCAGTTTGGTATAGCCATAGTTATTGCTTGGCATGCCCGTTGGCATCTCTTCATGCAAGGGCGAAATATTGGCTTCATCATATACTGTAGCCGATGAACTAAACACCAGTTTAAACACATGCGCGCGTTGCATCGCCTGCATCAAGCTAATTGAACCCGCAATATTATTGTCAAAATAGCTCAGTGGAATTTGTTGGCTTTCTCCCACTGCTTTAAGTCCTGCAAAATGAATCACTGCATCAATTTGATGTGCAGCAAACACAGCATCCAAAGCAGCAGCATCACGAATATCACCCTGAATAAACTGTAAGGTTTTGCCCGTCAGTTGCTGCACCCGCGCCAATGACTCTGCCGAGCTATTGGACAAATTATCTAGCACCACCACGCTGTGCCCTGCATTCAGCAACTCAACACAGGTATGTGAACCAATATAGCCAGCACCGCCTGTTACTAATACATTAGCCATCTATTTTTCCTAATAAAATTTTTAATAAACCTTGAGTCGATGCATCGAGTGCCGATAAATCCTGTTGCTGCCCATTTAAAATAGGCAAAAGCTGATTGGCAATTTCCTTACCTTTTTCTACGCCCCATTGGTCAAAAGGATTGATATTCCACAGCACCGATTGCACAAAGACTTTATGTTCATATAGAGCAATCAACATGCCCAAGCTATACGGATTGAGTTCTTGCAATAAAATACTGCTACTTGGCTGATTACCACTGTACTGCTTATATGCCGCTAAGCCATCTAATTCCTGCTGATCTAAAGCCTGATTGCCAAAGGCCAAAAGCCGCGACTGCGCCAAACAGTTGGACAAGGCTAAATGATGCTGCTCTACCAAAGCCTCGGCATTTTCAGCATAGGTAAATTGATTGGCATTATAACGCTGCACAGGGGCAATAAAATCACAGCTGACCGCATGCGTCCCTTGATGCAACAATTGATAGAACGCATGCTGTGCATTCGGCCCAACCTCACCCCAAACAATCGGGCAAGTATCCAAGCTAACCGCCTCGCCATTACGCTGAATCGACTTGCCATTCGATTCCATTTCTAATTGCTGTAAATACGAAGCGAAGTATTTTAAACGTCCATCATAAGGCAAGACCGCATGAGTCTGAATATTCAGGAAATTATTATTCCATACCCCCAGCAAGCCCATCAGCACTGGGATGTTCTGATCAAATGCAGCCGTTTGAAAATGCTGATCAACCGCATGTGCACCTGCTAAAAACCGCTGAAAACCCGCAACGCCAATGGTCAGGGCAATCGGTAAGCCAATACACGACCATAGCGAATAGCGACCACCGACCCAATCCCAAAGCAAGAGCTGATTTTCAGGACAAATGCCCCAAGCGGTCATTTTATCTGCTTTGGTGGATACCCCAATAAAGTGATGTTTCAGAATTTGCGCATGTGTACCCAAGGCCTTTTCTAGCCATTGTTTCACCGTTTGCGCATTGGATAAGGTATCAATGGTGCCAAAAGACTTGGACGAAATAATAAATAAAGTAGTTTCAGGACGCAGACGATGCAGCAATTCAGATAGCTGGCTGCCATCCATGGTGGACACAAAATGTACATTCAGTGGTTTTTCAGTTGCCACTTTAAAATCAGATAAGGCTTGGGTCACCATCAATGGGCCTAAATCTGAGCCACCGACACCAATATTGACCACATCCTGAATCACTTCACCAGTGGCACCACGGTATTGGCCTGCATGAATTTTTTCCACCAAGGCATACATACGCTCAAGCTGGGTATGGACTTGCTCAGTCAATGCAGCGTAGGCATCGCTCTGTTCGGAAGCGCTTGCTGCTGTGCTAGGCGCAGGCAAACGCAAGGCCCAATGCATCGCATCGCGCTGTTCGGTATAGTTGATTTTCTCTGAGCCTGTTGCTGTTGAAAATAAACGTCCAATCCACTCAGCAAGCTGACTCTGCTGTGCAAACTGAACCAGGGTCTGCAACACCTTGGCATCAATCCGATGCTTGCTATAGTCAAACAGCACACTGTCCAAAGCCACCGAGAAACGCTGAAAACGCTGTGGATCTTGAGCAAACAGCTGATTTAAATGCAGCTGCTGAAACTGATGCTGCAATTGTTGTAACTGCGGCAAGACATCGTCATTTGGGGAAATCGAGCTTTGCGTCTGTGGCATTGTGCTACGAATCATTAGCGACCGACTCCCATATAAGCAAAACCTTGTGCCTTCACAAATTCAGGATCATAAATATTGCGACCATCCAAAATCAGCGGATGCTGCATCTGCTGCAACAAAGTCGGATAATCCAAACTCCAATATTGTTTCCACGCGGTCAGCACACATAATGCCGATGCACCTTCGACGGCTTGATATTGGTCTGTACATAAAATCAGATCATCGCGCTGACCATACTGTGCCACAATTTCAGGCAAGGCTTGTGGGTCGTGCAATTTGACCGTCACACCCTGCGCCCACAACGCAGGCAACATTACATGAATCGGAGAATGCTGTATCCGTACCGTGTTTTCTTTAAAGGCTGCGCCCCAAATTGCCACAGTTTTGCCGCGTAAATCGCCCTGATAATAATTCCACAGCTTTCTAAACAAGAGTTCTTTTTGCTGTTCGTTGATGTCCCAGACCTGCGCCAACAGCTGACTTTTCACCCCTGTGGTCGATACGGTACTGGCCAGAGTCTGAATATCATGACTAAAGTTTTCACCACCAAAACCCGCACCAGGGTACATATAGGACGCACCAATACGGCTATCTGCCGCCATACCCTGCCGCACATGCTCAATATCAATCCCCAGTTTTTCTGCCACCACCGCCAAGTCATTGATATAACTGATACGAGTCGCCAACATGCCGGAAATACTCAGTTTGGTAAATTCTGGGCTTTGTTGCACAAAGATTTGAAATGCAAAGCGCCCCTAATTGAGCCAAATTTAAGGCGTAACTTGGGTAACTGGTCGACCTAATTCCGTAAATCTGTTGAGGACTGCTACACGTGCATGAATCTC
>NZ_VPBI01000011.1:0-82101 GCF_013418795.1 Acinetobacter sp. YH12120 | reverse complement strand
TATTACGCTTTATTTCTAAAGTGTCAACTGGTAATTTAAATTATTTTAAACTTTCTTTCTAAAACCCAACTCAATCATTCTTAACCAAGTCATTGTTTTATCAGAAGTTTTAATCTTCATCACCGCCGATGGATGTGCATTATAGGGTAAATATTTTACCTTGCAAGACTTTTTTCAAAGGAAATATATCGGGTGTTTATTTTTTGTTCATTCTTACCTTTTCTACACACATTTTGAGCAAATTTGCTTTAATACATCGTTTCAATTAACTGTTACTATACACCCATCGGCGATATAACAGCTTTTGCTTACTCAGATTTAAGCGCTAGGATTCTTTATGTATCAACAAAAATATCTTTGGGTGTGCCTTGTTTCTTTAGGATTCATCACCTCAACACATGCGACAATGCCTTCTACTGAAGAAGTTGCTCAAGAAGAAACTACTGAAGTTATTGCGGCAGATTCATCTTCTGAAACTAAAAGTAGTCGTTTGAATGCGCTTAAAGAATTAAAAAATGTAAAAGCCAAAGATTTAAAAGTGAATGCAAATGCTGCACAACCCGATGAAGTCAAAGACCCACTGCAACCTTTGAACCGTCAGATTTATGCATTCAACGATATGTTAGATCGTAATATCGCGCGTCCACTTGCGGTTCAATATACAAAGAAAGTCCCTGGTGAAGTGCGCGGGTCATATCGTCAATTCCGAAAAAACTTGGGCGAACCTTGGAATGCGGTTAACCAATTGATTCAAGGCCGCCCTTTACGTGCCGCAAAAACTTTAGGTCGTTTTAGTTTAAATACGATTACTACTTTAGGCATGGCTGACCCTGCACGTCGTTTAGGTTTAGACACGGAAGAAGAAAAATTTGGTACAACCTTGGGCTACTACGGTGTCCCTTCAGGGCCTTATGTCATGCTACCAATTTACGGCCCAAGTACTTTCCGTGATGGTTTCGGCACACTTGTAGATGGTCAGGCACGTCCACAAAAATACATTTTAGATGGCAATGACCGTTTATATTGGTCGGAGCAAGTTATGCGCGGCCTAGATACGCGCTCGCAACTCCTAGATGTAGAACAAGTATTACAGGGCGATAAATATGCCGCGATTCGGGATATTTACTTGCAACGTAAAAACTTTGAAATTGCGGAAAAGAAAGGACTCGATGCAGATAGTATTTCTTTTGTAGATGATGAAAGCGAAGAACTTTTTGATGATCAAGAAGAAATAAACCCGCCTGAAGAAAGCAAAGAATAATTTGTAAAACATTTTACTCAAGGTGAGTTTTTACTTTCCTTGAGTATTCAGGCATTGTTATAGTAACGCTTTGTTTAGGTTCAGGGTCAACACAAAACTCTATGTATTTCATTCAACCCACACGTGATATTCCATATCTAGAACAGGTGCTCGACACACTTCCTAGTGTGCAAATGATTCACATAGATGACATCAGCTTGTATGACCCAACCATTATTGCAATTGCCGATGTGCAAGATTATTTAACCCATCAATGGGATTTACCTACGATTGTATTGGCCTTTGAAGATGAAGGCACGGCATTGGTACAAGCATGGGAACAAGGTGCTTTAGCAGGTTGGTTGTGGAGTCGTTTACCAGAAAATCCACCACAAGCCTTACGCAAAATAGACGCACAATATAAACGCAATCAAGACAGCCGTGACTTACCTTCTGCGGCGGAATTACAAAAAAAATTACTGCCCAATCCTATCGAACTGTGCAACTACCGTGTAGATACGTTATTTAAACCTTCGGCTTATTTGTCGGGCGATTGGTTTGATTACTGGAAAATCAGTGATAAAGAAATCATGTTCTATTTAGCCGATGTCTCTGGGCATGGTGTAACTAGTAGTTTACTAACGTCTTGGATGGCTGCATTTCATGGTCGCTCCAAAACACCACGCGAACTGATTAAGAAGCTGAATGGCATGTTGGTTCAAGAAAATATTGAAAAGCATATCACCATGATTAGTGGGATTTTAAATATTGAAACCCACGAACTGCGTTGGTCGAGTGCGGGGCATTATCCACCTGCCATTATTATCGAACCCAATCAAGCACCTAAAATTTTAAATACCAGTAGTTTTCCTTTGGGACTGACTGAAGATTTAGAAGTTGAGGAATTTGAGTGCGTATTAAATAAACAGGCGCGGTTTATTATCTGCTCCGATGGTGCGTTAGAACCTTATAGTGGTGGTTTGAATGAACAGTTTGAACAATTGGTCTTTCACTTGCAAAATCAATCATTCCAAGCCCCCGATCATGTAGCAGATGATATTGCGATCTTGAGTTTGTGTCGAACAAAATAACTAATAAATCAGCCAGTTAACTTCTCAACCCAAGATATACGACTGTAAGCCACTTGAGTCTATATAGTCGCTATGGGATAATTATCTAATCCTTCTCTGCAAATGGCATTTATATGTCAACAGGTCATGTTGAATATGCAAGTTTGAATGGAACGCATATCTTTAAGCTTTTTGGCGAAGTGCGTGCCCAATCTTGTATTAGTCTAGACAAACTACTCAGTAAAATTGAACAGCAATCTAATGTGGTGGGTGCAATTGTAGATTTAACCCAAACTACATTTATTGACAGTACAGTTTTAGGTGTATTGGCTAAGCTAGGCTTAAAACTGAAACAAATCCATAACATTCAAGCAGTTATGCTCTCTACTAATCCAGACATTACTACGCTCGCCAATAGCATGGGCTTAGGACAGGTGTTTGTGATTTTAAATTACTGTGGTGACCCAACTGTCTGCACGCGTGAGCTGGTAGAAGAACACGTCACGCATAGCAATATGCTCACTACGGTATTAGATGCCCATAAAACCCTCATGAAGCTGAATGAAAACAACCAAAATATGTTCGAACCTTTGGTGAAACAGCTACAAAAAGAACAAGATAATCTTGATCAGTGTGCTGAGAAAAATCAGCAGAACGCTTGATCTTCACTCAGGAATGCTTTGATGACTTTACTTTCTGTTGCTCAAATGAACTCGCAAAACGATATTGAAGAAAACTTCAAAATCATTGAAACATTGATTCAACAGAGTAAAGCGGATGGTGCTGAACTGATCGTTTTCCCCGAAAACCTTGTCTGCTTTGCAGCAGGCAAACAACGCGAAACCGCGGCACAGTTTGAAAGTATTCAACAGCGGTTGGAACAGCTTGCACATCAATATCAAATTTGGATTGTGGCGGGTACATTGCCCTGCCCATATCGCCCTGATGGTTCAACAATTGCAGATGGTCGTGTGCGTACGGTCAGTTTATGTATTAGCCCAGAAAAAACTGAAGCACGTTATGACAAAATTCATTTGTTTGATGTGCAAGTTGGTGACTCTGTTGGTGGTTATCAGGAATCTAAGTTTTTTGAACCCGGCTCTGAAGTCGTTGTAGCGAAAACACCGTTTGGCAACATTGGCTTAATGGTGTGTTATGACTTGCGCTTTCCTGAATTGGCCTTAACTTTACGTGCGCAAGGCGCCAATATTTTAACTGCGCCATCGGCTTTTACTTACACCACAGGTCAAATGCATTGGCAATTGCTCTTGCAGGCGCGTGGCATGGACAGTCAATGTCAGGTTTTAGGTGCAGCCCAACAAGGTTGGCATGGTGAAAAACGTCAGACTTGGGGACATTCAGGCGCTGCCAATTCACGCGGACAGTTATTGTCAATGGTGCAAGACGAAGGTACGCAACTGATTACAGTGCCCTTTGATTTAGATGAACAAAGCAAAATTCGAGAGTCGATGCCGTTAATGCAGCATCGTCGTTTATTGCAATTTTAAAATTGAATTTCAATAAAAAGGGTTGATCAACAATATAGTGATCAACTCTTTGTATTTCTTATCTTAACCTTACTTTTTAGCTATTCAGCCGCTTCATTGGTCACGCGCAGCACTTCTTCCAAAGTGGTTTTACCTGCCAATACCTTACGCAATCCATCTTCACGAATCGAACCTGATTGCTGTCGTGCATAATCTTCCAGTTCATATTCCGCGGCATTGCCATGAATCAAACGGCGCATTGCTTCATCCACAGGGACAATTTCATAAATTGCAGTCCGCCCAGTAAAACCTGTATGTGAGCAATGTTCACAGCCTTTCGGTTGCGGAAGTTTTAAATCGCTTGCATCGGTCACACTTTTAAAGAGTTCTTGTTCAAAGTCATCTGCAGCATGCCATGTGGCGCAGTGCGAACATAAGGTGCGCACTAAACGCTGTGCGATCACCCCAATTAATGAACTTGACAGCAAGAACGGCTCGATGCCCATATCTTTTAAACGGGTGACTGCACCAATGGCCGTATTGGTATGTAGGGTAGACAGTACCAAGTGACCAGTTAAGGAAGCCTGCACTGCAATTTCGGCGGTTTCTAAGTCACGAATCTCCCCCACCATCACCACATCTGGGTCTTGGCGCAGCATGGCTTTTAAAGCACGAGCGAAGGTCATATCCACTTTGGTATTGACCTGTGTTTGCCCAATCCCTTCAAGTTGATATTCAATCGGGTCTTCTGCAGTCAAAATATTTTTAGAACCGTCATTCAGGTCTGACAAAGCTGCATATAAGGTCGTAGTTTTACCCGAACCTGTCGGCCCTGTAACCAAAATAATCCCGTGTGGTCGATGTACCAGTTGCTTTAAGCGCTCATAATCATTTTGCATTAGCCCCAAGTGCGTCATGTTTAAACGACCTGCTTGCTTATCCAGCAAACGCATTACCACCCGCTCACCATGCGAAGATGGCAGCGTTGACACACGTACATCGACCTCACGACCTGCTAGTCTGAGCGAAATACGACCATCTTGAGGGATACGTTTTTCGGCAATATCCAGTTTTGCCATGACTTTAATACGTGACACCAATAAAGGCGCAAGTTCACGGCGCGGTTGCACGATTTCACGCAACTGACCATCGACCCGCAAACGGACTGACAGTTTTTTCTCAAAAGATTCGATATGAATATCCGATGCGCCAACCCGAATCGCTTCAGACAGTAAAGCATTGATTAAACGTACAATCGGTGCATCATCTTCCTGATCCATCAGGTCTTCTGCTTCAGGAACTGAATCTGCCAAACTAAGCAAGTCAGGGTGATCTTCCAATCCCGCAGCGACTTGCTGCGACTCGCCTGTATCACCTGCAAAACTGCTGCTTAATAATTGGTGAAATTCCTGATCGCTACAAAGTTGATGCTGTGCAGGATGCCCCAAAAAACGACGCGCCTCCTGAATGGCAAGCATCGGCGTATTTTCACGACGTACAATAAAGGCATGATCGCCCTCATAACGAATTAACACCCCATGGCGTTTGGCAAAGCTATACGGTATTTGTAATTGTTTCAGTACTTGCATCAGCGATTATAATAATGATGAAAAAATTTAATTTGAGTGTACTCTAAGCGTATGACAGCGTGAAGTCTGTTTTCGCTGATTTATCAAGAAAGGGATAGGCCATTGTCACAAAATCATGAGATTTCAGAAACTGATTCGGCTAAATTAAAATGGTGGGGTGACTATGAGTTTGAGCTCAATCGTCCTAAAACGTGGCAATTTGGCTCACTCTTAGTACGTTTGACCCGTGGTATGCAAGAATGGCGTTTGGAATATTATCGCCCGCAGGTTCAATACGATTATGAACAGCAATGGCATAACATTGATGATCCTGAATTTGCCTTTCCACAACCTGTGAAAATTGAACGCTATATGTTCAAATCTACACAAAGTAAATTACAGCTCATGCCTCGTTTGGCAGACCGTTCAGTGGTGATTAAACCTGTCGATCCAATTTATATTCCTGCGGGGCAACGCGGCACCTTGTATATCAGCACACCGTTGTGGATGTCTGCCTTTGTCGATGGTCAACGTGAACCCATTTTTGATTTGCCGATTATTCGCCCGAAAGATACTTGGTTTGGCCCCAATCATCGTACAGGTGAAATTTGCTATGCCACAGCAGTCGATGGCCGTACCGAATTACATCAATTAAAACCACGTGCATTTCGTGCCGTCACGCCGATTGAATTTCACAACACCAGCAATCAACAATTGCGTTTTGACCGAATGAATGTGCCTGTGCCTGCGCTGCCTTTATTTTTCAGCGAAAGTACAGGTCGTTTATGGACTTCACAAATTAAAGTGATGCATGAAGGTTTAGACCGCCCGCCACGAATTCGGATTGAAAATCGCACCCCGCCACATGCTGGTGAAGTGACCTATTTGCAACCGCCACGTGAAACGGCAGGTGCTTTATTTAATATGTTTGATTCATTTTTCTAAGAGGATGTTATGGCAGATTCCAATATTTCCAAAGAAATCACCAACAGCCTCAAAGGAATTTTTACCAGTATCAATACAGATCGTCTGACCGAAATTTTGGTCGCAATTGTATTGTCTTTGATTGGTTTCTTAATTGCACGTTTTGTTTCCAATACTTTTGTACGCACTATTGGCGCACGTTTTAATGCGCATCAACGCTTAGTTTGGCGACGCGGGATTTTTTACTTTATTTTCCTGCTGTTTGTGATGGCGAGCCTGAAAGAAGCAGGCTTCAAACTCAGCGTGTTTTTAGGTGCAGCGGGTATTTTAACCGTGGCTTTGGGTTTTGCCTCACAAACCTCGGCATCCAATTTAATTAGTGGTATGTTCCTGATTGGCGAAGGTTCTTTTGAAGTGGGCGACACCATTCAAATCACCCTGATTCGCGGACACACCATTGAAGGTGAAGTGATCTCAATTGACTTACTTTCAGTTAAATTACTGACCCAAGACAATATTTATGTGCGTTTACCCAATGAACAATTGATTCGTGCACCCGTGCATAACTTGTCCAAGTTTCCAATCCGACGTGTGCCCATTACCCTCGCGATTAATTTTCACGAAGATATTATTAAAGTGCGTGAAGTGTTGCTCAGTGTCGCCAATCAATATCCGCTCGTGCTGTCTGACCCTAAACCCGCGGTGACAGTTACAGCTTTCCGTGAATCTTCAATTGAATTGTTGTTTGCGGTGTGGTGTCAGCAAGAAAACTTTTTAAAGGTACGTGATGAAATGCAGGAACGTATCCGTAATGGTTTCCTAGACAACCAAATCGAAATTCCTGTACCCAAAATGGGTTTTGTTGATCATCCTTTATCGCGCCCTTTAAATAATGAAGAACTTGATCAATATGCCAATGCCCAAGCACTGAAACGAGAACCTGACTTAAAGTAATCGTTTCAGTCTTCGACACTTTGCCTCTAACTAAACTTGAGGATCTGCTCAAGCTTTGGAAGACGGCGAAGTGTTGTTTTTTACGAGATCTGTCTCAGGAATTGGGGCAATATATGCAATCAGTAGCATACCTAAACCTGCAGCAAAGAATGACAGCACGCGCATTAAAGTTCCAATATTAGATAAATCTAAAAGCACCAATTTTAAGGTCACAATCACCAAAATACTGCTGCCTAAAATCCACAAGGCACGTAATTGTTTCAGACTGGCAATCCACATGGCGATACAAGCCAAACTCACCCAAAGCAAGGTCAAACTGAGCTGCACAGTGGCATCTTGCCAAACAGCAATTTGGTTGATTGGCGTTCCCAAATACAGATGTAAGGCACGTAATAGCACATAACTACTTAGCCACAGTAAACTCAAGACCATAATTACCGCTGCCAAGCCTTGGTCTAAATGGGTTTTGCGTTGCAGATTCAACATCCACAAAATAGCCACCAACATGGCTATACTAACCAAATCAAATGGATTCAAAATAGGCAGTACATAGCCGTAAAATGCGTGTTCAGTCAACAGTTGTGAACATAGCATCCACATCAACATGAAGATTAAATTGCTACGCGCATACCAAAATTTGCGCCAATCTGAATCCGGTTGTTGCCACCAACACCACGCCGCAAAGAGCAATGGTAAAATCACCACGCTGCTATACGGATGCTGTGGTAACAGCGTTAAACTCGCCATCGCCAAAATGGGTAACAGTCCTAAACTCAGCCATTCTTTGTCGCTGCGGACAGTCCATAAAGGACGCAACCACAACACACTGAGCACGCCTGCAAACAAGGCAAATAGCAGACGTTCAGTACCCGAAACCCAATGCACCGCTCCATCATAGCTACGGCTGAATAATAAACCTGCTGCAGTGAGCGAAACTGGCGTTAGACCTAACCATTTGGGCAATAGCCATGACCATGTCGCTTGACGAGAAAGTAGTACTTCGTTGATAAGTAAATAAATGACCACCACCGCCAAAAGCGTCTGTACGGTTGCAAGTTCTCCATCAAAGTAATCTAAACCTAACCATAGCCATAAACTGGTTGCAGACAACATCATTAAACACAGTACGCTCGTGGTTGCTGTGCTCAGTTGTTGTCTGAAAGCTGCACGGCTGTTGGAAAACGCCACAACCGTGGCATAACTTAGGCTCAGTACCCAATAAATACTGCGCTCGAAATAAGGCAACTCTACTAAATAATACAGCCCAGATAAGCCCGCTACGGCAAACAAACCTAGTGCCAAATAACGGCTAATTTTAGAATATTGAATAAAGGCAAAAATAAACACAGCCACGCCTTGTAATGCCCAACCAATGACACTCCATTGTTCAGGCAGTAAAATAGGTGGAATCAACACACTAAAAATCAGCATCAAACTGAAATAACTTTGTGCAATAAATTGTGTCTGCCGATGCTGTTTGGTCAGCCAATACAAACCTGCAAAAACCACCGCAAATAACAAACTAAAGGCTGCCTGCTCTGCTGTTTCTTCAAAATACATCAGATATAAACAGGCATAACCGACAATGGGTGCGCCAAAAATCAAGGCAAGGTCTAAAATAGGTTTCAGCTGAAACGTGGCGACATCTTCCTGTGCCAAAAGCTGACTAAAGCGAAAACCCAACCAAATAAAAATAGCCGCATGCGCCAAAACTAAAAGCGTTAGCACCTGCCGTTCAAAGATATAACCATGATAAAAGGCATAGCTGCCACCCACCACAACCGTCATTAAAAACGCAATTTGATTTAAATATTTCCACGGACGTAAACTACTTAAAATGGCAACCGAAATATTAATCAGCAAATAATAGGCAATAAATTCAATGGCTGTTGCATTACGAACAGGTAAAGTAAACGGTGCGAAATACGCAATCAGCATTGCCATGAGGGCAAGTTCGACTGATTGTTGTTTTAAACTCAGCCAGAGCGTGAGCAACATCACCACAATAAAACACAGACTGGCGATAGCTAAATTTGGAATGACCAAATTGTAATAGGCAAAAAATAAGGTCAGACACAGCCCAGCCAACCCCAAACCTTGCACACCCAAAGCAAAGCTGCGATTTTTGTTGCGTAACAGATAACCGAATACTGTCACTGCTGCACTCACGCCAGCAACGAACAAAAGTTTCACTGCCAAACTAAATTGCCAATGTTCAGTAGCAAAACGTAGCAGTAACACCACGCCTATGAGTAACACTACAATTGCTGCTTTTAATACAGGATTACCATGTATCAGCCATGATTGAGCTTGTTGCAATAAACTGTTACTTGATGAGCGCGACTGAGTTGCAAAAGGTGCAACAGACCTTGAGGATTTGGCTAAATCTGGAGCTGAATATTCTTGATGTAGATACTCTTGGTCTTGATATGGATAGGAAACTTGAGCTGCTTGTTCCCGAACAGAATTCGGCTCGCTCGATAATGTGGAATCAGATTGAATAGCGATGGTTTCAGGTTGAGAAGCGGTTGATATAACACCATCATCCACATTTGCCTTAACTGATGAAAGACTTGCATCAACTTCAGATGTATTGGCTAAAATATGCTCTGCGAATTGCGTTTGAACCTTTTTCTCTTGAGCATTGGTCTTTTGAGGATAGCTCTTTTGAGCATGCGCCTGAAGCTTAGCGGCACTTTGTAATTGCTGTAATTGATACAGTCCTTGCTCCAAACGCTGCAACCATCGCAACAACATAAAAATCCATGCACTTAAAGCAATAGATGTCAGTAAATACCAATCCAGCAATATTCCTAAAAAAGCAATAAAAGCGGCGATATATAAAGGAGTTTTAGAGCTTTGGCGTTGTACTTGTGACTGTGCATCCACAACCTGTTCCAGTGAGTTCTGCACTCGTCCCACAAAAAACATCACGCTGACCACCGCAGCAACTGCACAGATATAACTCAGCATCGGCACACCGAGCCACCATGCGCCAATTGAAATTATGATTAATAGCATGAACCAAATGATTCGAATTTCATTCTGCCCTGTCTGCATTGCTCTTCATTTTATTGATATTGTCATGGCTCCGATCATACAACAGACAGCACGATTCTGAATCAGGATTCATCAGCAATTCGGTAACTGTGCGTCTGCAACACTTGCCTTAAAAATCAGTTTCTGCGACAACTGCAAAAATCACGTACAATAAACTGCTTATTTGCAGAAGGAATCAATCCATGCCACCATTTGTCTTGGTCGATGGCTCATATTTTCTATTTCGTGCCTTTCACGCACTACCACCATTAACCACGTCAACTGGTTTACATACCAATGCTATTCGTGGCGCGATCTCTGCGATTCAAAAGTTGATGCGTCGTACTCAGCCTACTCACATGGCGGTAATTTTTGATACGCCTGAGCCGACTTTCCGTCACGAACTATCGCCAATTTATAAAGGTGACCGCCCAAGTATGCCTGAGGAACTTTCTCAGCAAATTCCATACTTACATGCTTTAATTCGTGCTTTGGGTATTCCACTTTACATGCTACCAGGCGCAGAAGCCGATGATATTATTGGAACTTTAGCCAAACGTGCCGAAGCCGAAGGACAGCAAGTACTGATTTCTACGGGCGATAAAGACATGGCGCAGTTGGTGACTGAAAAAGTTACCCTTGAAGACAGCTTCAAAGAAAAGCCAATGGATATTCAGGCTGTATTTGACAAGTTTGGCGTATGGCCGCATCAAATTATTGATTATCTGACCCTCATGGGTGATGCTTCCGATGGTATTATGGGCGTGCCCGGCATTGGCGCCAAAACTGCTGCAAAACTACTGACCGAATATGGCTCGATTGGTGCGATTTTAGAAAATGTCGATCATATTAAAGGCAAAGTCGGACAAAATATTAAAGACAATGCCGATGGCATCGCGCTAGATCATCAACTCGCCAGCATTGTTTGTGACCTTGATCTGAACTTTGGTTATGCCGATCTAAAACTACAAGACCCTAATGTTGAAGCCTTACGCAATTTATATACCGAGCTAGAATTCCGTAATCAATTACAATCGCTCGATCATCCAAATAATCCAAATAACAGCAATTATAAACAAGCTGCAAAAACAGTCGCCGCACCGACAGCCAATGAAATTGAAACTGAAGATCAAGCCACGCAAAGCAGTGTTGATGATCAACTCGGTGCAGCAACATACCACACCATTTTAGATCAGGCGCATTGGGATGCTTTGCTGCAACGCTTGCAAACTGCACAGCGTTTTGCCTTTGATACAGAAACCACCAGTCTGGATTATCGCGTTGCAGAAATTGTTGGTTTTTCTATCGCGTTCGATGCCAAAGATGCCTATTACGTACCTTTGGCGCATGATTATGAGGGCGCACCACAGCAGCTCAACCGTGATCAGGTTTTGGCACAAATCAAACCTATTTTAGAAAATAATGCGGTGGATAAAATTGGGCATCATTTAAAATATGATGCGCATGTGCTTGAAAATCACGGTATTCATTTACAAGGTTGGTATTTCGATACCATGTTGGCATCTTATGTGCTTAACTCTGTCGCAACCCGTCACGGCATGGATGATGTGGCACGCTTATATTTAAGCCACCTGACCACATCTTATGAGCAAATTGCAGGCAAAGGCGTCAAGCAAAAAACTTTCAATCAAATTGAAATTGAAACGGCTGCGCACTACGCTGCAGAAGATGCGCATGTTACGTATCGTTTATATGAAGTGCTGTCTGCGAAGCTACAAAAGCATCCTGAATTGGTCAATATTTTGCACAACATCGAAATGCCTGTGGCGCGTGTGCTGACCAGTATGGAAGAAAATGGCATTCAGCTTGATCTGAAATTTTTAGATCAATTGGGTGTCGATTTTTCCCAAACCATGCAAGATTTGGAAAACCAAATTGTAGAATTGGCAGGTGAAAACTTTAATGTCAGCTCACCGAAACAAGTGGGCGAAATCCTGTTTGATAAACTCGGACTCAAAGGCGGCAAGAAAACCGCAACAGGTCAATACAGTACCAGTGAAAGTGTTTTGGAAAAAATTGAGCATCCGATCAGTAGTTTAATTTTAGACTACCGTGGTTTATCTAAACTCAAAAGCACCTATACCGATGGCTTACTGAAGCAAGCCAACAACGATACGCATCGAGTGCATACCAGTTATCACCAAGCTTTGACTGCAACAGGGCGTTTATCTTCTACTGATCCAAACTTACAAAACATTCCAATTCGTACTGAAATTGGTCGTCAAATTCGTAAAGCCTTTGTCGCACCTGAAGGTCGCGTGTTGTTGGCAGCCGACTACTCGCAAATCGAATTGCGTTTAATGGCACATTTTTCACAAGATGATGCCCTACTCGATGCCTTTAACCATGGACAAGACGTGCACCGCCGTACTGCGGCAGAAGTCTTGGGTATTGCCTTAGAAGACGTAACCTCAGATCAGCGTCGTCAGGCCAAAACTGTAAACTTCGGTCTGCTCTACGGCATGTCGGAATTTGGCTTAATTCGTCAGCTTGGGTTTACCCGTGAAGAATCACAAAACTACATCAAGCAATACTTCCAGCGTTATCCGGGCATTTATGAATATATGCAACGTACCCGCCAAGTCGCGCTAGAACAAGGTTTTGTAGAAACTATTTTAGGTCGTCGCCTCTATACGCCAGATATTGCTGCACGTAATATGATGGTACGTAAAGCGGCAGAACGTGCGGCAATTAACGCGCCATTACAAGGCTCTGCAGCTGATATTATTAAAATGGCGATGATTGAAGTCGACAAAATGTTACCGCAAGCGCAAGCCAAAATGTTGCTGCAAGTACACGATGAATTGGTATTTGAAGTCGATGCAGATGCGGCAGATGAACTCGCGCCGAAGTTGGCAGAAGTCATGCAATCTGTGGTGGAAATTTCTGTACCATTGGTGGTGGAAGTCGGAAAAGGCAATAACTGGGATGAAGCGCACTAAAGTCGTTGCGCTCTCTTTTTCCAGCACCTTCCTTCGCCTAGAAGGAGGTCAGGATGCAGGTTATTTGTATTTCTGAAGACTCATTAAGGTCGTCAGCCCAAACTTAAACTACAAAAAAAGGACTCAAATCGAGTCCTTTTTAATGTTTTAGGATAATGCGACTTATAAGCCAGTCAGCAATACAATCGCTACCTGATTCATAATAATTTCAGCGATATATAAAGCCAAAAATGCAATAATTGGCGACAAATCAATCATGCCCATGTTCGGCAATAAACGACGAAATGGTGCTAATAACGGCTCTGCCAACTCTTGAATCACCTCAATATAAGGGCCACGAGATTGAGTAAACATCACCACCCAACTCAAAATAATGGTGGCAAAAATCAAATAACGACAGAAACGGATTAAATCCTGAATCATGGTCACAAAAGTCAGAATCAGTAAGTGAATTGGACTATTCGGCATCGCACCATTGAGATACATAACACCAAAAATTTTGAGTAGATACAACACCACCAACAAAGCCAAGGCTGCAGAGTTAACTCGACCTTTGCCAACCGTTGGAAAAATACGTCCAAATACATCTACAATTTTGGTGGCTTTAATGGTTGAAAGCACCACAGGGTTATAAGGACTCACCGCTGCCAATTGCATTAAGAAACGGAAGAATACGAGCAAAATCGCTACGTTAATGATAATGCCAAAAATTAGCGCAGAATTTGCACCCATACTTAAACTTTCCTAAAATTTAAATTCATTGTTTTTCAATAATTAAATACTATCACTCAACTCTTGCGCTAATTCTTGACTACGCGTTTTAGCAGCAGCCAATGCCGCCTGAATATTTTGTGAAATTTGCGCATGATCAAACACTTCAATTGCCGCTTGGGTCGTGCCATTTGGTGAAGTTACATTTTTGCGTAATTCTGCAGGTGTATTCGAGCTGGTAATTGCCATTTGTGCTGCACCCAAAGCAGTTTGTAACGTCAGTGCTGTCGCCACTTTTTCATCTAAACCTAAGTTCTTGCCTGCACGAATCATACTTTCCATCAAATAGAAGAAATATGCTGGCCCTGAACCAGATACTGCAGTCACAGCATCAATTTGCGCCTCAGAGTTTACCCAAATAGTTAAACCTGTCGCTGCCAAAACCTGACTTGCCAATTCACGGTCAGTGCTATTGACCTGTTCGGTTGCATACAAACCATGTGCACCTGTTTGCACCAAAGCAGGCGTATTTGGCATTACCCGCACTACACGTTCTGTACGTAATAACTCAGAAATCGTGGCAATTTCTGCGCCCGCAACAATCGAAATCACCAGTTTATCTTCAAACTGACCGTGCAATGGACGCAATACTTGTGCCAAAACCTGTGGTTTGACTGCAAATACCACAATATCTGCATCTGCAATCGCGGCCAAATTATCCTCAGTGACATGCACATCTTTTTCTTTTAATAATTCACGCACTTGTTCTACAGGGTCTGAAACTGTAATACGGGTTGGCGGCAAACCTCTGGCAATCAAACCACCAATCAAGGCTTGCGCCATGTTGCCACCGCCAATGAAACTAATATTACAATTCAATACTGCACTCATGATTCACGCTCTTCGTTGAGTTCTTTGTCGTTAAGAGACTAAATTCGGTTGCCATCCATCTGCGACACAATAGTCCGACTGTGCAAGCCAAAAGCCTTTGGGGCTAAAAACGCCTAGCATAACATTATCTAGGCTTAATATTTGAATTGTATGACGCGTCCACGGAAAAATTTGTGCTTCCTGAATGGCTTTTTTCAGTGGCCATGTGCCCACCCGACCATACAAATGAATTTTTTCACCACCCAAACGTGGCCGTAAAGTTAACGGACGATTCAGCAAAGTTGCAGATAAACCGACTTTGGCTTGTTGCAGTTGATAACAGCCAGACCACACTTGAAAAGTCTGATCTGCCTGCAAACATAACACTTGTTCTTCTGCCTCAAAATGTTCTGCAGCTAAATACTCCGCTTTCGGCAAACGAAATAATTGTTGCTGATAACGCAGATAATAATAATCCTGACAATGTAATGCCGCTTGTGCATCGGCTTTGGCTTGAATCACCTCACGTTGCAAGCGTTCGACCATATCAAAACTTGGGCGATATTGTGCCTGTCCTTTCATCCATGCCGATAATAGCTGACGTTGCCGTGACAAAGACAATTGTTGTAACTGAATTAAATTCAACTGCGAGTCTGTGCCACATGCAGCTAAATCCTGCGCCAAAACTTCTGCCAAAATGTTTTCAGTATCTTGCATCAAGTTTGCAGTACGCGTCACAGCTTGCTGCATTTTAGGAAAACGCTGTTGCACGACAGGCCACAATATTTCTCTTGCCCAAGCTCGGTCATAATGCACATCCTGATTGCTTGGGTCTTGCACATAATCGAGCTTTAATTCAGCACTCCATTGGCAAATCTGCTCACGCGAAATATCCAATAACGGACGCCAAATACTGATGTCATCACGCACATCGACAGCTTGCATGGCAGCAAGTCCTTGCACACCTGCGCCTGAAAACAAACGCAGCAATACGGTTTCTGCCTGATCTTGCTGATGATGCGCCAATACTAGAACTTCGTTGCTATCTAAGTGCTGCATATAGGCCTGATAACGCGCCTGACGTGCCTGATTTTCTAAATTACCCTCAGACACACTGACTTTTTGCAGCACACACGGCACATTTAAATTTTGGCAGGTGGCTTGCACCAATGTGCCCCACGCTGCGCTTGGACTTTGCAATTGGTGATCAATATAAATCGCGCGTACTTTTTCAGGGCACAAAAACGACAAAAGATGCAGTAGCAGCATGGAATCCATGCCGCCACTACATCCGATTAAAAATTTTGTCTGTGCAGAAAAAGCCTGTAATTGGCTTAAGACGCTAGACCTAAATTGTCGCTGCCAAACTTCATTAAACGCTGGTAACGTTCTTCGCATCGTTGTGTTGCATCCATCGCTTGCAATTCATCCAAAGCTTCTTTTAACACATTTTTCAGACTGTGCATGACTTGTTCAGGGTTTAAATGCGCACCCTCACCTTCATCAACCACGTATTCTACAATACCAATCTTTTGCAGTTTTTCTGCAGTCAATGCCAATGCTTCACTGGCTTGTTCGGCTTTTTCTGCAGTTTTCCACAGAATAGACGCACAACCTTCTGGTGAAATAACAGAGTAAATACTGTGTGACAACATTACCACACGGTCAGCCACGCCAATACCCAACGCACCGCCTGAACCACCTTCGCCCAATACTGTAGCAATTACAGGTACTTTTAAGTTCGACAATTGCGCTAAGCTGGTCGCAATCGCTTCTGCCTGACCACGTTCCTCTGCACCTACACCTGGGTATGCACCCATGGTATCAACAAAAGTGAAAACTGGCAGATTAAAACGCTCTGCCATATCCATAAGACGCTGTGCCTTACGGTAGCCTTCTGGATTACACATCCCGAAGTTGTGTTGTAATTTTTCGCGGGTACTGCGACCACGATGTTGACCTATCACCATGACAGGCTGACCATCAAAGCGTGCCAATCCACCGATCATTGCACCATCATCACCAAATAAACGATCGCCATGTAAGGCATCAAATTCAGTGAAAATTTCACCCACATAGTCTAGAAATTGCGGACGTTCAGGATGACGTGCAATTTGCACGGTTTTCCATGCTTTAGATTGAGCAGCTTTTTTCATAAGTCGACTGTTATCCCTAAATTAACCAAATCTTAATCGACAAATTGTTCCGACTGAATATTCAATTCAATGTCCCAATTCTTGAATTGCACTTGTTCATCGTGCAATTCAGCGACAAGCAATGGCCATTGTTTGGCATCACCCGACACGCTGAGCTGCCATTGTTGCGCATTGCGGATGCTTAATTCAATGGCAGGAAGCATCGCATCGCTACGACTTGCGTTGACCAAAACTGCAAGGCGAAGCAACAAATTTAAGTAAACAATTTTATTGCCACCCGCTTTCAGTGCTTCTGTTTTCGCGTCTTGGCGCAACTTTCGACGATGGTTGCCGACCAAATGCGAGAGATAGTTTTGGTCAATTTGTGAGAAACCGGGAATGTCCGAATGTTGCAATAAATATGCACCGTGACGATGATAACTGCTGTGACTGATGGCTAAACCAATTTCATGTAGGTACGCAGCACGACGCAATAAGTCACTATCTTCGTTATTTAATTTTAATGATTCTGCCACGCTGTCAAATAAATGTTGCGCAGTTTTCACCACACGTCCAGCCTGTTTCGGGTCTGAGTTATAACGCCCCATCAAGGCCTGTACACTGCGATCACGAATGTCTTCATGCTGGAAACGTCCCAACAAGTCATACATTACGCCTTCACGCAAAGCCCCATCGGAATACACCAGTTTATCGATATCTAATACATCAAATACCGCATATAAAATTGCCAAACCTGCTGGCAAAACTGCTCGACGGTCTTCTTTTAGACCATCAAATTCCATTTCTGATACGTGTTTAAACTTGAGCAAACGGTCTTTGAGTTTTTCTAAACCTTCACGAGTCAGATTTTCCTGCTCATTGCTCCAGCCCATATTTACCGTAATTTGACGACAGGCTTTAATGGTACCGCTCGAACCTGCAACGGTATCCCAACCTGCTTCTTTATAAGTATTGGCAATCGAATACAGTTCTTTACGCGCTGCAACCACTGCTTTTTCAAAACTGCTCTTGCTAATTTCACCATCGGCAAAATAGGTTTTGGTATAGGCCACACAGCCCATTTGTAAAGATTCGGTATGAATTGGCTCAAATTCTTCGCCAATAATCAACTCTGTCGAACCACCGCCAATGTCAATTACCAAACGACGACCACTATTTGCCATCGTGTGCGATACGCCTAAATAAATTAAACGGGCTTCTTCACGCCCTGCAATAATTTCAATAGGTTTAGGCAAAATTTCTGCGGCTTTTTGAATAAACTCATGTCCATTTTTGGCCTGACGCAATGCGTTGGTTGCCACAATACGCAAACGGTTTGACTGCACCGCAGTTAAACGTCCCACAAAACGCGCCAAACATGCCAAACCACGTTGTTGAGCAGCTTCGGTCAAATTCTTATTTTCATCTAAACCTGCGGCCAACTGTACTTTTTCTGACATTGATGCCACTTTTTTTACTTCACCATGATCCACTCGTGCAATTGCCAAGTGGAAACTATTCGACCCCATATCGATGGCTGCGAGTAACTCTTCATCAATTAAAAAATCAGACATTCTTCAAACAAACCTAGACAGAATTGTGCCTAGAGTAATTCACATACACCTAATTTAAAAGCCATTTATCAGCACAATTTGACGACTATTTAAATTTTCTGCATATATGACAATTGTGTTACAGAATTCGCATTTTCGTTTAGCGTTATCGTCACGATCAATTAGACAAATTTGTATTTTGAGTGGAAAATCCACAGATTCCCCTACTTTGTTCAAGATGGCTATGTAATACTAACTAAAGCTATCTTAAAAATTATTTGGAGCGTAATCCATGTCTGGCAACATCGTAAACACCACTGATGCAAACTTCGAAGCAGATGTTCTTCAATCGGATACTCCTGTATTGGTTGACTTCTGGGCTGGCTGGTGTGCGCCATGTAAAGCAATTGCACCTGTACTTGAAGTACTTGCAGACGAATACCAAGGCAAAGTTAAAATTGTAAAAGTTGATGTAACTTCTTGCGAACAAACTGCAGTGAACTACAACATCCGCAATATTCCAGCATTATTGATGTTCAAAAATGGTGAAGTGGTTGCACAGCAAGTCGGTGCAGCACCTAAATCTAAATTGACTGCATTTATTGACGAAAATATCTAAGTCGATGGATCCATCGTCTATTTATAGAGATGATGAAAAAAATACGCCACGCATTGGCGTATTTTTTTTGCCTACAAATTGACAAGTAGACGTTTCTCTCTTATATTGCATGCTCAGGAAACGCAGGATCTTTCATCCTCTTTCTGAAAAGACACAACACAAAAATGCCGCTCGGCAACAGAAATTGTTTTTCACATTTTTCAATCAAACAATGAATCAGTGCTCTGAATCGTTATTGTGCAAATACAATTGCTTTCATTTTATTGTATGAATGCGGCTAAATGTTGCTCCCTCTCTAACCTGTACCCCAGAATTTTAATTCTATCAGAACCTCTATGAATTTAACCGAACTCAAGAAAAAACCGATTGGCGAACTCATCAAGATTGCCGAGTTTATGGGCCTTGAAGGAATGGCGCGTAACCGCAAGCAAGACATTATTTTTGCCATCTTAAAGCGCCATGCCATGAATGGTGAAGAGATTTTTGGTGATGGCGTTCTAGAAATTCTCTCTGATGGTTTTGGTTTCTTACGCTCAGCTGCAGGTTCATACCTTGCTGGCCCAGATGATATTTATGTCAGCCCTTCGCAAATTCGTCGCTTTAACCTGCGCACGGGTGACACCATTACAGGTACGATTCGTCCACCAAAAGAAGGCGAACGTTATTTTGCTTTGCTCAAAGTCAATCAAATTAACTATGACACCCCTGAAAATTCACGTAATAAAATCTTATTTGAAAACTTAACCCCGCTTTTCCCAACAGAACAGTTGGTGATGGAGTTAGGTAATGGAACAACTGAAGACTTAACTGCACGTGTGGTAGATTTGGTTGCGCCAATTGGTAAAGGTCAGCGTTCAATTATTGTGGCTCCGCCTAAAGCGGGTAAAACCATGTTGCTACAAAACATCGCTCAGTCGATTGTTCGTAACAACCCAGAAGTGTTCTTGATTGTACTTCTCATTGATGAACGCCCTGAAGAAGTGACTGAAATGGAACGCACCGTGCGCGGTGAAGTGATTGCATCAACATTTGATGAGTCACCTGCTCGTCACGTTCAAGTTGCAGAAATGGTCATTGAAAAAGCCAAGCGTTTAGTTGAACATAAAAAAGACGTGGTGATTTTGCTGGATTCGATTACCCGTTTGGCACGCGCCTACAACACTGTCGTACCTTCTTCAGGCAAGGTTTTAACAGGTGGTGTTGATGCGCACGCTTTAGAACGTCCAAAACGCTTCTTTGGTGCTGCACGTAATATTGAAGAAGGTGGTTCACTCACCATTATTTCGACTGCACTGATTGAAACTGGCAGTAAAATGGATGAAGTGATTTACGAAGAGTTTAAAGGTACAGGCAACCAAGAGATTACCTTAGACCGTCGTATTGCAGAAAAACGTGTTTTCCCTGCCATGAACATCAAAAAATCAGGTACACGTCGTGAAGAGCGCTTAATGAGTGAAGATAATTTGCGTAAAGTTTGGATTTTGCGTAAATTGTTACACACTCAAGATGAATTGGCAGCAATGGAATTCTTGCTTGATCGCATGAAAGAAACCAAAACTAATGACGACTTCTTTGATCAAATGAAACGTAAAGCAGCCAATTAAACGGCTATAAATATTAGAACACCTAAAAAAGTCATCTTAAAACGATGGCTTTTTTATTTGGTTGACAAAATTTACATAAAGACACAATTGCACGCGGTATATGTAAACTTATTTTTAAGTAAATGATTATAAAAAAATATTTAGTAAAAACCTTTTAGTTTTTAGCCAGTTACCGTGCAACTCTCCAATCTAAAATGCCAAATTAATTGTTATTTTCTGTTAAAAAAGCACGTATTTTTCGCGTTTTTTTGCCTTTTTTTCAATCAACCTAGTAGCAATTCAAAAAGCGCAGTGATAGCATATTCGCAGACCAGTTAGACTGCGCCTGCGTTGTTAGTGCCTAACAAAATTTAGGAATAATAAAAGCATACAACAGACTAACGTCGGTTTTTTTTAATCTCATATTTTAGAGAGTGATGCCATGTTATTCAAAAAAATCGCTATTGCTGCTGCAGTTGCTACTACTTTAGCTTTCGTTGGTTGTGCTAAAAAAACTGAAGAAGCTGCTGCTGACGCTAACGCTGCTGCATCTGAAGCTGTTGTAGCTGCATCTGAAGCTGAAGCTGCTGCTGACGCTGCTGCTGTAGAAGTTGCTTCTGGCGCTGAAGCTGCTGTAGATGCTGCTGACACTGCTGCTGCTGCTGCAACTGACGCTGCTGATGCTGCTGTAGACGCTGCTGCTGCTGCTTCTGAAGCTGCTGCTCAATAATCGATACGATTATGCAGTACAAAAAGAGAGCCGATGGCTCTCTTTTTTATTTCTGAATATTTTGTCTAAAATTTATTTTACTCAGCACAATATCTCCAAATCGCTCAATCCATCTTTTTCAAGTAGATGATTCAGCATATAAAAGCATTTAACCAAAACACTTAACCCCATTCGGCATTTATTTCGATATAACCTTTTGGTTTCTCATCTCCACGCTCAATTCTTAGGTAGCGTCTTGTTCAGCTCTACAGTGTTTTCATTCATATCCATAGTTTGATTCAAGTCTCCCAATTGCAAGATCAATCACTATGTCTTGCTAAATCACAGCGTCTTTCTAAAATCTCTTATAAAAAGCATAAAAAAAAGCAGATCAATCGATCTGCTCATTTCCCACACGCTGGCGGAATTTCTGCCCTGCGCGGAATGTGACTACACGGCGGGCTGAAATTGGAATTTCTTCGCCTGTTTTCGGGTTGCGACCAGGTCGTTGACGTTTATCACGTAACTCGAAGTTCCCAAACCCTGAAAGTTTAACTTGCTCGCCAGAGATCAGTGCTTGGCTGATCTCATCAAAAAATAACTCGACCATTTGTTTCGCTTCACGGCGGTTTAAACTCGTGAGCTCACTTAAATGATCAGCCATTTCTGCTTTTGTTAATGCTGTCATGAAGCCCTCAATGTCGCTTGGTAAGTGTTTTCCAACACTTGCAGAATGTTATCCATACCAGATTTAATTTCAGCATCTTCAAGTGTACGTGTTGGATGTTGCCATAACAGAGCAAAAGCCAAAGAACGCTTGCCTTGTTCAACACCTTGTCCAGTATACACATCGAATAACCAAGTTGAGTCTAACAGCGCTCCACCCGTTTTTTCAATAAGTTGCTGAATTTCGCTTACATTTATCTTATCACTAATTAAAAGCGCAATATCACGTCTAACCGATGGAAAACGTGATAATTCTGTAAAATTAGATACATAAGTTTGCAAAACTGCTGTTTGATCGAATTCTGCTACCCAAGCCGTGCCTAAATCCAGCTCATCTTCTAAAGATGGATGTAAACGACCAAAGTAACCAATAGACTGACCATCTACCAAAATTTCAGCAGATTGTCCAGGATGCAACCAAGTACGCTCTGAACGAACATACTCTACCTGCACACGACCTGCAGCTAAAATTTCTTCAATATCGCCTTTAAAATCGAAGAAATCCATAGGCTGAGCTTTAGCATGCCAAGATTCTGCATGTTTAGCACCCACCGCAATCAATGCCAAAGTTGGAATTTGCTTCAAGTCATGAATGCTTGCTGCATGTTGATAATCAAAACGTAAACCCAACTCAAAGAAACGCACACGGTTTTGTTGACGATTCACGTTGTACTGAACGCATGGAATTAAGCTGGATAACAACGTTGAGCGCATTACTGCCAAATCGCTTGAAATTGGATTCGCCAATGCCAACGGATTCACTGCAGGGTTTAATTGTTTTTCCAATTTTGCATCGGCAAAGCTAAAACTAATTGCTTCTTGATAACCTAAAGTCACTGCGGTTTGACGTAATTGCGCAACTTCAAACTGATCTTGGTATTTTGCTAATTGCACATCAATCACAGGCAAACTGATTTGAATGTTGTCATAACCGTGAATACGAGCAACTTCTTCAATTAAGTCTTGGTAAATTGCCATATCAAAACGATGTGATGGTGGTACAACGCTCCACTGACCTTCAGCTTGAACAGTAACTTCGCAGCCTAAACGAGTTAAAGCATCGGCAATAAATGTAGCATCAACGTGATAACCCAAGAGCTGATCGACTTGCGCTTGATTTAACGCAATTGCTTCACGTGTTGGCAATTGTGCTGCTTGTTCTGCCACTGTAATTGGACCAAATTCGCCGCCAGCCAATTCTGCAATCAGTTGTGATGCACGGTTCATCGCCAATAATGGCAATTCAAAATCGACACCACGTTCATAACGCTGTGAGGCATCGGTATGTAAACCATAACGACGTGCACGACCTGCGATATGCAATGGTGCAAAAAAAGCCGATTCAAGGAAAATTTCTGTGGTTTCATCGCTTACCGCAGAAGATAAGCCACCCATGATGCCCGCCATCGCCAATACTTTTGCGTCATCGGCAATCACCATCACATCATCTTGCAGCTCAACTTCTTGCTCGTTTAACAGCACCAATTTTTCTGCTGCAGTCGCTTGACGAACTTGAATGCCACCTTGAATTTTAGCACCATCAAAAGCGTGCATTGGCTGACCCAATTCAATCAAGACATAGTTGGTAATATCAACCAAAATACTGTGCTGACGGATACCTGAACGTGCCAACGCGCGCTCCATCCACTCAGGTGTAGCGGCTTTGGTATTTACATTTTTAATCACACGACCTAAATAACGTGGGCAGCCTTCCGTCAAACTTTGTACAGTTTTTTCATCCTGAATAGTTGCCGCTACTGCCTGAATGTCAGGTGTATTCACTGGCAATTGGTTAATCACCCCAATTTCACGGGCAATACCACGAATACTGAAACAATCACCACGGTTTGGAGTAATACTGATATCAATGACATGGTCATCTAGATCAAGATATTCACGTACATTCACACCTACAGGTGCATCTGCAGGCAGTTCCAATAAACCATCAAGTTTATCTTCAAGGTCAATTTCTGATGCGCCGCAGAGCATCCCTTGTGATTCCACACCACGCAGTTTGCCTTTTTTGATTTTAAAGTCGCCTGGCAATACCGCACCAATGGTTGCCACAGGTGCTTTCATACCTACACGCACGTTTGGCGCACCACACACAATCTGCAACGGCTCACCTGAACCAATATTTACCGTAGTCACACGTAAACGATCTGCATCTGGATGCTGTTCAACCGTTAAGACTTCACCCACCACAACGCCTGTAAATGGCTTTGCTGCTGGTGACATATCATCAACTTCTAGACCCAGCATCGTGAGTTGATTCGATAAAGTATCGCTGTCAATGGCTGGGTTAACCCACGTGCGTAGCCAATTTTCGCTAATTTTCATACATTCATTTCCTGAATCTCCCCTACCCCCTCTTTAATAAAGAGGGGAATTCCCACACTTCTATTTATTTCGCGTAAGTCCCCCTTTTACAAAGGGGGATTTAGGGGGATTTTTAAAATTTAAAAATAATCTCTTTTCCCTCTCCTAATTTTAGGAAAGGTTGTTTAAAAAGTTTTAAGCAAACTGGCGCAAGAAACGCACATCATTTTGGTAGAACATACGCAAGTCATTGATGCCATAACGCAACATCGCAAAACGCTCTACCCCTAAACCGAAGGCAAAACCTTTATATTTTTCTGGGTCGATGCCTGAAGCGCGTAACACGTTTGGATGCACCATGCCGCAGCCCAAAACTTCCAACCAGCGACCACGTTCATCCATAATATCCACTTCAGCACTTGGCTCTGTGAATGGGAAATAAGATGGGCGGAAACGTACTTTTAAGTCTTTTTCAAAGAATTCATTTAATAAGTTAATCAACAAACCTTTGAGTTCTGCAAAACTGGTATTTTCTGCGACGTATAAGCCTTCAATTTGATGGAACATTGGTGAGTGTGTTTGGTCTGAGTCGCAGCGATACACACGACCTGGACAAACAATACGAATAGGCGGCTGTTGATTTTCCATGGTGCGAATTTGTACGCCCGACGTGTGGGTACGCAATAAATGATTCACATCAAAATAGAAAGTATCGTGCATGGCACGCGCAGGGTGATGTCCTGGAATATTCAACGCTTCAAAGTTGTGATAGTCATCTTCAACTTCTGGGCCCGTTGCCACGGTAAAACCTGCTTTGGTAAAGAATTGGCAAATACGTTCCTGTACCTGCGTAACTGGGTGAATACTGCCGATGCTTTGACCACGACCTGGCAAAGTAATATCAACGGTTTCATTCGCCAGTTTTTGTGCCAAAGCCGCTTGTTGTAATTCAGTTTGACGCGCAGTTAATGCCGCATTGATTGCTTCACGCACAGCATGAATTTGTGCACCAAATTCTTTACGCTGTTCAGGGTCCATTTTACCCAGTGCTTTGGATTGTTCCGCAAGCTGGCTTTTTTTCCCCGTAAATTGCACTCGCACCTGGTCGAGTGTAGCAAGGTCCTCTGCTGCTGCAATTGCAGCGAGCGCTTCATTGGTCAGGGCTTCCAGTGACATAGTAACTCTCAAAAGCAACAATTTAGAAATAATTTAAAAACCCCGTATTCTAACAGTTTTTAGTCGCTTTGATGAAGCTTCGATGTAATGAAAATTAGATTAGCATCTTGAAATACAAAAAGTATAAGATAAAGCCAATCACCACGAGATCTCAACATTATGGCGCTCGATCAGATTTGGAAACAGCAACTTGCCCTTGTGACTTATGGCAATGAATATTTGGCTCAAGATTTAAGTTTTAATCATTGGCTCAAGCATCAAGTGTTTAACCAGCATCAAATTCAGTTTCGTGATTTATTGTCACAACATTTACTGGCACAACACTTTCAAATCTGGTTAGAGCATCTTAAACAACAAGGTGTGCGACGTTTAAGCCTACATCAGGCAAGTATTTTAAATGATGAAAAAAACCCCAATCCAAATGTAGAGTTATTGCCTTTTGCACACTTTATTGTGAGTCACGAGGCACAGCACAAATCTGCTTGGATTTTCGGAAAAGAGCTTGCAGAATGGTATACCGCAGAACAAGATTATATGGCGCCTGTTTCCCAACAGAGCGAGCTACGTCAAGAAGTCATGTGGCGTTATCAATTAAATCACAAACTTGCCAGACAGCTCGATACAGATTTTGCCTCTCCAAACTGGGATGAAATTGATCGCTTTATTCGCTCCGAGTTATTTTTAAATCCTTGTGCTACAGAGTTTGTTGAACCAGAGCAAAGCGCTAAACCTTATTTCGGTGTAGATCTTACTCAAAACGCAACTGAAAGCATGTACCCAACTTTGGCGTTAATTCCCGCAGACTACCCTGCTGCCTATGCACATCAGATGCTGTATCGTTTAGATGCACTGGATCAATTCATCCAGAATAAAATCCAGCATCCTTATCATGCCGATGGCACAGAACTTGAACCAAGCGAACAACTCAATTTACGTCATTTTTCTCAGAAACTTGAAGATTTACACGCCAAATTTATCACTAAGGTGGCAAACCATTATAAGACCGCACAGCTCACGCCAGTGCAAACACCTGATCCTTTTGAATCAACGCCTAGCCAAGTACAAAACATCGCTTCACCACAAATACCAACACCTGCAGCTACGCATAAAGTAGGCACATCTGCCGTGATTAAACTGATTTTAATGACTGTGGTTATTTGTGCAGCTGCCTATTATTTTGGTTTATAAGCTTAGGGGCTGTTGACAATTCGTCTATGTTTGCGACAACGCATATTTTTTAGCTGATATAAGGCATGGGACAGGAAATTTAGTCATTCTAAATGACCGGCACATAACGCAATAGCAGCAAAAAATATGCTTGTCCTTCGCTGCGCCTTCCGCTGCAAACAAAGCAGTGCTTGTTTTTGCTCAGGCTGTGGCTAAAAATTTCTCAGATTGAGTTATGAAACTTGGCAGAGACCCTAAATTTCAGGCATAAAAAAAGACCGCAAATGCGGTCTTTCTTTTAAGTCATAAAGACTTATGCAGCTAATGCATCTTTAGCTTTTGTAGCTAAAGCAGCAAATGCAACTGCGTCATGCATAGCGATGTCAGCAAGTACGCGACGGTCGATAATCACTTGTGCTTTTTTCAAGCCAGCGATCATACGGCTGTACGATAAACCATTTTGACGAGCGCCCGCATTGATACGCGCAATCCATAAAGCACGGAATTGACGTTTCTTTTGACGACGGTCACGGTAAGCGTATTGACCTGCTTTGATTACCGCTTGGAACGCTACGCGATATACGCGTGAACGAGCACCATAGTAACCTTTAGCACGAGCAAGAATTTTTTTATGACGGCGATGAGCCTGTACACCACGTTTTACACGAGCCATTTATAATCTCCTTAGATGTATGGGCACATAGCACGAACAGCAGCAACGTCACTCACGTGAACCATTACACAGCCGCGCAATTGACGGATACGTTTAGCAGATTTTTTGGTCAAAATGTGGCGTTTGAACGCTTGTTTACGCTTGAAACCGTTAGCAGTCGCTTTGAAACGTTTAGCTGCACCACGGCGAGTTTTTAACTTAGCCATAACAACCTCTTTAAACACCTGTTCGGCACGTCTGCACCATTGCAAAAACGACCTGCAGGTAAGGGAGCGAGTATTCTAAAGCATCTTTGCTTAAAACAAAAGCATATTGGCTAAATAAAAAATGATCATTACCTCACTCATTTGCCGTAATTCAACTCAGGAAAAAATACTGGAATTGTGAACACCCACTACAATTCAAAATAAAGCTAAAGCTCTGTCAAAAATTGTGCAGATCAACACCCTAAAAACTTGCAATAAGTTGCGGATTACCCTTGCGATTATCCACAATTCCATCAATACTTCGCCTCGTCTTGTGTGAGATAAAAAAGACCGTAATATGATGAAAACATCTTTATATATAACTCTATTGCTTGGACTCAGTGCGACGCATCTTTTTGCAAAACCACCGCAGCAGAAATCGACACCAAAAGCCACACTCGAAGTACAAAAAAGTGCTGCCTTGCCTGCTCATCTCACCACACGCTTAGCATGGCGCAAGTTTCCACAACCCAAATATAAAAATGAAGATTTAAATCAACAAAACCGAGCTGCAATTGTGCGTATTTATGCAGATGAAACCGGCAAAATCAGTCAAGCCACTATTCAAGAAAGTACAGGGCTGAAAAAATTAGATGATGCCTTATTACAAGCGGTTCGCACTGCTGAAATTCAACCGACCTATGTAGAAGATACTGCCGTACCGACCATTGGTTTTCAAAGCTTTAATTTAAGATTTCAGGATAACCAACACGAAAATTGCCAGTTTAATTTTCAATCTAAACAATGGTTAGCACAGCGACATCAGCAAAAAGTTCAATTTAAGTATCGTCATCAACCACAATTAAACCTAAGTGCGGAAGATTTAAAAAATCACTCACGCAAGTTAAAGTTTCAACTCAAAGTGAATAAGCATGGCGAAGTGAAACGTGTGAAATTGACACAAGGTTCGGGACAATACGCGCTTGATCAACAAGTTTTAGCTGCAGTGAAAGCTGCTCAAGTAGATGTACCGCGTCAATTTTGGCTGTATAAAAAGTCAAAATTAAAAGATGAAATTTATTTTGATTTAAACACGTGTGGTACACAAGAACAGTCATAAGTGTACATGGGGACAGTAAAGCGGTGGTTGGCTTAAACCCATGTATAAACAAAATAAATAAACAGATAACGCCCGATTTTGGCTAGACTCACCATCAACACAAAACGGGCAAAATGTTCTTTCATTAAACCTGCAATCAGCGTAATTGGATCACCAATAATCGGCACCCAACTGAGCAGTAAAGACCAAAACCCATATTTGGCGTAGGTGTGCTGTGCTTTTTCTAATTGTGTAGCCGAAACAGGAAACCACTTTTTATCTTTATAATGTTCGATCTTGAGTCCCAAATACCAGTTCACACAAGAACCTAAAATATTGCCTAGACTGGCAATGCTAATCAGCCAAATGGGTGCATAGCTGCCTTCATATAACAGCCCCAACAACACAGCTTCGGACTGTAAAGGCAATAAAGTTGCCGCACCACATGCAGATAAAAATAAACCAAACAGCGTCCAAAGCATAGACGATTTAAAGCCCTAAAGCCTGCTTGGTTTTACGATATTCCCAGTTCGCCCAAACAATACTAAGCAAAATAAGTGCCGCACGTGCCCATGCATAACGCTGAGTAACAGGCTCAATCGCAGCACGTAAAACCTGTTGATCTGTGCTATTTAAAGCCACAATCATATTCTGCACATGAAATGCTTCGATCACAAATAAGATCAAGCAAGACACAATGCCCAAAATAATGCTCCAATACACTTTGGCATTTTGCTCAACAATCTTGGTAAAGTTTAAAAAAAATTCTTGCATAGCTCATCCAATAAAAAAGCCACCTGAAAAAGTGAGGTATCAGGTGGCTGGCATCTTAGCATAAAAGTAGATTTAAACTTGAATCGCGAGTGCTTTCTGCACTGCAGGGCGCGCAGTCAGCCGTGTAATATAGTCTTGTACATACGGATAATCTTCCAGCGAAATATTTTGCCAGTCATGACGTAACGCCCACGGCAAAATAGCCATATCAGCAATTGAATATTCGCCCGCCACGTACTTTTGCCCCATCAACTGCTTATTTAACACGCCATACAAACGCTTGGATTCATTGATATAGCGTTCAATCGCATAAGGAATTTTCTCTGGTGCATAACGGCTAAAATGATGATTCTGTCCTAACATTGGACCAAAACCACCCATTTGCCACATGAGCCACTGCTCTACTTCAACACGCTCCTGTTCATCGGTAGGATAAAACATGCCAGTTTTGCGCCCTAGATATTGCAAAATTGCACCCGACTCAAACACAGAGATTGGCTCACCACGCGGACCGTTCTGATCGACAATTGCAGGAATTTTATTATTGGGCGAAATTTTTAAAAAATCTGGCTGAAATTGATCATCTTCTGAAATATTGATGGGGAAAATTTGATATTCCAAACCCATTTCTTCAAGTGCAATACTAATTTTATGACCGTTGGGGGTGCCCCAATAATAAAGATCAATCATGTTTTATCCTTCATTACTTTTTTTGCTTTTTGACCAGCGTTCTTCTACTGCGGTTTTAGTTATAGCATGTTTTTAAGCGTTTGTTGCGTGTCGCTGCGTAGAGTTTTTTTATCGAATGGCATATCTCATAAACATGAAACATAGATGCTCACTTTCATCACGCAAAAAAAAGCACCGCCAAGGTGCAGTGCTTCTTTTGTTCAAGATGGGATTACTTTTTCTTTTTAGGACCAAGCAACATACCCATTTGACGACCTTCCATTTTTGGTGCTTGTTCAACTACACCATATTCAATTACATCTGCTTCAACTTTTTGCAATTGAGCCAAACCTAACTGTTGGTGAGCCATTTCACGACCACGGAAGCGTAAAGTGATTTTTACCTTGTTCCCTTCTTCAAGGAATTTGATAATTGCACGTAATTTTACGTTGTAATCACCAACATCAGTCGCAGGGCGGAGCTTGATTTCTTTCACCTGTACTTGATGCTGTTTTTTCTTCGCTTCTTTCTGCTTTTGCTTTAGATCAAACAAATGCTTGTTAAAGTCCATGATTTTGCACACCGGTGGTTCGGCATTTGCCACAATTTCCACCAAGTCAAGGTCAACGCTTTCTGCTGCGCGTAATGCATCAGCCAAGCTTACAATACCTTTTTGCTCACCATTTTCGTCTACAAGACGGACTTCTTTTGCACGAATTTCATCATTCAAAGCAGGACGGTTAGATTTTCCGCCCTGTTGATTACGGTCAGGCTGTTTAATCGCTGTTACTCCACAATATACCGGCCGCGTTCTGCGACGGCTGTTTTCACTAGGTCAATGAAAGCATCAATTGACATAGTACCCAAATTTGTTCCTGAGCGAGTACGGACGTTTACCGTTCCTTCTTCCACTTCACGGTCCCCAAGTACCAGTAAGTATGGAATACGCTCTAATGTACGCTCACGAATCTTAAAGCCGATTTTCTCATTTCTCAAGTCAGAAATAGCACGAATACCGTTTTCTTTAAGTTTTGCGACGACCTGTTCACTTGCAGCAGCTTGTGAATCGGTAATATTCATGACACAAGCTTGCACTGGCGCTAACCATGGTGGCATAAAGCCTGCATAGTGCTCAATAAGTATACCAATAAATCGTTCAAAGCTGCCAAGAATTGCGCGGTGCAACATTACAGGCTGATCACGATCATTGTCTTCAGTGACATAAGATGCCTCTAAACGCTCAGGCAAGTTAAAGTCACACTGAATTGTACCACATTGCCACACACGACCTAAGCAGTCTTTCAGTGAGAATTCAATTTTCGGGCCGTAGAACGCACCTTCACCCGGTTGTAACTCCCATTCCAGACCTGCAGCATCCAAGGCATCAGCCAAAGATTTTTCTGCCATATCCCAAAGTGCATCATCTCCCACACGTTTTTCAGGACGTGTAGACAGTTTCATTTGCACCTCTTCAAAACCGAAATCTTTATAAACATCTAAAGTCAGTTTGATGAAGTCTGCAACTTCTGGCCCAATTTGTTCTTTGGTACAGAAAATGTGGGCATCGTCTTGAGTAAAGCCACGTACGCGCATAATGCCGTGCAGTGAACCTGATGGCTCGTTACGGTGACATGAACCAAATTCTGCCAGACGAATTGGCAAATCACGATATGACTTTAACCCTTGGTTAAAGACTTGTACGTGACATGGGCAGTTCATTGGTTTTACTGCATAGTTACGGTTTTCAGAATGGGTAGTGAACATATTGTCTGCGTAGTTGGCAGCATGTCCTGATTTTTCCCATAGCGTGAAATCGACCACTTGCGGGGTACGAATTTCTAGGTAACCGTTGTCTTGTTGTACTTTACGCATGTACTGCTCAAGTACTTGGTAAATCGTCCAGCCATTTGGATGCCAGAACACCATGCCTGGTGCTTCTTCTTGCATATGGAACAAGTCCAAAGCTTTACCAATTTTACGGTGGTCACGCTTTTCTGCTTCTTCAATACGTTTGATATACGCTGCGAGCTGTTTTTTGTCCGCCCAAGCCGTACCATAAATACGTTGTAACTGTTCGTTTTTCGCATCACCGCGCCAATAAGCGCCTGAAATTTTGGTGAGTTTGAACGACTTTAAGAATTTAGTGTTTGGAACGTGTGGACCACGACACATATCCAAATAGTCTTGATGATAGTACAAGCCCATTTGGGTTTCGTTTGGCATGTCTGCAATCAAACGTAATTTATATTCTTCGCCACGCGCTGTGAATTCTGCAATTACTTCATCACGCGGGGTCATTTTTTTCACAACATCATAATCTTGGTCGATGAGCTTTTTCATACGCTCTTCGATTGCTGCCAAATCATCTAACGTAAATGGACGAGGCATCCAGATGTCATAGTAGAAACCTTCTTCAATGACAGGGCCAATCACCATTTTCGCTTCAGGAAAAAGCTGTTTTACCGCATGCCCCACCAAGTGCGCACATGAGTGACGGATAATCTCTACGCCTTCTTCATCTTTAGGCGTAATAATTTGTAGGGTTGCGTCTTCGGTAATTAAATCGCAGGCATCGACCAAACGATCATTCACACGTCCAGCAACTGTATTTTTGGCAAGACCCGGACCGATGCTTTGAGCAACTTCCATCACAGATACGGCTTGATCAAACTGTTTTTGATCGCCATTTGGCAAAGTGATAATAGGCATAGATAAAAATCCTTAAGGAGTGATGCCCCGTACCATGGAGCATATCACCGCGAGATTATGATTAAGGGAGACCCTCAAAAGATAAAAACGGTGTATAAATAAAAAGCGCCTTAAATTTTACACGGCTTGCGTACAGGTTTAAACCTTTGTGTACTAAAAAAGCCAAAGAATCGGCATTTCAGCTGTTTTTATTCCCTAAAGGTTGCCCACGGCGTGAATTGTCCATGTTGATAGGCATACACCGCTTCAAACTGTGGCAACACCGCCTCACTCTGTTGCGGGCGTAAAAATACATAATCATCTATTTGGATGCGATGCTGTTTGGGTACTTGAATCAACTCTTGATTGCTACTGCGTCCGTATAAAGCATGTGGATGACTGCTCTCAGGATAAACATAATCTGCCATCCAATAGCCACCATAAACAAAAATGGCTTGATTGGATTGTGGCAAATAGGACTGCAAACGATCTAAGCCTGGCACTTGTACCGCAGCCAATACCTTTAAAACAGGTGTTGCAATCCACAAAGCCGATTGCAAATCTGACAAGATTTTTAAATCAAAATCACTGGGTTTAAGCAACATCGAACCAAAAGCCAGATCATTACATTCACTGTGCTGACAATGCTGCATAAATGTCAGGCTACCACCACCGTTAAAACACAAGTCATCCTGCCACAACTTTGGAAAATGATGCTGAATCAGTTGTTTATAATTTCTATATTGCTGCTGTGAGTGTTGATAGGCTTTGGCTTGTGCATGAAATACATTTGGTAATTTCACCACATGCGCATCGTACCCCATCAAACCTGACAGTTTTAAATGTTGTGGATGCTGCTGAATCAATTCCAGCATTTGCATAAATCCAGCATGATCTTGCGCCCCACCACGATGCAAACCGATATCAATTTCAAGATTAATATTCAAACAAAGCTGGCGTTGTTGTGCCAAATGTAAATACTGTTGTAAACGTGCAGGTTGATCAACCAACCATTGTAAATGCAATTGGATATTCTCAGCAGACGCCATCACCTGCTGATAAAAAGCATCTACCGCACGTATTGGCATTGGCTTGCCAAACAGTACATCTGCTTGTGGAAAGTGCTGCATCACTTCATACAAATGTGGCAGATGAAACAACATAAAACGCTGCGTATTCAGACTTTGGCTTGCGTGTTGCAATATCTCCAAACACGCTAGCGATTTCACCACCAGTCGTGGTTGCAACCGTGCAGGCAAATGGGCTGCAACATAATCCAAGTTATGCTGAAAACGTGCCATATCCACAATCAGTTGCGGTGTTCCTGTACCCTGTTGCTGCAAACTGTGGGTGAGTTGCTGAAAATAATCACTTTGCATGTCACGCTCCCTAATTGAATGCTCTTATTTTGCGATTGCTTGAGTTGTTTATTGAACATCACGCTGCACTCAAACTTGGAATCGTGAAAATTTGTCTTAAATATGGATTAATCCATTTTTGCTGTGGATCAAGCTGCTCACGAAGTTGCATAAAATCATCCCATTTTGGATATAACTCACGTAATTGATCCGCTTGCATACTGTGCAATTTGCCCCAATGTGGACGTCCCTGATATTTTTGTAAAATCGGTTCGACCCATTTAAAAATATGTTGGCAATCTTGTTTATAAAATTGGTGGATTGAAATAGACACCGAATCCCGTCCATAAAAAGGACTCAGCCAAATATCATCGCCTTTGACATAGCGAAACTCGATTGGGAAAAACATGGCGACACGCTGTTGTTTCAAAACCGCCAATAATTCTTCTAAACACGCCAAACCTTGCTCGGCAGGCAATTGGTATTCCATTTCGTTAAATTTGGTATTGCGTGGCGTTGGGAAAATTTGACTCGACCAATCGACATGAGTACTCGGTTTGATAAACACGCCCAACAAAGATTGTAAATACGGATTTAACTGTGGAAAAACACGGGTTATTTCCGAACAAAAATTTAATAAACGGTCTTCTGATAACCAATATTGCGGACGAGGATCCGTCAATCCTCGGCTCTCATCTAAGGTTTTTAAAATCACCTGATCACTGTGTAAAAATGCCCAAAACTCAATATGGCGATGTTGATGCTTCCAACGGTCTATATATTGATAAATATCACTCAAGGCACATAAACGTAGCTGCTCTTTGAGTTTATAGCGCGAACGGTTTTGTAAAGTGATTTTGGTCATCACCCCAAAACTGCCCAGCGCGACCCGACCTGCCTGAAAAATTTCAGCATTGTGTTCAGGTGAACATTGCAACACCTCACCCTCTGCTGTGAGCAGTTCAAAATCAGTCACCAAAGCCGATAGACAAGGTAAATCCACACCTGTGCCATGTGTTCCTGTTGCAACCACACCTGCCAAACTCTGATGATCAATATCGCCCTGATTTTGCAGCGCCTGATGAATCGGAGCTAGACATTCACCCAGTTTGTACAGCCGAGTCCCTGCATGTAAGGTGCATTGCTGCTTTTGTGCATTAAATTGATGCACCCCCTGAATATGATCTAAATTCACCATCACATCATCGGTTGTGGCTAAGGGGCTAAAGGAATGCCCTGCTCCGACCATTCTAATTTTGTCGTGCTTTCGCACAATTTTTTTCAGTTCATCTACATTTTTCGGCTGTAAAAAGTCTGGATAGGCTGTTTGCTTTCCAGACCAGTTACTCCAACGCTGTTTCATAATCCTTCCTTTTTCTGCGTGGCATTTATTTTTATTGCAGTTTGTTTTGCGTTACTTTTTAAAGTACCGCATTAAAAAAATAGAGACACATGGATGAGATAAATGACCTCTCTATCCATATTGATTTAGATTAACCTCCTGACTAGTACATGATTTAGAATATGTTTCACATGGAACAATGTATAAAAAAACTACAATTCATTTAGCGCATTAGCTTTCAAACTGTCACGATATGTTCTTTTTTCTAATTCATCCAAAGGTACAGCGGGCGGTAATAACGATGCTGTATCGCGTTGTGGAATAGGCAAATTCAATTGCTCTGCGAAATATTGAAATTTAGTTTGCAACGCTGCCAAAGTCCACTGTCCATATAAAGTGTGACCACCTTCATAGGCTTGTTGTTGATATTCCTCGAAGGTGGTCACATAGCCCATATAATCATTGCAATATGAAGCCAACCATACTTTTTGAGTCGATTCCAATTCTTGTTGTACGGTTACTTTGAGCCGCTTAGCTGCAACAGTAGTAATTTCCCCAGGACAGCACAGCAAGGTTAAGTCGCCAATTTTAATTAATTGTAATGGCACTACATTCGGTACCAACAAGCTATGATCAATTGCGCCTACACTGGCCTGCTTGTTCATTTCTGCAATCAGTTTGTCTAAAAATTTAGGATAATGATTCAGTGGCTTGCCAAAAATGGTTTTAGAACCACATTCCAGCACAATATCTTTGGGGCCTTGTGAGGCATATAGCTGTTGATAATAGGTATAATCTGCGGCTTGAGGATTACTCAACTTTTTCTTTTTCACTCGCTGCGCTAACCATTGCATACCTTTAAAAATCGGTTGTGCCACACCTGCACCATCTACAGGTGTTCCTGCAAAAAATGCTGCACCATGACAGGCTGCACTGGTTTTTGCATCTGTTTGCCCCATCGCAAATTCAATTGGAATTTCAATATTGCTTAAATCGACATAATGGCACACAGCATCTAAAGCTCCCATTAACGGCGTACCTCTATGTGCCAAAGCTTTCAGTGCCAATTCACTTTGATAGCGACCATTTTGCTGTGTATATTCGTATTCTTTTTCATCGCGCATTGCAGCACGTACCTGTGACTGCTCAGGGCCATGATAATGTGGAGAAACATCACCCGCTGCGGCTTGGGCAAAAATTGCCACAGGATTTTTGACCCCACGTTGTTGCAGTGCACGCTCGGTACAAAGTGCGGCATAACCTTTGTTATCACCATCATGAGCGCTTAAACGACTGCTTAAACAGGTAGCATGCACCCCAAATAAAGAAAAAACTGCCTGTAAATTACCTTCGCGATAAAAACCAAGCAATTGCATATCACGATCTAAGGCCAAATGTGCCTGTTCCAGCGTTCTACGAGATACATCAGGATTACGGTTATACGCTGTTAAAGAGCGATTCCATGCCACTGGCGTTTCTTCTGCAAAACGACCATTGCTCATATAAATATCGGTTTTTTCTGGGTCGCCAAAGCTTTGAGCACACTGCTCACAATCGCATCGACCACTGCATTTAAATGTTCAGGCACAAAACCAGGTGTGGGCATATTGTACAACGCTTCATGTGCACAACCGCCAGGTGCAGAATGAGTATGCGTTGCCATCAATACCAAACGCTGCGGCTGAAAACGCTCCCCCAGTTTACGCTGTAAACGCTGTATCGCTAAATGACGCATGGCATAGGTCACACACCCCATATCCAGACAGCAAAAAATTAATAAGTCATTGTCTAAGATTTGAATACAAATACTGCGGGCAAATAAAGCTGTTCGTTGTTCATAGGCACGATGTTTCCAGTTGCCATAACCAAACATGGCAAGCCCTTTTGGCTGAATATGAATTTCCTGTTTATCCCAACCCACCAAATACATTGCAATCGTATTCCTTTTCATCTATACAATCAGTCATGACGCTGATCAACGCCATTAAACAAAATTGCATCACGGCAAATAAGGGTTAAAGCGACAATGGCATGGGGGGATAATCGGACTTATGTCAGCAACTTCAAACTACTTGCTGCAGCACGTGCCGCCTGCCTTATTGTCAGGTCTGATTCATTACGCCAAAGAACAACAGATCCCCTATCAACCATGGTTTCAGGGAATTTCTCAAGATCTTGATCAAATCGTCCAAGGCAATGGTTTTGTTTCATTTCAAGATATTTGCAAAGTGGTGACACGCGCCCTGCAAGACACTCAATGTGCACATTTAGGCTTAGAAATTGGACGTGACAAGGGGCTGATTTCCATGGGCATGCTCGGTTTTGCCATGGTGTCCAGTCAAAATGTTGTAGAAGCCTTACAGACAGGACTGCAGTACCATCCCATTTCAGGCAGTGTGATGGATTTGGAGTACGATTTTTCCTCGACCTCTCCTACACTGGTGATGAAAGAGCGTTATCCCACGGGGAACTTACTGCGCTTTTTTTGCGATGAAGTCCTCTCCAGTATTGTTAGCTGCTTAGACGTCATGCTTGGCAATCATCAAGATTTGGTCGAAGTGCATTTTAGTTTTGCCCAACCCGACTATTTAGAGGCTTATCAGGTGCATTATCAATGTCCTCTGCACTTTTCATCATACATGAATGCTTTGGTGTTCCGACCAGAGATTTTAGGACGCCAAATTAAAACCTCTAGTGCCGCCAATTACAGCACCGCCCTGCGTGTCTGCCAACAAGCGTATCAGGATATGCAGGCGATTAATCAACAGCAATATGCACACGTGTTGAGTTATCTAATCGAACAGCATTTACCTCAGCACTTTGATATGCACCAAGCGGCACAACATTTTCAAATGAGCGAAAGACATTTACGCAGACAATTACTTGCCGAAGGCTGCAACTTCCAAAACCTGCGCCAACATGTTTTGGAAAATAAAGCCAAACAACTGCTACAACAGCCTTTGAGCATGACTGAAATTAGCCAACAACTTGGCTTTAGTGAATTACGCGAATTTCGACGTGCATTTAAGCGTTGGACAGGTCTCAGCCCATCACTCTATAAAAGCCAAATGACAGAATAAGTTAATATTTTCCAATAAGCTACTATTTTTATTGAATAAAAAATAGCTGCTAAATTTTACTTAAACTATTTTTTAAATTTACTTACAAGCGATTCAAAACAAAAACAACAGATTTTCGACTAAAGCATAACTGCAAAGCTGTCATAAAATCCCTATCTTTTTAAGTTGGATAAAATAACGACACATATTATGGAGAATAACAATGGTCAGCGCATACGATGAATTACCGCGTACCCCTGCGAACTTTGTCGCCTTGTCCCCGTTACGTTACTTAGAACGGGCAGCTTATATTTACCCGCACCAAAACGCGATTATTCACGGTTCACGTCAAATTACCTGGCGCGAAACTTATTTGCGCTGCTGCCAATTTGCACATCAACTTCAAAATTTAGGCATCAGCAAAAATGACACTGTTTCGGTGCTGCTTCCGAATGTTCCTGCCATGCTAGAAGCACACTTTGCTGTGCCAATGGCGGGTGCAGTGCTGAACACACTAAACACTCGTTTAGATGCCAAAACACTGGCGTTTATGCTCGATCATGCAGAATCCAAAGTGCTTTTGGTTGACCCTGAATTTGCGGCTTTGGCACAAGAAGCCTTAGCGATGGTCAATCATGAAATTTACGTGATTGATGTCAACGATGCAGAATATGAGCATGCTGCCAATGCCCTTAGCATCGGACAGATTGAATACGAAACTTGGCTGGCTGAAGGTGACCCAAATTTTGAATGGCATTTGCCACAAGATGAATGGGATGCAATTAGCCTGAACTATACGTCTGGCACGACAGGCAACCCGAAAGGCGTGGTCTATCATCATCGCGGTGCCTACATTAATGCAGCCAGTAATATTATTGCCTGCGGGATGACCCCACGTGCAACCTACCTATGGACACTGCCCCTATTCCACTGTAATGGCTGGTGCTTTGCATGGACGATGGCAGCCAACGGTGGCACCAATATCTGCTTACGTAAAGTCGACCCTGAACTGATTTTTAAATTAATTGCAGAGCACAAAGTCGATTATTTCTGCGGTGCGCCAATTGTCTTGTCGATGCTCATCAACACCCCTGAGGAGAAAAAGACCCAGTTTGATCACCGTGTTGAAGTGATGGTTGCGGGTGCTGCACCGCCAGCAGCAATTATTGAAGGTATGCGCAATATTGGCATTAACGTAACTCACGTTTATGGCTTAACTGAAACCTATGGCCCATCTGCGCTGTGTGCTTCTCAAGCAGGCTGGAGCGACCTATCCATTCAAGAACAAGCACAATTACATTCGCGTCAAGGCGTGCCTTATCCGCTGCAAGATGGCATGAAAGTTTTAGACCCAGAAACCATGCAACCTGTACCAAAAGACGGCAAAACCATGGGCGAAATTATGTTCCGTGGCAATATCGTGATGAAAGGCTATTTGAAAAACCCAAAAGCTACCGCAGAAGCATTTGCAGGCGGTTGGTTTCATACAGGTGATTTAGCCGTCTGCCAACCCGATGGCTACGCCAAAATTACTGACCGTTCTAAAGATGTGATTATTTCAGGGGGTGAAAATATTTCGTCACTCGAAGTGGAGGAGGTGCTGTATCAACATCCTGCAGTTTTGACAGCCGCAGTGGTGGCAAAACCAGATCCACGTTGGCAGGAAGTCCCGTGTGCCTTTATTGAACTGAAAGAAGGCAAGCAGGTCAGCCCTGAAGAAATTATTGCCTATTGCAGTCAACATTTGGCGCGTTTTAAAGTACCAAAGGATGTGGTGATTACTGAAATTCCAAAAACATCGACAGGTAAATTACAAAAATTTGTACTGCGTGAATGGGCCAAAGAGCGTTCAGTCGGTGAGTTCGGCTAAAATTTGAAAATCCTTACACATAAAAGACAATAAAAAACGACTCGTTATGAGTCGTTTTTTATTGCAATCAGACAAGCTCGCGTTTGATCACTTGGTTCTCTGATAGCTTAGTTTTCTGACAGCAAAGCCACTTGCTGCACATAGTTAAACAACTTGAGCTTAGATGCTTCAAGTTCTTCCGCAGACACTTCCTGTTTCATATCACGGTGGATACGCAACACATGCTGACGCAGCGTATGACGCTCAGCTGCTTTATAGGTTTTACTAAAATCATTAATCACAGGGTCGCCGTCTTTAATAATTCGCTCTACCCAACGCTGTAACTGTGCGGTTTTTTTCGCACCTTGCTGCGGCGTCAAATAAGACAAAATTACGCTTTCATCTTCATTACGCAACAATTTACCAATACGCTGACACTGACGACGACGTGCTTCATGTGAAGTAATACTTTGCAATTCCAGTAAAGCATCAATTAAACGCTCTTCTACTGGAAGTTTTTGAATTTGTTTAGTACTTAACTGCGCCAATTGTTCGCCAAGCGCGGCCATACGTTGTACGGCTTTTTTCTGTTCGGTTTTACTTGCACGCCCTTCTAAAGATTCAAAGTCATCTTCGGTAAAACGTTGCGGTCGACGTGCCACGATTAATCTGCCTCGTAAAATTTTGCTGCAAACAGTGCTTGAATATCAGATAAAGCTTTTTCTTCATCTGCACCATCAATCACCAAGCGTAAAGTAGTTCCCTTGCCTGCACCTAACATGAGCAAGGACATAATATTTTTGGCATCAACCAATTTGTCGCCTTTACCAATTTGGATTGACGAACGGAATTTGGTGGTCACTTCAATCAGTTTCCCAGATGCCCGTGCATGTAAACCTAGTTTATTAATTACGTCAACAGTTGTGTCGATCATGACCAGTGCTTCATTTCTCGGTGTAAGACTTGAATAGACCATTTTGCCTCAAGTGCTTTTTTTAGTCTATCTACGATATAAACGGAACGGTGTTGCCCACCCGTACAGCCAATTGAAATGGTGATGTAGTGACGATGCCCTTCGGCAAAGGCTGGCAACCATTTTTCTAAAAACTGGTGGATGTCGTGAAACATTTCATGCGTTTGTGAACTTTGTTGCAAAAATTCCTGCACAGGGGCATCTAAGCCTGAATATTTCCTGAGCTCCAAATCCCAATGTGGATTGGGCAAATGACGCACATCAAACACATAATCGGCATCTAAGGGGATTCCGTGCTTATAGCCAAAGGATTGTAAAATTACAATCAATTTGTCAGTTTGCCCAAGCTTAGACAACAACACATGTTTTAAATCATGCACGCTTTTGTCAGTGGTATCAATATGAACCGTAGAGCGGAACTGAATCGGCATCAACAAGTTTTTTTCTTCTTGAATACATTCATTCAAGCTTTTAAAACGGCTAGAGAGTGGATGCGGACGGCGTGATGCGCTAAAACGGGCAATCAATTCCTGATCTTGCGTGGTCAGATAAATAATATCGACTGAACCATGCTTTTGCAGTTGCTCAAATACCAAATCAAACTCTTGCAAGTCGGCACGGGTGCTGCGTACATCTACCCCCAATGCCAACTGCTCCAAGTTATTTTCCTGATCCAGTTTATCCACAATTTCGGGGAGCAATGCCAAAGGTAAATTATCAATACAGTAATAACCCAAATCTTCCAACACTTGTAATGCCGAAGATTTTCCTGAACCCGATTGACCTGTCACGATCAAAATACGTTTCATGGCATGCAACCCTTCTATTGCCAGCTATGCAGAATGTTTGACCTGCAAATTATCAATTAAACGTGTATTGCCCAATTTTGCTGCAACGAACAACACCAGATCTTCACTAAATGCTTCAATTTTCTGCAATTCTGTTGTACGCGCCTCTACATAGTCCACAACAAAGCCTGCTGCTGTCAATGTTGCTTTAATATTCGCTAACACTTGTGACAAAGTTTCACCTTGCTGTAATGCTTGTGCAGCAGCCTTTAAACTTTGATAGATTGTCGGTGCAATTTGACGCTGTTCAGCGCTCAAATACCCATTGCGTGAACTAAGTGCCAAACCATCTGCTGCACGTACAATTGGCACACCAATCACTTCTAGCGGAATATTCAAGTCACGTACAAACTGACGAATGACTGCCAGTTGTTGATAGTCTTTTTCACCAAAGAAAGCATAGTTTGGCTGTACCATATTGAATAACTTGGTCACGACCACCGCAACACCATCAAAGTGTCCAGGACGCTGCAAGCCACATAAGTCTGCCGTAATCTCGCTCACTGAAATATTGGTCAAACGTGGTTTGCTGCCATACATTTGCTCAACTGAAGGCGCAAAAATAATGTCACAACCGACTTCTGCCAACAATTGACTGTCTTGGTCTAAAGTTCGCGGATAACTGTCAAAGTCTTCATTAGGGCCAAATTGAATTGGATTGACAAAAATACTGACCACCACCACATCACATATTTTTTTCGCTTCGCGCACCAAGGTCAAATGCCCTTCGTGCAAATTGCCCATAGTCGGAACAAAACCAATGGTTTTACGCGCAGCGCGTGCAGGCTGTAATGAAGCCGCTAAGCCTTGAATTGTGGTTTCAGTTTTCATATTACAACTCGACTTGGAAAGTTTGTTCACGTGCAGGGAAAGAACCATCTTGAACTGCAGCATGATAGTCTTTAAATGCATCCAAAATGGCAGTTTCACCCGCTTGTTCTTTCATAAAGTTACGTACAAATTTTGCGACACGACCAAAAGTCAGCCCCAGCATGTCTTGCACCACTAGTACCTGACCGTCAGTGTCTGCACCTGCACCAATCCCAATCACTGGAATTTCAGGGAACAAGGCAGAAATTTCTTGACCTAGCTGTGCTGGCACACATTCTAGTAACAGAATCGCCGCGCCTGCTTCTACCACAGCTTTACAGTCAGCAATCAGTTTATCTGCAGCTTCGCGGGTACGTGCCTGTAATTTATAACCGCCAAATACATGCACCGATTGTGGCGTTAAACCTAAATGTACACAGACAGGAATACCATTACGGGTCAGTGTTGCAACGGTTTCGCTGAGCCATGCACCACCTTCCATTTTGACCATTTGTGCACCCGCTTGCATCACCTCTTTCGAGCTTTGCAATGCATCATTTAAGGTGGCATAACTCATAAATGGCAAGTCAGTCAAAATAAAAGCATGTTGATTACCACGACGCACCGCCGCAGTATGATAAGCCATATCCGCCACGCTGACAGGCAAGGTTGAGTCACGCCCCTGAATGGACATCCCCAAAGAATCGCCAATTAAAATCGTATCAATTTCAGCAATTTCCATTGCTTTCGCCATGCTTGCATCATAGCAAGTCAGGCAGGAGAATTTTCGACCTTCCGCTTTAAATTTTCTTAGGTCACTTAAACTAATCATGAAAATATTCCTCTATGGAAAAAGCATCACGCATGCTTAATTTAAAACTTTATAGCCCTGCCCAATTGCTGGCATCTACAACAGTTAAGCTCGGATGTTCAAGCAATGGCGAGTGTTTTAATAATTGTCCCTTAACGCTTAAGTTAGCATCCAAATCTAACAACGGGATGACGACAAAATCACGTTCTAACACCCCCACATGCGGTACAGTCAGACGTTCATTTTGAATGTTGGCATCAGCATAAATCAACAAGTCTAAATCTAGCGTACGCTCACCCCAATGACGTAAACGCACCCGACCCGACTCTTGTTCAAAACGCTGTAATTCATCTAACAATGCCAAGGCTTCAAGTTCGGTATCTAAACGTACCACAGCATTCAAATAATTAGGCTGATCTTGTGGCCCCATTGGTGGGCTTTGATACAGTTTAGAAGTCTGCACTTGCCCCAAAGTTGCCAGTTTTTGCACCGCTTCAGTCAAAATTTGACGCGAATCGCCCAAATTACTGCCTAAACCAATATAGGTGATGTTGCTCATTGTGTTGGCCCAAAAATCACTTGGCTTAAATCACGTTGCACACGTTTACGTTTTAAAATCGGATGATCTGCACCAATACCTGAACCGTTTGCTGTAGCAGTCAATTGCGCCCGATTTTCTTCATACTGTTTGGCTTTACGCGCACGTCGACTACGAGGCTCAGGCTCATTCACCAAGGGTTCAATCTGCATATCGGCAGCATGTGTTGCTGGTGCCACATCAACAGGTTCTTGCGCTGTTTTACGGCGGCTCTTGGCACGTAATCGGTTATATTGGGCAATCGCACGTTCTTTTTCATCGGTGCTCATAAGCTGGTAGGCATCCCACCACTGACCCATTCCTAAAGTCGAGCTATCGCCTGCTTTTTCACGCAGTAATAAAAAGTCAAAACCTGCACGGAAACGCGCATGCCCAGACAATGCTTCAATTTGCTGTGGTTTCGGTTGCAATAAACGGGTTTGCATTTCCCAAACTTCACGAATAAAAGTTTCAGCAAAACGAGGAATAATGGTACGTGTCGCCTGACGTTTCAGTACATCTAAACCTGCTTGGGCTCGCGCTTCGGCTGCCACCACACCTTTAGAAAGATAAAAGTCACAACGCTCTAAAAACGGTTGCCACAACAGCACCGCATAGAAAAATGCAGGGTTGATGGTTTTACCAATCGCAATCCGTTGATCGGTATTTTTTGCTGCACGTTCAATAAATGAGTTGATGTCTGGCTTGATGTCGGCAAATAACTGACGCCAAATACCAAACTCAATCAACATCGGCAGGACTTTATTTAAATGTCCCATCGTAAAGAGTTTTTGCGACTCATCATATAAACGGTGTGGCGATACATCACGCAATAACTGCGTCATTTCAGGCGTAAAAATTTTAAGAATTTTTGGATCAATATTGAAATTTAATTTGGCAGCAAAACGCAAAGTACGCAGCATACGCACTGGGTCTTCTTCAAAACGTAAAGTTGGATCGCCCAATAAACGCAAGTTTCTGTGCTTTATATCATCTACGGCATTGCAAAAATCTAACACGATGCCTTTGCGTGGCTGGTAATACAACGCATTGATTGAAAAGTCACGACGGGCAAAATCTTGCTCGATTGTGCCCCAGTTATTATCGCGCAGAATCATCCCCGCCGCAGAAGTCACAGCTTTTTTCGGTGGCGCACGGAAAGTGGCCACTTCAATTAGTTCACGCCCTGCATAGACATGCGCCAGCTCAAAACGTCGTCCAATAATTCGGCAACGTCGTCCGAAAACTTCTTTCACTTGTGAGGGTGTGGCATTGGTTACGGCATCAAAATCCTTCGGATTTAGCCCTAACATTAAGTCACGAACTCCACCACCGACGATATAAGCTTCATAGCCTGCTTTGGTTAAAGCATCTAGAACATCTAAAATGGAAGAAGGTAATTGAGCGGTAGATAAACCACATTTTGACGCGCGCAAAGTTTGCAAAAGACGCTGTCTCCTACGTCTGAACGTAAAACAGATAAGATGTCGCTAATCATATCTCTAACACAATCAAAGGGCAATTTGATTCACATGCTAATTTTGCAATGTGCAGTGCTAAAATTCTGCTTGCAGCTACAATGCCAACTTGTGTTTATTCTTGGCAAATAAGGCAGACCCAATCCCTTTGACTTGCTGAAGTTCTTCAATACTTTGGAATTTTCCATTTTGTTTTCGATATTCCACAATCGCTTGTGCTTTTTTCATGCCCACCCCAGACAATTGCTGCAATTGTTCTAGTGAAGCGCTATTTAAACGCACTTGATTTGTATGCGCACTCTGCTGAGTAGGACGTGCTAAATAATGTTCTGCGCTTGATGATGTGGTTTGAGCCGCACTTAAACGCTGATCTTGCGCGGCTTGCTGCGCTTTCCATTTTAAATAGTTTTGATCATAGCTGTGCCCACCCACCTGCGCAGGCTTAGATTGCACATTTTGTGCTGTAGTCCATACACTGATACTGCATAACAGCAATGCAAGCCAGTACTGCCATCCGAAAGAAAAAAAGCGAAAAGAAACTTTTAATTGCTGCGATATATTCATGTTGCCGCAAAACCTGTCATTTTAATTGTTGTTTTGCCTGCTCCCAAAGTTGATCCATTTCTTCTAAAGTCATATCTTCTATTGTTTTTTGTTGTAATTCGGCCTGATCTTCAATGTAAGCAAAGCGTGTTCTAAATTTATGAATTGTGCCCAATAATGCCAACTCACTGGACACGCCAAGTTTACGCCCAACATTGATTAAAGAAAACAAACAATCCCCTAACTCATCCTGTATTTCATCGGATTGTTGCTGTTGAATCGCCTGTTGTAATTCTTGCAATTCTTCTTCTAACTTGCCATACGCATCTTGCACGGTATGAAAGTCAAAGCCCAATTGTGCCGCATGTTGTTGAATTTGTTGTGCTTGCACCAAGGCGGGTGCATGTTTCACCTCATCTAAACGTGACTTTGCTTTACCCTGTTTTTCTTGTTGTTTGATGGTTTTCCATAAAGCAGCGACATCTTCTGCGCTGAGCTGCGCAAACTGTTCTGCCTGAAAAACATGTGGATGCCGACGAATCAATTTATCGCAAATGGCTTGCACCACATCCTGAAAATCAAATGCGCCTTGTTCGCTATACATTTGTGCCTGAAACACCACTTGCAACAACAAATCACCCAGTTCATCACGTACATCATCCACCTTGCCTGAACGCACTGCTGCTTCAACTTCATAAGCTTCTTCAATTGCGTATTGAGTCAAACTTTCTGGGGTTTGTTTTTGATCCCACGGGCATTGTTGACGTAACTGTTGCATGATTGAAAGCAATTGCTGCATGGGTTGTTCCTTATTTCAATTTATTGCACGAATGCACCATTTTTTTGTTATGCTCAGACGGCAAGGACGATATGCACAACAAAAATAACATCAGGGAGCAAGTTCAAATGCACAGTATCTTGATTAGTGGCGCTGCACAAGGCATTGGTGCGGCAATCGCACAATTGTTTTATCGGCAAGGTTACCGTGTCGGTATTTATGATATTCATCTCACACAAGCACAGCAATTGGCAGAACAATTGGGTGAGCGTGCGCATGCAGGTTTGCTTGATGTAGCAGACTATGCCAGTTGGCAAGCTGCATTATCCGATTTTTGCCAATGGGCAGGTGAATTGAATATTTTGGTGAATAATGCAGGAATTCTCTACTCAGGTGCATTTGAAGACACGCCCATAGAAGCGCATCATCGGATTATGGCGGTGAATGTGAATGGTGTGTTGAACGGCTGTCATGCGGCTTTGCCTTATTTAAAACAAGCGAATTTTGCACGGGTGATTAACCTATCTTCTGCATCTGCGATTTATGGACAAGCCGATTTAATTTCTTATTCTGCTTCCAAGTTTGCAGTGCGTGGCATTACAGAAGGTTTAGATATAGAGTGGCAAAAATATGGTATTCGGGTCTTAGATGTCATGCCGCTATTTGTACAAACTGCAATGGTTAAAGATATGGATGCAGCCACCATTCAGAACATGGGCGTGCATTTATCAACAGAAGATGTTGCACAGGTGGTGTATCAACAAGCGACAGTTAAAGATTCGATTCTGACCAATACGCATCGTGCGGTCGGTTTAAAAGCCAAAACCCTGATGCAACTTTCGAGTATTAGCCCACAATGGTTAAATCGTCTGTCAAATAGCTTGTTGGCGAAGCGTCATTAAATAAATATATAAAACTTCAACAGCAATACTTCTAGCGCCTTTTTTCATCACAGGCGCTAGATTCATTAGAATGATTAAACAATCAATACTTGAAATTAAAAAATTATTTACAATCAAACAATTAATTTGATACAAAAGTATAACAAATCACCTTTTTTGCTTTTATTTTTATTAGAATCACAATCTTATATAAATGAGAGGGATAAATAATGACTTTAAAAAAATTGTTTCTTAGCTGCGGGATTCTTTGTTTACCTTTAGCAGCTCAAGCCAACTGGATTGAAGCAGCAACAGCAGTATTAGGTGCTAAAAATGCGGCTGCAGTCAATCAAGCCGAAGCTCAAATGAATCAAAGCCGTCTAGCTGCTGCGAATGCAGTTAAGCAAGCCGATAAAGCTTATTATGGCAACCTTCAGCAAAATCAGGTTTATAGCACCAGCTATTTAAAAACTTTAGACTGCACAGATTTAGCAGTTGAAGCCAAAGCAGCACAACGCACTTTGGCGCAAGCAGAGATCAGCAGCAGCCAAGCCAATGCTCAAGCCAACAACCCTGTAAGCAAATGGGCTGGCATTGCAGGTTCAGCCCTTTCTGCTTTCTCAGGTCAATCTGAAACAGTGTCTAAAGCAAGCCAAATTGCAAATGCTTTTTCGGGTCAAAATGCACAACAAGATTTAAGTGCAAGCCAACAGTCTTTGGAAATTGCACGTAATAATCTGGATAACATCCAAATTTATCAAAAAGCGAAAAAATGTGCATTTTAACAATATTAAGAATTGACCTAACAACTTCAGTAAAATATTCACAAAGCTGATCTCTAGGCAATTTTGCTCAAACTGTAATAAAAAAATCCCGAATTCACATTCGGGATTTTTTAATCAAACGCGTCAAAATTTAAGCCTTAGCCTCGCTTAAACTTCTTCTCGGCTTTCTTAAACTTCTGCACATAACGACGACGACGTGCCGCAGTACGCTCATCCACTTGTGACTTACGCCCTTCAAATGGGTTTTCAGAGGTTTTAAATTCAATTTTTACAGGTGTACCTTCTAGCTTATAGACTTTACGGAACACGTTTTCTAAATAACGACGGTAATCTGCAGGAGTTTTATCGACCTTATTACCATGAATCACGATGGTTGGCGGGTTCTGTCCACCCATGTGTGCATAACGCATTTTAATAGCGCGACCTTGCACTTTAGGTGGATGGTGTGCATCTGTTGCGTCATTCAAAATTTGCGTCAATTTGGCAGGTGACACTTTTAAGTGCGATGACTCATACGCACGGTGGATAGATGGATATAAGTCACCCACGCCTGTACCATGCAAGGCAGAAATCAGGTGGATTTTTGCCCATGGAATAAAGTCAAAACGACGCTCAACATCTAACTTACATTGTTTGCGATCATATTCGGACATATTGTCCCATTTGTTAATCGCAATCACCATGGCACGCCCTGCTTCAAGTGCGTAACCAATTAAGTGCAAATCTTGCTCGACAATACCATCACGTGCATCGACCACAATCACCACCACGTGTGCATCTTTCATGGCTTGCAAGGTTTTCACAATCGAGAATTTCTCGATCATTTCATCGACCTTACCTTTACGACGCACACCTGCAGTATCAATCAAGGTGTATTTACGTTCGTTGCGCTCAAACGGAATATAGACTGAGTCACGTGTCGTACCTGGCTGATCGTATGCCACTACACGTTCTTCACCCAATAAACGGTTAACCAGTGTCGATTTACCCACGTTTGGACGTCCAATAATGGCTAAACGCAAACCTGTGTCTTGATCATGTGCATCTGGGTTTTCATCTTCAGGAACATCTGCCAAAACGTCTTCCAGCATTTGCTGAACGCCTCGACCATGGCTGGCAGCCACTTGCAATGGCTCGCCCATACCCAGTTTAAAGAACTCAACCAAAGCGGCTTCGGCATGTACGCCATCTACTTTGTTCGCCACCAAGAATACTTTTTTGCCCAAAGTACGCAATTCACGCGCAATTTGCTCATCCGATGCCAACAAGCCTGCACGTGCATCGACCACAAAAATGATCATATCGGCTTCATGGATGGCTGTTTTAGATTGTTCAGCCATGTAAGAGTCGATGCCACCTTCACTTTCGCCAATACCGCCAGTATCGACCACAATGAAAGATTTATTTTGATAGGTTGCATCACCATATTTGCGGTCACGTGTCAGACCTGCAAAGTCAGCAACAAGTGCATCACGGCTCTTGGTAATCTGGTTAAACAGCGTTGATTTTCCGACGTTCGGACGACCAATGAGCGCAATTACGGGTTTCATAGATTAACCTTTATTCAAGATCAGTCAGTTTCAATGGTCTGTACATCCGAAACTGTGGAAGAAAGAACAGAGTATGGATGTTGGGTTCAGCGTTGCGACCACGCAAACGACAGAGAGAACATCGACCACTCTATTAAATAAAAACACGGGGCATTGATGATTCAATTACCCCGCGTAAAAATACGGACAACTATTTTAGCATAAAAGTCAGAACAAAATTAGCGGTTCTGCCAAACGCTTAATGCGCCCTTTTGCGTTGCGACATAGAGTTGATTGTCAATTACACGCAATGAACGGACTTCGCCATTGGTTTTTGAACGTCCAACCAGTTGCCCTGAGCTTGGATCAATGAGGTGTAAAACACCATCTAAATCACCGACCACTAAATATTGTCCAAACAACACAGGATTAGATAAACGACGGTTGAGCAAACTGTCATTTTCCCAAAGTGCTTGTCCTGATGTGATTTCGTAAGCTGCAATTTTACCATCTGCAGTGCTGACAAATACACCATTCCCCGCAACTTCTGGACGTTTGGTACTGCTTGCATCTTCACTCCAAATCACTTGTTGTGAAGCCAAGTCCAATACGGTGACCTGACCTTGGTAGCTTGTGGTCACCAAGAATTGACCAGCAACCACTGGGTCGCCATCAATGTCATTTAAGCGTTGAATGTCTGAACGGCCTTCACTAATGGCAACGCGGCGCTGCATACGTGGTACGCCTGTAACAATATCCAGTGCATAGACATAGGCATTTGCAGAAGCAATCAGTACAGTACGTGAATCGAGCGCCACAGGTGCAGCCATACCACGCAAACTAAATTGCACGTTTGGCAAGTTGTAAGTCCACACCAACTGACCTGTTTCGGCATTGTGTGCATATACCGTGCCGTCATTACTTACAGTCACCACACGACCCGCCTGAATTAACGATGGCGCAAGAATTGCACCTGTTAACTGTGCAACCCACTTTTGCTCACCTGTTTGCTGATCTAAAGCAAACAATTGACCTTTGGCATTTCCTGCAACCACAATGCCTTCAGCAGCATTGACACCTGCCGTTAAGCCTTGCTTAGACACTTGTTTTTGCCAAAGACGTTGTTTGCCTTGATAGGCAGCCATCTCACCTTTAGGATCAACAGTATAAATTACCCCGTTTTCGGCATCTAATTGCAGGCGCAATGGATCGGCTGCTGTAGTCGATGCAACGCTTTGTGAAAATACAGGAACTAGACTTTGAGCTTGCTCAAGTTTTGGCAGTGGATTTGGCTTAACTTCTGCAACTTTAATTTTATTGGTGGAACACCCCGCCAAAGCAAGGGTTAAAACGGTCAGTGCAAACGGTATTTTATACTTTCTATTCATTAGCTCTCATCCACTTGTGTGTCTAATACTGGGCGTTCAATTTCAGGATCATCCACCAAAACACCAACACTTTCGAGTTTTATTTGTAAAATTTGACGTTCTTGTTTACGTTCCACCAAAGTATCCCATGCACTTTGATACGCTTTTTGGGCATTTTCACGGTCATTTTTCGCGACATAAACATCGCCACGCGCTTCATCTGCAGTCGCTTTAAATGCAGGATCAGTCACCGCGGCCAAACTTTGAATAGCTTCATCGTATTTCTTTTGCGCCAACTGTGCATAAGCCAAACGCAACTTAACCAATTGCACTAAGCCTTGGTCTTTTACTTTAGAGTTTTCAACTTTCTTTAAGGCTTTTTCTGCGGCAGCAAAATCTTGCTGATCGTAAGCGAGTTTAGCCATTAAGAATTGAGTTTGAATAGCTTGCGCAGAATCAGGGGCTTCTTTCACAATTTTATCGGCAGTTGCAGACAATTGACTGAAGGCATCTGGATTGCCTTCTGCTGTACGTGCATCATCCATCAGTTGTTGCACTTTAGCAGTATTCATTTGCTGCTCTGCCAAGGTTTTTTTCTGCCAATATTGCCATCCGAAAAAGGCAATCAACGCAATTAAAATCCCGCTAATCATGGCTGAACCATATTTTTTCGCAAACGATTTTAAACTATCAAGTTGTTCGTCATCACTCAATGCGCTCATTGGATTACCCTTTTCCTTATATTATTTGGCTTATTGTGAAGAAAATTTTTCAATGATGAAAGGCACAATTTTGGTCACTGCAACAGTCGTTTGCTCAGCAGTTGCCAAGGTTTTCACTGCCAATTGCTGTGCTTCCGCTTCGCGCTCACCAAAAATCAAGGCATAGATTGCACCTGATTGATCGGCTTTTTTCATTTGGCTTTTCATTGAGCCTTGTGAACCAACTTTTAAGCGAATCTGGCTGCCCGCTTGTTCGAATTGGTCACGAATTTGCTCAGCTAAAACCAACGCCTTGCCTTGAGTTGTTGGATCTGCCAACAAGAATACTTCACAATCACGTACAGGCGTATTGTCTTCGACTTGCTCAAGCAACAACAATAAACGCTCAATGCCCATGGCGAAGCCCACGGCAGGTACGGACTGATCTGCCTTACCCTTCAACTGCCCAACCAAACCATCATAGCGCCCGCCTGCACAAACTGTGCCTTGCGAACCTAAATGCGTGGTTGTCCATTCAAAAACGGTTTTATTGTAATAATCTAAACCGCGTACCAGTTTTTGATTAATCACAAACTCAATGCCTGCATCGGTTAAATACTGCTGTAATTGGGCAAAGTGATTCAGCGTATCTTCACCCATAAAATCATGCAATTTTGGAGCATTTTCTAGGATGCTTTGCGTTTTAGCATCTTTCGAGTCCAAAATACGCAGTGGGTTAGTACCTAAACGACGCTGTGAATCTTCATCTAAATCGGCTTTGTGCGCTTCCAAAAACTCAACCAAAGCGGCACGATACGCTGCGCGCTCATCCGACTCACCCAGCGTATTCAACTCTAAGCGAACTTTATCGGCAACGCCCATACGTTTCCATAAACGCGCAGTCATTAAAATAAGTTCGGCATCCATATCTGGTGTTGCAACGCCAAAAGTTTCTACACCAAATTGGTGGAATTGACGATAACGACCTTTTTGCGGTTTTTCATAACGAAACATTGGGCCGATATACCACACGCGCGGTGTCGCACCACGTAGCAAATTGTGCTCTAACATGGCACGTACACAACCCGCAGTTCCTTCAGGACGCAAAGTCAAAGACTCAGGCGGATTACCCTTGTCTAAGAATGTGTACATTTCTTTTTCAACAATATCGGTCGCATCACCAATTGAACGCTTAAACAAATTGGTTTGCTCAACCATTGGCAAACGAATTTGTTGATAACCATAAGCATCCATTAAAGATGCTAAATGTTGCTCTAGACGTCTCCACGCAAGTGTTTGCGTTGGAAGAATGTCATTAAAACCTTTAATTGCAACAATTGAACTCATGACTTACTCAGAAAAATTTGTACGAATAATCTCTTTAGATTTAGCTTGTTCAAGCTCTGTAACACGCTGACGAACCATGCTTTCGATTTCATCAACGAGTTGATTGGTATCAATTAAATGGCTCTTTTCACCATTACGATAAACCAATGAACGCGGACTTGCGCCCACCACACCAATATCAGCTTCTTTAGCTTCGCCCGGGCCATTCACTTTACAACCAATGACCGATACATCCATTGGAGTACGAATATCTTCTAAACGCTCCTCCAATGCCTGCATTACAGAAATGACGTTAAATTCCTGACGTGAACAGCTTGGGCAGGCAATAAAGTTAATCCCGTTAGAGCGTAAACCTAAAGATTTTAGAATATCAAAACCGATTTTGACTTCATCTTCAGGTTCTGCCGCAAGCGAAATACGCATAGTATCGCCAATACCTTCCATGAGCAGACCGCCCAAGGCAATTGCAGATTTTACGGTGCCTGTACGGTAAATACCTGCTTCAGTTACGCCTAAATGTAATGGATTATCAATTTGTTGTGATAACAAACGATAAGCATCCATGGTTAAAAACACATTCGATGCTTTGACTGAAACTTTAAATTCCTGAAAATCTAAACGGTCTAAAATATCAATATGACGCATAGCAGATTCCAGCAATGCTGCACCTGTCGGCTCGCCATATTTTTTCTGAATATCTTTTTCCAGCGATCCTGCATTCACACCAATTCGCATAGAAATATCATGATGTTTGGCAGCAGCCACCACTTCACGAATCTTGGCTTCCGAACCAATATTACCCGGGTTAATCCGCAAACAGTCTGCACCCGCATCGGCAACTGCCAATGCAATTTTATAGTCAAAGTGAATGTCTGCCACCAACGGCACAGATACTTGCTTACGAATTTCGCCAAATGCAGCTGCGGCTTCCATGGTTGGTACAGAAACACGCATGATGTCTACGCCCGCATCTACACAACGCTGAATTTGCGCCACAGTTGCAGCAACATCACAGGTTTCCGTATTGGTCATACTTTGGATGCTGATGGGCGCATCACCACCCACATAGACAGAACCCACACGAATTTTACGGGTCGGACGGCGTTGAATTGGATTCACAATCATGATATCGCTCTACCTTGCTGCATTATCGAGATAAACGGAATTCTGCTTTTCCGTTCACAGTATATGGCGATAATGAAATCGACTCATTGTTCAAACTTAATGACACAGCAGTCGCATCATCTAAGCGAATTTGAAATGGGGCTTCGCCTTGTAAATTTAAAGTAGAGGCTTGACGTCCTGTCGCTAAAACATTGCCAGCAGAGTCAACAATATGCACTGAAGTTGGACGAGCAAATTGCAAATTCAGCTGATCGCCCGAAGCAAGTGCAGGCGTGCTGCCTGTCGCATTGTCAGAAATGATTTGCACATCGGATTGCAGTACTGCAATTTCAGGTTCTGCACCCTCTTGACCAGACGACATCCAGTTTTGAATTAGCGCGACCAATGCCCACAACAACAGCAATACCGCCACAATCACAGCGATACGTGTGAGCCACTTTTTATTGCGATCGCGGTTAGAGCCTGGCAGTTTTCCCATAATTTTGATGGGTGAATTGTTCAAGGCGTGATTTGGCAACAACCCTGTATCGTTGGCATAAATTTCATCAAAACGCTGAATAATGGCTGAAGCATCGACCTGTAAATATTTGGCATAGGTACGATAATAACCTTTAATAAAGGTCGCTTCAGGCAAAGCGGTATATTCGTCTTGCTCTAGCGCCATCAGCGTTTTTAATGGAATTTTCAAATCTTTTGAAACATCATCCAGTTCGCGTTTTTGATTGACGCGAATTTGACGAAGGTACTCACCTGGACGTTGAACATTTCCTAATGCATGGGGTACAGGCGTTGTCCCCTGTGTGGGTTGCGGTGAATTAGGATTTACTTCCATACGGCCTCAGTACTGTACTGTAATTGCAAATAACGTTGGTATTCTTGGCTATTGGGAAATAATGCACGCAGCTGGTTCACTAAAACCTGAGTTCCCAATTGATCGCCATTGGCACGTGCTAAACGAATCCCAATCCATAAGGCACGCGCACCCTGATTTTTTTGCCCCACAGCACGTACAAATTGTTCATACAATTGTCGCGCGGGTGCAAATTGTTGTCTTAAATATAAAATTTCCGACAACTCTAACATTGAAACATAAGAATCGCGATTGGCTTGCAAGGCTTGTTTGAATGACTTTTCGGCATTCTCTATATCGCCTAATTTCAAGTAAATACGACCTACATTTTCCAATGCTCTAAAGCGTTGATCATAACCCAGTGTTGCACCTGCAATACTGAGCTGCTCAATCGCATCATTATAGCGTTCTACTTGATATAAATACGTACCATAGTTGTTACGCGCTTGTGCATTTTTTGGGTCAGCGGCAATGGCACGCTTAAAATACGCATCGGCTTTTTCTAAATTCAGCTTGCTGCCTTCTTGTTGCAGCAACACGCCCATCATCATATTGGCGGTGGAATCACGTGAATCGCTTTCCAAAGCTTGATCAAGTGCGCGTTTGGCTGAGTCTAAATCGCCATTTTTTAAGTATTCTGCTGCCAACTGCGTACGTACTTGCACCGCTTTTTCAGGGTCTTTTTGCCCTAAGGTTGGAGCTGTGGTTTGACAAGCTGCAGCAAAAATTGCCGAAATACAAACAGTTGTAATTTGTGCGATTTTAAATACAGGCTTATTCAATGGACATCCCCTTTGCGTCTTCGTTCGATGCAAGTTAGTTATCTATACAAGTCATTATCCTTGCGAGCGTATGATTTCATTTTGCGCTGCAACTTTCTTTTTCCACTGTTCGGCACGGCGGGTGCGGTCTGCCACTTGTCCGACCAATTGCCCACACGCAGCATCAATATCATCACCACGTGTCTGACGAATCGTACACACAAAACCTGCATCAGACAAAGTTTTTTGGAAAGAAATAATTCGATTTCGGCTTGAACGTCCATACGGCGCGTGCGGAAATGGGTTAAATGGAATCAAATTAATCTTGCTTGGCAGGTTCTTGAGTAGCTTAATCATTTGCTGCGCATGTTCAGGATGGTCATTTACACCATCTAACATGACATATTCAATGGTCACGTGTTTACGCGCACTTTCGTTGCCATCTTTGCCAATATAACGCTGACAAGCTGCGATTAATTGTTCCAATGGATATTTTTTATTGATTGGAACAAGTTCATCACGCAGTTCGTTATTGGTGGCGTGCAAAGAAATTGCCAAAGCCACATCAATATCTTGTGCCAATTGGTCAATTTTAGGTACAACACCCGAAGTCGATAAAGTCACACGACGCTTAGACATGCCATAAGCAAAGTCATCTAGCATAATGCGCATGGCGTTCAAGACGGCATCGTAATTCAACAACGGTTCGCCCATACCCATCATCACCACGTTGGTCACAGAACGCTCACGTTCAATCACAGGCACATCTTCCATATAGGAATAGTTTGCCATCCACAACTGACCAATAATTTCGGCTTGGGTTAGGTCACGCTGAAAACCTTGTTTACCCGTAGAACAAAATGAACAGTCCAGTGCACAACCTACTTGCGATGAAATACACAGGGTTTTACGTGAGCCAGTTTTGTCTTCGGCAGGAATCAGAACGGTTTCGACCAATGAGCCTTCACCATCACCGACACGGAATACCCACTTACGAGTACCGTCTTTAGAATAATTTTTATGCACCACTTCAGGCGCTTTAATTTCACAAATCTTTTCCAGTTTTTCACGTAACTTGCCTGAAATATTGGTCATTTCAGCAAAATCTGTAACAAAAAACTGGTGAATCCATTTCATCACCTGCCCTGCACGGAATTTCTTCTCGCCTAAATCTTCAAAGAATTTTTCCATTTGTGGACGTGACATGCCAAGGAGATTCACTTTCTCTGCAGTCGCAGACTGTGCAGGAGCGGACGCAGATGCTTGCTGAACATCTGTCGCAGATGCAGCGAGGACTTCTGTACTCATGTGTGTATACCTAAACCATGTCTAAAGATGAAAGGAGAAGCTCAAGAGGTGAGCAAAGGTTTATTCAGAAAATAAAAATCGGAGAATAAAAAACCAGATAAGCATAATAACACTTATCTGGTTTGAATACTGCGTATTAACGAGTACGTGGGCAAACTTCAGTTTGAGCAAAGAAGTAGTTTACTTCACGCTCTGCAGATGCAACTGAGTCTGAACCGTGAGCAGCGTTTTCATCGATGCTTACAGCGAAATCTGCACGGATTGTACCAGGTGCAGCTTCTTTAGGGTTTGTTGCACCTAAAATTTCACGGTGAGCAAGAACTGCGTTTTCACCTTCAAGAACTGAAACAACGACTGGACCAGAAGTCATGAACGCAACTAGGTCACCAAAGAAACCACGTTCTTTGTGCTCAGCGTAGAAGCCTTCAGCTTCAGCTTGAGAAAGGTGTTTCATTTTAGTCGCAACGATTTTAAGACCAGCTTTTTCGAAACGAGCAAAGATGTCACCGATGTGGTTTTTAGCAACTGCATCTGGTTTTACGATAGATAAAGTACGTTCAATAGCCATGATTGGCTCCTTAAGTCAATGTTGACGCGAAAATTTTGCCGCATTATACCGAATAATGGGCTATTTTCTGCTTTTGATGTGTAAAAAAATTGCTTTTTTCGATATGAAGCGCATTGTGCAGGACCTTGATCGGCAAATCAATCTTGCTTCACACCGCTAGATTAACGTGCTTCGTCAATCCACGCCATTTGAATGGCTTCTAAGATGCCTTCAGTCGATTTTTCGGGATCATCTTGAAACTCTGGCAAAGCACAGACCCAAGCGTGCAAATCGGTAAAACGAATCCATTGCGGATCGACATCGGGATGCGCCTCATATAACTCAATGGCAATGTCGATGCTGTCGGTCCAACGTAAACCCATGTGTATTCCCTATTCTAGTCAAGACAGCGACTACTTTAACAAATTTCGCATGGGCTGCCTGCCATTACTGCACTGAATTTTCGATTTGGTTTTATCCAGACTTATAAAACAATATTTACATAAGGTGCAGCCAAAATAATCGCACTCGCCACTGAACCGCCAATCATCGCCCCGACTGCCACATCACTCGGATAGTGCAAGCCTAAAATCATACGGGAAACGGCCACCAAAATCGTAAAGGGCAACATCAACATCAACAATACTGGCTGGATATAACCCAAAACCGTTGTGGTCATGACTGCATGCAAAGTGTGACCTGATGGGAAGCTAAAATGATCTAAGGGACGTTCACCCAAACGGATCACTTGGTGTACCTGATACGGACGTGGACGGACGGTTTTTTGTTTTAAATATTTATAAATACCTGTGCCGACAGATCCGCCTAACAACAGATAAATAATTTGTAAACTATAACCAATGCCCTGCATCATCCATGCACTTGCGAGCATGACATACCAGAACACACCATCGCCCAAACGGCTAATAACTTTAAAAAATTGTGCCACCCGCTGAGAGTGGGAAAAATGGTTAAGATACAAACAGCCTTTTAAGTCGAGATCCCGCATTCTTATTTTTGCATTTTTAAACTTCATCAGTTCTCTCCTCTTTGGCGTATAGCTAAGATGGCATGTGTAGCTCCTTCGCCACCAGATATAACGCCTGCTCAAATTGTTGGACTGGATACTGCCAGCCAATATTTAAAGTCGCTTTGCGGGCGTGTTCGCCCATCTGTCTAAGGGTTGTAAGATCGGGAAGTCGGTGGATATGACCGACCAAATCTTCTGGCTGACCGAGTGGACTCAACCAGCCTGTTTCATTCGGTTTTAGATGTAAACGTGCGCAAGCATAGTCATAAGCAATGACAGGCAAGCCACTGGCCATAGCTTCTAACACGACATTGCCAAAGGTTTCGACCTGACTGGCGAAAGCAAATACATCGGCACTGGCATAGGCTTGTGCAAGTGCTGTGCCACTTAAACTACCTGTAAAAATGATATCTCCCTGAGCGTTCATGGCTTCTAAACGTTCACGGTCTGGCCCATCTCCAACAATCACCAATTTCACAGGCTGTTCGGTATTTTTTGGCATACGCTGATAGGCATTAATAATAAGATTGACTTCTTTTTCAGGTGATAAACGCCCTACATACAACATCACCCGCGTATTTTCACTCGCACCCCAGCTTGCTCGCAGTTGGGTAGAACGAAAATCTGGTGAAAAATATTCAACATTGACACCACGCCCAACCACCACCAAAGGCCCTTGCACACCAAACTGACGCAATGATTTTTCAGTATGGCTACTTGGCACACACGTCAGCGAGGTATTGTTATGAAACCATTTTAGATAGTGCTGAATTGGCTTGAGTAAAAATGCCAAATCGAAAAAACGGCTAAAATCTTGAAATGCGGAGTGAAAACCACTTGATACTGGAATATTTTTTGATTTTGCAATATGTAAACTGGCAAGCCCTAAAGGGCCTTCAGTGACGATATGCACCACATCAGGTTGAAACTCATCTAAAGCCTGCGAAAGTTTAGACCACTGCGGCCAGCCAAATTGTAAATTATGATATTTAGGAATGGCTTGTGCTTTTACCAGACATTCTTGATACGGTTGGAATTGAGTGCAGGCTTGTTTTTGTTCAGGGCGAATCAATAAAATTTTGTGTCCAAGTTCCTGCAATCCTTTGCAAAGCTGCAACAGTGAACGTGCCACACCATTAATTTCAGGTGGCCAAGTTTCTGTTACAAGGGCAATTTTTAAACGTGGGCGGACAATATCTGAGAGTTCAGAGGTAGGCTGGCTGCTTTTTTGTTTTTGATCTTGTTTGAAATGAAATTTAAATGCATCGCTGTAACGCTCTAATTTACTGCTCTGCTTTGCCAATACATTACTGCTCTGCTTTGCCAATACATTGCTCATCGCCTTATGCTCAATTCTTATTTTATGCTTGCTAGCATAGAGCAGCTGCATTGCAGTAATATGATGCTTTGGTGACACATTTGTCATTTTTTTAACAACTCGATGATCGCCTATACCTAGTTTTGCACACATAGTTTTATGTATAAATTTAATGTAAATCGTTTGCTGTCATTCACCCTAAATAGATAAAAAAAGCAGATATTGGATACCTGCCTGCTGAATATCTTGTTTGCTGAATACCTGATCTGCTACACATCGAAGCCCTCTAAAAAAGTAAATTAATATACAATTCATCGGTATAACGACCTGCTGGCGTTGTCAAACTCGGTTGTTCATCCAAGCGTACCGCGACACTGTATTTATGTCCTGTCGTAGAAACATGCCCTGCGATGGGCGTGTTCCACAGATTTGTTTTTGCTCCCATAATACTCATACTGGTGCGTAAACGGTGTGTGCCATTATTCACAAAACTGCTGCCATGTTTGTCACGTAAATTACGACTACTGAACTGAATGCTATAACCTCGATCACAGCGCACATTAAAACTGGTTGCAGTCTGGCTACGGTATTGTGAGCTCATTTGCAATAAAGATTCACTGACCGAACCAATGGTGCAAGCCTGTGCAGGAAAACAAATCCAGCATCCACACAGCACTAGACTTAATTTTTTTACCATCCCTAATTTTTTCATGTTCTCATCCTCAATCATCCTGCTGATATACTTACTGACAAATCAAATCTAACTGTCTGGTTTGTGGAACAGTGCCTGCTTTAATTTGAGGGACTTCAAGTGAACTATGGCAAACTTTTCCACCTTTGGTTTTAACCTTCAGCGTATAACTGCCTGCTTTCACACCATATAAATGTACTTTTCCATCGCTGCCCACAGGTACAAATTCGGTTGCATCATCACTTAAATACACTTCACTGCCCTGCACAAAGGTCTGCTGATCGGGCGTGAGTAAACGCAATATGATCAATCCTGTACGCTGAACAGGGAAATTCACTTTATAGCCGCGTTGATTCATACCAATCACTTTTTGGCTTGAATATTCAAAGCTGTCATACAAATCTAACTGGTCTTGATCAAAAGACACGTCGTAATTGACGTAAGGGACAATGTCATGCACAAACGCATAGCCGTGTTGATTGGTTTTACCAACAGGCCTTAACGCACGCAGTACTTCCACATTTGGAATATCACCAACATTCACCAAAGCAAAAGCATTGTCTACATATTTGGTCATGGCCCATTTACGGTCTAACCACACTAATGCACCCTGATAATTGGCTTGACTGTAGCTAAAGCGCTCGCTTTCATCGTGGCTTAAATATAAATTACCCATCGGCATTTTCAGGGCGGTATAAGCATTTACACCAATATCCCCTTCAGCTTGCTGATGGCGCACAGCAAGCGTGTAATCCACACCATTTTGAGTTAGGCTGCTTTGCGCATAACGTAACTGGGTTTGTTCTTCAAAATTATGTGAAAGCTGCGCACTGCGGCGTTGGTCAAATTGATAATTCAGCGTTAAATAGGCTCCGTCGCTATCCTGCATTTTCAAGTCTTTATAATAAGAAAACGACATTGAGGTTTGACGTCCCAACATACGAGAAAAACCGACTGTAAGCATTTGGCTATCTGTAAAACTATTATTTGCATTGGGATGATAACGGCGCTCTAGATAGTTCACATTTAAGGTATTGATTAAAGGAATATTGAAAATACTGACATAAGCTAAATTGTCGTATTCCACTGTTTGCGTCGTATTGCTATATCCCAAACCGCGATATTCAGGACTGTAGTATTTATGACTTGCACCAAGCGCAATCCTACTTCCACTTCGGCTTAGCGAAGCGCCAAAGGTATAGCCATCGCCCCAATCACTGTGACTAGAAGCTGCATGCGTATCTAACAAGGCATATTTGTTGATAGCTTGTGTCCATAACAAACCAACATTTTGCACATCCTTGCTATAATTTAAATTAGTGCCTAAGGTCGTGCTGTCGGTAATCCCGCGTCTGAAATATAAGTTGCCAAAAAACTCACGATAATCATCCGATACGTAGTCATAGTCATAACGCAGCTTGCCTGCAGAAAAGTTATATTCATTTAACCCAGGTTTGAGTAATTGCGTGGTGACATACACTGGAAAAGATTGCACGGTACGATTTCCCAATACATCTTCCACCACCACCTGTGCCTCACCCGACTGCTGAATATTGGCACCTGTATTTAAGCTATAGTGGCCAGGCGTAACCTGTTGTTGATATAAATTGATGCCATTAATGTATAAATCGACTGTGGATGGCAGTACAGCACTGCCTCTTAAGGTGGGTACATTCCAATAAATAAAATCTGGATAACTACTAAAATTCGAACCAAAAGATACACCGCCAAATCTAAATGTATCTAATAATGGATTATAAACGCTGGTGTTATCACCCAAGGTTAAACGCTGATAACGTGATGGAAACTCTATTTCAAAACTGGTATTCAAACGCAGTAGCTTATCTTGATCTTGTTCTACCTCTTTGCGATACATCATGGCATTTTTAAAAATCCAGTAATCTTTAAAAACACCAAGCTCCGCCAAGCCATTTATTTCATTGTAATTATCATAACGTGCATACAGCACATCATAATTTAAAAAGCCACCCAAGTCCGCTTTTGAGGGAATCGCATGCGTTTGGGTAAATTGTGCATCAATAAAATAGCTGGCAGGTACGGTCAATTTAATCGCTTGCAACGCAAAGTCTTGCTCAGACTGAATTTCATTGGTGGTTACAGAACAAAACTGAGTTTGTGCGCTGTGTTTTTGTAAACGGTCTTGCTGTAAACCGAGTTGTTGCAAGACCTCACATTCCATATAGCGTTGCCCATCCTGTTGCAACACCAGACTTTCAATGACACGATCTACGCCATTCAGCCAAACACTATTCAATACCATTTCAGGCTGAGCAGCAGCGGCTTGTAATGGTATCCCCCACAGGACACTTTGCAGCGCAAAAAACAGTCGAGTTCTATGCATGATTTAGCCCTTCATTTTCAACTCAATGGCTTGCTCACTTTTATCTGTTTCAAGTTTGAGTATGTAATTTTTCAAATCACTGAGTTTGATTTGCCCCATATCAAAGCTGTGCTTTTGTTGATTTAACAAATATTTCATTTCACGAGTAGTTGCGACAGGTTGTTTTTGTTGATTTAAAATACTGATTGAAGAAATTTGCACATGCGATGCAGCATGATTTTCTATCTCTAAAAATAAATGATCATTTTGATAACGCGGAGTTGCTGTTACCTGAATGGCTTCTTGCTTACCCACAAATAAAGGAACAGAAATTGTGAATAAAAATTGTAAGGCGTCTTCTTCCACTACAGGAGCAATTTCTTTAAAAACAATGCGCCAAGTTTTTTCTTGCGCCATTTCTTCCTTCAAAAGTGGTCGGCTAAAACCTACACGAATAATTTGTTGTGTATTAGGTTGTAAAACAAAGTTTTTTGGATTAATTAAAAGGTCTTGATCTGGCTCTAGTACATCTTCACCCTGAGCATTTTGCGACCATTTATAGGCAAACATTTCAAAGCTTTTCGGTTCGGTAAGATCAGTGGCTTCCATCACAACCGTTGCACTGCGTTGTCGTGCTTTATCGCCCAAATACATTTGTGTAGGTGAAATCACCATGTTTGCATAAACAGCTTCTACACATAAGCAACTTGCAATCAGCATATATTTCAATAATCGTTTCATGCTTCCCCCAGCAATGTCTTATTTTGTATTTATTTAGACTAAAAAGTTGACTCCACCCATCGGCAAAGCCAACTCATTCAGATTGAGTTCAAACGTATTAGAATGAAACTTCAATGCTGTAATTATCGGTATAAGTACCCGCTGGTTTAGAAATACCTACGCTGTCACTTTTAACAAAGACATTGTAAGTGTTCCAACCATTGCTGCCTGGCGCAATATTGGTTTGCTTATCATTTAACAGAATAATAGACGGTGAACCCGCACGCTTGGTTTCAACTGTGAGACCCACTGCAGGTGCATTATTACCAACACCTAATTTTGCTTTAGATTTTGTTGATTTATCCCCCAAACGGTTGTCGGTATTTACCAGTAGATTGTAATTTGCATTCGCTCCAACCATAAATTGACCTGAAGTTTCCGCACCATCTTTTAATGAGATACTTGATGTTAGTACTTTCAGCTCACAACGCTTAGGTACAGTAACTTGAATTGGAATACTTCCTGTGCACGGCCCTTCGTTACATACTGGGGTTGGCTTAGGGTCTGGTTTAGGACCGTGATTGCCGCCACCACTTGCCATTGTTACCGTTGAAAAAGCGCCGAAAACCACCACAGCTGCAGCTGTTTTAATAAATTTAGACATGTCATTTCTCCATAACTCTTATAAAAAACCATTTTTTAATCATTCACTCACTTGAGATATCGTTAGAATTATTGAAACTCAATCCTTAGCAAGCTTCTTCATTTTAGGTATTTTTCACAAGAAACCATCTATGCGCCCTATTTCACGCAATATTAAATAAACCTTGGATTTCATAAAATTAGGAGATTAAAGTACTGTTTTAAATGACATCGCAAAAAACTAGGGAGCAGCTCACTCCCCAAAATTTGTGATCCCAATTCTAGGGATACCCAAAAAAATATATTTATTTACATTTAAACCAACACATTGTTTTTATTTAACTTTAATAACATTTTTATTTTAACTTTTGTTACATTTTAAGTGGATTTATTTTTGAAAGAATGGTCAAAATTCGGTTTCTAGTCTAATTTTTACTACACTTTTCACGTATTTGATTCACTATCTCCTATCACATTCGACAGATTGAGCGTTTTTTAACATCAAATCTCACTAATTACAGGGATTGCCTCTCGCTATGAAAAAGCCATGTTTTGGGCGGCTGAATCTATCCAAAAGATCAAATTTGCACACCACCAACTCAACGAAGAAACAGTTGATCATTCATCTATATCTGTAACGTGAGAGATAAACCTCGCAAGATGTTTAGCTAACTCATAACGCAATAGCAGACAAAATAAAACCCCATTCAAACTATTGCCTGAATGGGGTCATCACACCTGAGTCAATCATGTTGACTCAGGTACACACGCGTGACTTATTTAACGTAAGTCAACCAATGTGCATATTTGTCATTCTTGCCTTGAACTGCGTCAAAGAAAGTTTTTTGAATTTCAGTGGTAATTGGGCCACGTGAACCACAGCCAATCACACGGTCATCGTATTCACGAATTGGAGTAACTTCTGCTGCTGTACCTGTAAAGAAGGCTTCATCGGCAATGTAGAATTCATCACGCGTAATACGGCGTTCAACTACTTCATACCCCAAGTCTTTAGCAATGGTGATCACCGTTTGACGCGTAATACCATCTAAAGCACCGCCTGCGATGTCTGGTGTATGTAAAACGCCATCTTTAATTAAGAATACGTTTTCGCCAGAACCTTGGCATACATAACCTTGTGGGTCCATCAACATCGCTTCATCATAGCCTGCTTGCGCTACTTCTTGGTGTGCAAGAATAGACAAAGTGTAGTTACCAGAAGCTTTAGCTTTACACATGGTCACGTTTGGATGGTGATGCGTAAACGATGAAGTTTTAACGCGAATACCTTTAGCCATCGCTTCTTCACCCAAGTATGCACCCCAACCCCAAGCCGCAACAGCGGCATGAATGGTGTTATTGGTTGCAGCAATACCCAGTTTTTCAGAACCAATCCAAATTAATGGACGTAAATAGCACGATGAAAGTTTGTTTTCACGTACCACATCAATTTGCGCCTGCTCTAAAGCTGCTTGATCAAATGGTACTTTCATTTGATAGATTTTTGCAGAGTTTAACAAACGCTTAGTATGGTCCTGAAGACGGAAAATCGCAGTTCCGTTTGGCGTTTCATAAGCGCGGACACCCTCAAACACACCCATACTGTAGTGTAAGGTATGTGTTAAGACGTGAATTTTTGCATCACGCCAGTCAACCAATTGTCCATCTTGCCAAATAAAACCATCACGATCAGCCAAATTCATGGCACACACTCCAAATGTTTATACAATAGTCATTTTAATCCAACGCAGACATTGCAGTCGGATCAATTAATCTTTGCCATAACTTGCAAACGACCTCACGGGTATCGTACCAGTCCGCAGCATTGACTTGCATGGATTGATTTGCAAGGGCTAAGCGGTGGCTTTCGGCTCGTTCACGGAGATAAGCTTGAATCAATGCTGTCGCATCGTCGCTGGATAAGCAACCTGTTTTTGCGGCATCTTCAAGGATTCTTACGTTGTCGGAATAATGGGCGAGATCAGGATTCGACCCACTCCAGGCTAATACCGCATACTGTGCCATAAATTCGATATCAACGATACCACCTGCATCCTGTTTTAAATGAAAAATTCCATCTTTTTTTTGCTCTTTAGATGAACCCAAATGATCTTTCATTTTTTGACGCATTTTCAGCACTTCACTGCGGACATAAGCTTCATCTCGCGGCTGGGTTAAAATCTGACAACGCAACACTTCAAACTTGTCACGTAAACATTGCTCACCCGCAATACTGCGCGCACGCACTAAAGCCTGATGCTCCCACAGCCACGCACTTTTCAGTTGATATTGCTCAAAGGCCCGTAAACTGGTCACCAATAAACCCGCATCTCCCGAAGGACGTAAACGGGTATCGACATCATAAACTCGACCATCTAAAGTTTGCGTGGTCATTAAAGATACAAATTTACGTGCCACCCGCATAGCAAATTCAAAGCCACTGATCGGTTTAATGCCATCAGTATCGGCTTGTTCATCCATGTTGTGAATAAAAACCACGTCTAAATCTGAGCCGTAACCAAGTTCGATGCCACCTACTTTGCCATAACCAATAATGGCAAAAGCGTTATGCTCCAAACCACAGCGCTGTCCTTCACTGTCTAGCGGATAACCATGTTTTTTGACAATCATCTGATAGGCCAGTTGTAGGGCTGCATTTGCGGTCACTTCGGCAATATCGGTTAACGCATCTGACACTTTCATTAAGTGACTTTCTGCCAGTACATCGCTGGCCGCAACTGTTAATACGTTGGATTTTTTGAATAAACGTAGCACCCGCATGAGGTCTTCAATTTCATCCAGTTCAATGCGCAGCAATTGTTGGCGCAAAGAATCTTCCAAATCGCTGCGTTTTGGCAATTCAAAATCCATAGATAAAAATTCATCCAACAACACAGGATATTGCGTCAATTCTTCACAAATCCACGGGCTGACTGTGGCCATTTTTACCAAGCGTTGCAGTGCCCCCTTGCTTTCAATCAGCATGACCAAATACACGGTACGACGCAGAACAGATTCGACCAGTGGCATTAAACGCATCAATGCCATTTGTGGATTTTCTGACTGCAACACTGCTTCAATCAAGTGTGGCCAAAAGGTTTTTAAACGCTGTAAAGCTTTGGCGGTGAGTTTTTTAATGGCATGTCCATACCAGAACTCATGCACTAAATTTTTCGCTTGATCGTCTAGTACCGCATCGAGCTGTTTTTCTAGCTGACTGTAATTTTCCAGCAAAGAATCGGGTTCATTTTCTTTAATTAAATGCTCAAACTGATAAATGACTTTGACACGCTTTTCATTTAGGGTCTGCATAAAGCTGTCCCAATCGGCAAAGCCCAAAGTATCGCTAATGCGTGCGCGTAACTCAGGTTCAGTCGGTAAAGCTTGGCTTTGCTGATCATTCAAGGCTTGAATGGCATGTTCTACTCGACGCAGGAATAAATAGGCATCTTCCAAATCCAGTACGGCTTGTGGCTCTAGCAATTCAGCTTCGCCCAAATGGCGCAAACTCACCAAACACTGGCGGTCTTGTAATTCTAGTTTTGAACCACCGTAAATCAGCTGAAAAACCTGCACAATAAATTCAACTTCACGAATACCGCCCGCGCCCAATTTAATATTGTCTTCAATATTACGACGCTGCACTTCGCGCTCAATCATGGCTTTCATTTCGCGCATGGCTTCAAAGGCGGTGTAATCGACATATTTGCGGAATACGAAAGGTCGGGTCATTTCCAGCAGTTCATAACCTTCTTGCCCACCTGTGATAATACGTGCCTTAATCCAAGCATAGCGTTCCCATTCGCGTCCATGCTGGCTTAAATATTTTTCCAGTGCGACATGGCTAATCGCCAAAGCAGAACCATCGCCCCACGGGCGTAAACGCATATCGACGCGGAAAACAAAACCATCGGCGGTGATATGATCTAATAGATAGATCAGTTTTTGTCCCCATAAAATGCAGAATTGCTGCACTTCAATACACTTGCGTCCATTGGTTTCGCCTTGTTCATCAAAGGCAAAAATCAGGTCGATGTCGCTGGATAAATTCAGTTCCTGCGCGCCATGTTTACCCATGGCGACCACAATCAGGTCTTGGACTTTACCGTTATACCCCATCGGTTCGCCATGCTTGGCGACCAACGGAATCCGCGCAAAATCTTTGGCTACTTGCACACAAATATCAGCAAAGTCTGAAAGTTCCTGCGTCAACGTCACCACATCGGTGAGTTGGTTGGCATCTTGCCAAATCCAGCGGAACATTAAACGCGCGCGTAAAATTCGCAGGGTTTTCATCCACAAGGTTTCATCTTGAATGTCTTGTAAAGTCGAAATCACCAATTGATGAATATAGTCTGCGCTCAGCGGTTTTAGAAATTGGTCAATTGCATAATCCTGCTGTAACAGGCTTTCGTGATTTGCCAAGACTTGTTCTGCATATTGACTGGCATGTAACGTTTTTTGCAATTGTTCCGCATTCATTTTTAAGACCTAAAACCCAGTTTTATTTTGAAATATTGTCAACCCATCTATTTATAGCAGCAGATGCGTCAAAGAAGAAAATAAAATTACAGCAATCTGCAAAATACCTCTTACTTAAAATGCAGCGATAAAAAAACCGAAGCCTAAACTTCGGTTTTATCTGCTTGATGCAATGCTTATTCAGCATCTAGCATTAATTCTGCGCTCATACCAACCGTGTTAAAACCTGCATCGACATACAGAATTTCACCAGTAATACCATTCGCCCATGGTGAGCAAAGGAATAATGCCGCATTACCAACATCTTCAATGGTCACGTTACGTTTTAAAGGTGCAACTTTTTCATTCAGGTCTAACATTTTACGGAATGATTTAATGCCCGATGCGGCAAGCGTACGAATCGGACCTGCAGAAATTGCATTCACGCGAATACCGTCAGCACCCAAGCTTGAAGCCAAGTAGCGTACACCTGCTTCTAAAGATGCTTTCGCCATACCCATGACGTTGTAGTTTGGCATCACACGCTCAGAACCTTGATAAGTCAAAGTCAATAAGCAACCTTGGCGTGCTTGTAATAATGGTTTTGCAGCACGTGCCATCGCAATAAAGCTATAAGCACTAATGTCATGCGCAACTTTGAAACCATCACGATCTGTAACATCGGTAAAGTCACCATCTAAAGTATGCGCAGGCGCAAAACCAATCGAGTGAACCAAACCATCCAAACCATCCCAGTGCTTTGCCAAGTCAGCAAAAGCTTGCTCAATTTCTGCATCTACGCCTACATCGCAAGGCAATACAATGCTTGAGCCAAATTGTGCAGCGAAGTCATCAACACGTTTTTTGAGTTTTTCATTCGGATAAGTAAATGCTAATTCTGCACCTTCACGATGCAATGCTTCTGCAATACCAAATGCGATAGATAATTTACTTGCAATACCAGCAATTAAAAAACGCTTACCCGCCAAAAGACCTTGTGCCATGTGAAACTCACCTTGATATATTTCGCAGTATCATGCCAATTCTGAACGCATAGTGAAATTGCATAATGCGCCTTTTTTTGCCGTTTATGTAAAAACTCAATGGCGATTCAAGTGAGTGATAGATGACGTCACATGATGATCTGCAAATGGTGACGTACAATCTTGGTTAAAAACTTGCCCTACCACTTGGCATAATGCTGTTCAAGCAAGCCGTATTCGTTTAACAAAATAATTTCGGTATCGTCTTGTTGAATAGTACCACTAATTTTAGCTTGCCATTGGCTGAACTGACTGCCGACTAGACGCAAATTCAGGTTTTCATAACGGCGCCAACCTGTGCTGACAGTTAAATTCAAACGATGATCCAGTGAGCGAATGCTCCACGAGCCATCATCCTCAGGTTGGAACAACACATCTGTTAAGGGATACAGCACGCCATTAATCCACAAACAGTTTTCGTTGCCAAAACTTTCATTCACACCAGAAGCCAGATTCAAGCCTACACGACGGTCTTCGGTATCCCAAAAGTTGCACGACAACCAAAACCATGCTGTTTCAGGGCGTAAAAAACCGCAGGTATCATCTAAAGAAGCAAAGGTGCGTTCATGGAATTGAATGGTTTGTCCTGTTTTATTAACAAAATAGCCTTCACAGCCGAGTGTGGTCAGTTTTTGGGTGTAAGTCCAACCATTAATACCTGTTGGGCTACACATACTTAGCGGGTCTGTGCCTGCACAAAATATCCGCGCACTGAGTTTAATTTCACCATATTTGGTCACGCAGATATAACGCACACCATTGGCATGTTGAATTTCAATTTGAAATGGCGATTTTTCAAAAAAACTTTGATTAAATAACGGTTGCTCATCTAAAACCGTATTACGCGATAAAAAATTAATCGCATTCCATTCCTGCACTTCGCCCGTCATGTGATTATAAATATAGACAAAACCGTGCCCTGCCCAAGCAATATCGGCAATCGCAAGCCCAATGGTATAGTGTTCGTGCTGAATACTACAAAATTTAAACTTTTTATATTTTAAGCGTTTACGCCAACCCGACAATACTTCACCATACGGTGATTTATATTGATAAGCCTGATAATCAATTTTTTTGGGAAGTTCACTAAAACGTCCATAATGCGGTTGTCCATTCGCCTGAATTAAATCCATTGAAGACATTCCCTATTGTCTAAAAACAATTCATCTTTGGTCGTATTATGCCTACAAATGCATGTACAAAAAACCCGCAGCTTATGATTTTGTTCAAAAAACTATAAAAGCATAGATTGTTTTACTATTTTAAGGCTTGAGCGTTCACTAAATATACAAAATATAAATTAATAGATATCTTCCCCTCAATATTCTGAAGGTATTTAAGCATCAGCATTCAAAGTCAGATAGGTATTTTCCCAACGATTGCCTGAAAATGAGCCTTCAACCAATTGCACATAGCGACCATGCACCTGATCTATCGCAATACAATCATCTACCTCTAAGACCCGATCGGTATGTTGTTTTTGCCAGTGCTGGGCAAAATAGGCTTTACCACGCTGTTTTGCCACCATTGGATTTTGCGCCACCACCAGTACATAACGATGTAACTCGCCAAACTCACGCGGATCATATCCACCTAAATTAATTAAATACAGTCGGTTTTCTGCCTGATTCGGCTGCGCATCGGTAAATTTTAAATAGTAGGATTTACCTTCAAACTCAACACCATTAATTTGCGCCCATGCGTCAATATGCAAACCTTTCGGTTCTGCAAACCAAGCCTGCTTGAGTTGCGGATAGGTCTGTTCTAAAGAATCACCTACCGCAAGTACCACATCATGCACTTCGGTATTGGCTCGCGCATGACGTCCGCCTAACATCACGATAAATAAACTGGGCATATCCGACTCCTGCGCAAATATCCTAAGCTTGATGGCTTTTATGGTTGATGATTTTTAAGCATGATTGTTTAAAGTAGCGAGAATTTTTCAATCCTCCAAATAAAAAATCGTGCCGAATTGCTTCAGCACGATTGAATTGAAATGTAGCATACTTTATTTCAAGCAGCTTACGATTTACATATCCACCATTTCCACGCCATCAATGCGGGCAACAGTCATTAAGTCTTTATCACCACGACCTGAAACAGTCGCAATAATGATTTGGTCTTTATCCATCGTTGGTGCAAGCTTGCTCACATAAGCCATAGCATGCGAGCTTTCTAAAGCAGGAATAATCCCTTCAATGCGGGTTAAATCACGGAAACCTTGCAAGGCTTCTTGGTCATTGATTGGCACGTAATCGACACGGTGCATATCTTTCAGGAAGCTGTGCTCTGGTCCTACACCTGGATAATCCAGACCTGCAGAAATAGAGTGGGTTTCAATGATCTGACCTTGTGCATCCGACATTAAATAAGTACGGTTACCGTGTAATACGCCCACGTGTCCTGCATTCAATGGTGCAGAGTGTTTGCCTGTTTCAATGCCTAAACCTGCAGCTTCGACACCGTACATTTTCACTTCGGCATCGTTCAAGAATGGATAGAACAAGCCCATGGCATTAGAACCACCGCCTACACAAGCTACTAATGCATCAGGTAAACGACCTGCCTGCTCTTGAATTTGGCGACGCGCTTCACGACCAATAATCGACTGGAAATCACGTACCAATTGTGGATATGGGTGTGGGCCAGCGACCGTACCAATCACGTAATATGTAGAGTCAACATTGGTGACCCAGTCACGCATGGCTTCGTTCATGGCATCTTTTAAGGTTTTTGAGCCACTTTCTACAGGTACAACAGTTGCACCAAGTAAACGCATACGGTACACGTTCATGGCCTGACGCTTCACGTCTTCTGCACCCATGAACACCACACATTCCAAGCCTAAACGAGCGGCAATGGTCGCGGTTGCTACACCGTGCTGACCTGCACCTGTTTCGGCAATAATGCGTTTTTTACCAGACAGTTTTGCCAACAGTGCCTGACCAATGGTGTTGTTCACTTTATGTGAGCCAGTATGGTTCAAATCTTCACGTTTTAAGTAAATTTGTGCACCACCCAACTCTTTTGACCATCGCTCAGCATAATACAAAGGACTAGGACGACCTACATAGTAGGCGAGATCGCGGTCGAATTCTGCCAAAAACTGCGGATCATCTTTCATGCGGAAATACAATTTCTCTAAATCTTGTAAAGCCGCCATCAGCGTTTCTGACACAAAACGTCCGCCATGGATACCAAAATGCCCTTTTGCATCTGGGAATTGGGTATAGTCAATCACTGAGTTATTGTGATTTGTACTTTGCTGATCCACGTTGGACTCCTTGCATGAAGTTTTCTATGAGTTGTTGGTCTTTAATACCTTTTGCAGACTCAACTCCGCCACTGACATCAACGGCATAGGCTTGAGTCGTCTGAATTGCATCTTCAATATTTTCAGGGTTTAAACCACCCGCCAAAATTAAAGGAATATCGAGTTTGGGGAATTTTGACCAGTCAAAACTGTGTCCTGTTCCACCTTTGAGTTCAGGATGCCACGCGTCTAATAATACTGCGCTTGCACCTGCTTGTTGATAGCTTTTTATCGCATCTAACACATTTAAATCAGGTTTGACCTGAATGGCTTTGTACCATCGACGTCCAACTTGCTGTGCTATTTGCTGACATTGCAAGGGTGTTTCATCACCATGAAATTGCAGAATATCTAAAGGTACTTGTTTCAGTACAGCGGCTATTTCTTCTGCCGTTGCATTGACAAATAAACCAACCACTTGCACATAAGCGGGAATGTGTTGCAGCAAGCCTTGTGCTTGCTCAATGCTCACATTACGTGGACTTGGAGGATAAAACACCAAGCCAATTGCATCTGCACCCGCATGCACAACACTGTTTATATCTTGAATTCGCGTGATTCCGCAAATTTTGGCACGGGTACGCATCGTTTTGGACTCTAATCCTGATTTTCAATCTTCATTTTGCTGATCTTGCTGTGTGTGACTTTTAAATTGTCTGTTCACACTAACAAAATCAGATATTGGGGCGAATCATTGTAATGCAATTTTAAGGGGTTGAGTGAAGTTCAGGCGGATTATTCTGCATTTCCGTTGTTTAAATGGCATACAGACTTTATACTTCGCGCAAATGCAACGAGTTCTAGCTTTGAGCTTTAGGGAAGTTGGTGAAAGTCCAACACTGCCCCCGCAACGGTAACCATGAAACGTATATCAATTTAAATCTTATGATTTACACCACTGTATGAACAATATGGGAAGGTGGATATATAGCGAAGCAATCATAAATTAGAAGATGCTTGGCACATTGAAGTCCGGAGACCTGCTTGTTGTGCCCTTAACTCAATCATTCACGTGGGGTGAATGTATGGAGCAAAGTCATGTCTACTCTTTTTCAGCCTACTGCTTTAGTAGGCGCAATCGCGCTTGCGATGGGTTTCTCTGCGTCTGTATCTGCACAAGACAGTTCTAATGTTGTCAATGCATCTTTAGACACTTTGGTCGTTACCGCGACACGTTCTGAAGAAAAAATCAAAGATGTGCCTGCGCGGATTAATGTTATTGGTACAGATCAAATTGAGCAATCACCAATTGCCTCTTTCCCACAACTGATGATGACCGATGCATCCATCAATATGGTGCAGTCTGGTGGTTATGGTCAAATTGCATCTTTATTTATGCGAGGCACCGAGTCAGACCATACCTTAGTGCTCCGTGATGGCGTGCGTTTAAATAACGATGCTAGTGGTCTAGCGTCTAACAGCTTTATTGATACCACTGAAATTAAACAGATTGAGATTTTAAAAGGCCCAGCATCTGTCCTGTATGGCACCAACGCCATTGGTGGCGTGGTACAAATGATTACCAAGACCCCAAGTAAAAACTCAGCATTTATCTCTGCAGAAGTGGGTGAAAACAGTACCTATAAAACCATTTTAGGGCTAGATGCTGTAGAAAATGGCTTTTATGCTCAACTACGTGGGCAACGCCTTGAAACCGATGGCACTAACATTTTTGATTATGAAGGTGCAGAGCCTTCAAGCTATGATCAAAAAGGATTTTCGGGCAAATTCGGGTATGCAAGTGATGCCTTGGATATATCTCTTGAACATTCTGAAAATGAAGGTCGCTCACAGTACGAAAACTATAGCTGGACGACTTATGCCTATAGCCCACGTGCGCATGACTTTTTAAATCAGGTCACAACTTTGAGCACTCGTTATCAAGCCAGTCAAAATACTGAACTCAAAGCACGTGTATCACATTTTAAAGATGTATTAACGCAATTGAATGTGGCAGAAGAAACCACCTTTGTGTCTGACGAATATGACCTCAGTGTGCGTCAAAACCTCACCGCTCATCAAAACCTCACATTTGGTGTTAACTATAAAGCCTTAGATACCGAAACCCACAAACCATCAGATTCATTTCAAGAACAATTGGACAGCACAGGCTATTATGCACAACACCAATTACAGACCGACAAACTAAAAACCCAAATCGGTGTACGTATTGAAGATCACGAAAAATATGGTTCTCATACTGTGGGTCAAGCAGCAGCTCGCTACTTCTTTAAGCCTCATATCAGTATATACAGCAATATTGGTTCCGCATTTAAAGCTCCAACCATGAATGACTTATATTATGGTAACTATGCCAATCCTGAACTCAAACCTGAAGAAAGCGTATCTTATGAAGTCGGCGCAGATTGGCAGATGAGTTCTGCTTGGCGCAGTGGCTTATCGGTCTATCGCACTGAAATTGATAACTTGATTGATAGTGACCCAGCCAACGGATGGAAGTTTGCCAATATTGATGAAACGACCATTGACGGTACTGAAGTTTATCTACACTTTAATCGAGATCAATGGTTTGCAAAAACCAGTTATAGCTATAGCAAAGCCACCAATGACGCCTCAGGCGAAGACTTAAGCCGTCGCCCACGTCAAAAAATTGCTTTATCGCTAGGTTTGGCTGAAGAAGTTTATGGTTTATCTGCAACACTTACCGCCAATAGCCGTTCAGATAGCAGTGCCTACGATGAAGATAGCATTCCAGGTCATATGCAAATTGATTTACATGGTTATTACAATGCCAATCCATATACCAAATTGTTCTTTAACATTCAAAATGCTGGCGATGTAAACTATAAAATGGCTTCTGCAGGTAACTCTGATGGTCAGTATTACCTCAGTGGCGGTCGCGTCGCTTCTGCAGGCGTAACTTTCCGCTACTAAAACCCGCATAACAACAAAAACTTTAAAACAGCGCAGTTTATGGATAATGTAATGACCGACATTATCCTTTTTTATTGCGCCAGCTTTTATTTCTTACAACCAAGTAAACGCAACTTTCACTTTCAAACAAGGAACGATCATGGGCCACCGTTTAAGCAAAATCTACACCCGCACAGGCGATTCAGGCACAACAGGACTGGGCGATGGCTCACGTGTCGCCAAAGACGACTTACGCATTCATGCACTGGGCGATGTCGATGAACTCAATGCCTGCATAGGCGTTTTGCGCTCACAAATTACACATAGCAACATTCAAGACAAAAACACTTGGGACAAATCGCTCAGCCTGATTCAGCACTGGCTATTCGATTTAGGCGGTGAAGTCTGTATCCCCAATTACCACCTCGTACAACCGCTTGCGATCGAATACTTAGAACAAGACATTGACCGCATGAATGAAAGCCTGCCAATGCTCAAAGAGTTTATTTTGCCTGCAGGTACATTGGCATGTAGTTATGCACATCAAGCTCGTGCCGTATGCCGTCGTGCAGAACGCAGTTTAATGACCGTACACAACCGTGATCAAAATATTCAGGCACCGTCTTTGCAACTACTGAACCGACTGTCTGACTGGCTATTTGTGGCATCTCGCAGCTTGCAACGTGCCGAAAGAGGCAGCGAAGTGTTATGGCAAAAGAACATCAACGACAGTATTGGTAACTGACATCACACTCTAGAATCGGAAACTAAAATAAAGCCCTGATTTTGCATCTAAAAAATCACGTCGGATGCTGCTTGAAATTTCACATCATCCGACCAAAATAAGAAATGTCATCTCTTTGTCACGTCGTACTTGCAAAATGAAAGCAAACTTTCAATTCATGGGCACATTATGCGCATAATTGGTCATCGTGGTGCGCGTGGCGAAGCACCTGAAAACACACTCGGTGGTTTTGAATATATTCAAAATATTGGCATTCGAGCGGTTGAGTTTGATGTGCGTCAACTCAAAGACAATGCCTTAGTGGTTATGCATGATGATCAATTCATTCGCACCACAGGACAAGACAAAGCACTGTATGAATGTAGTCTGGAAGATTTAAACCATTACAATCATGCGGTGATGTGGTCGGACTGGAATAAAGTCGAAACCACGCCCCTACTCAATCAAACCATGACCATTATTCAAAATTTTGATCATATTGAAGTAGAAGTCAAAGCGGTCAACTCGCATGCCGCTGCCGAAAAAATTACCCAAAGTTTAGAGCAACATTTGAAGGGTTTTGAACACAACGCCATCATCACCAGTTTTGATCCGAAAATTCACTGGGCTTTGCAACAACAAAAATCACGCTTTAAACGCGGTTTATTGGTTGAAGATGATCTGCAATATCAAGCCATTGATCAGGCTTTAGAATTAGGTTGTTGCCAAATTGGTTGGATGAACGAACTCGCAACCGGTGCGCTCATTCAAGCCACACAACAGGCCAAACTGAATATCAGCGTTTGGACAGTCAACCAGATTGAACGCGCCAAACAGCTTAAAGATTTAGGGATTCAGGGTTTAATTACCGATTATCCTAAACTGATGATGCAACACTTGTAAGCGGTAACCTTAAGCATATTGATGAATAAATAAATGATTTATCGTGCTTGTTTGGCTACCGTATATCATATTTCCGTAAAATCTCGCAGATACCATTATATTCTGTTACCACCCAGTACAATACAACTGTACAATAATGCTGTGATCGTGAATACGCTCATGCTAATATGCGAAAAAATTAATCCCTAAAAAATTTAATACTATGATTTCAATCTATAGATCGGTCATAGCGTTATAACGGATTAAGCGTCCATTTATACCTCCCAAGGTTCTAGGAGTGCTGTTGGAGATGAATGCTCCCTTACCCAAAGCCCCAATCAACTGGATTGCCATCTTTGCACTGGTTTTCTTACCTATTGTTGCAGTGATCGCGATTCCTTGGTATGCCTATCACCATGATTTTAGCTTAGCCGCTTGGATCAGCATGTTTGTATTACTTGGCGTAAGTAGCTTGGGTATTACAGCAGGTTATCACCGTTTATGGGCACACCGTGCTTATGAAGCTACCCTTCCCTTGAAAATCATTTTAATGATTATGGGAACATTTGCCGTTCAGAACAGTATTTTGTTCTGGGGTTCAGGTCACCGCACCCATCACCGCCATGTTGATGATGTCGAAAAAGACCCATATTCAATTAATAATGGTTTTTGGTTTGCGCATATGGGCTGGATGCTACGTGACTACCCTGCCGCAGAGCCAAACTTTAAAAATGCGCCAGATTTGTTAAATGACAAGTTGGTGATGTTCCAACACAAATACTATATTCCGCTCGTAATTGCAGTTCACGTTGGCATTTTGGTGCCAATTGGTTGGGCTGTGGGCGATATGTGGGGCGTGTTGTTATTGGGCGGTTTAATGCGTCTGATTTTAAGCCACCATGTTACCTTCTTTATTAACTCGCTGTGCCACATGTGGGGTTCGCGTCCGTATACTGACGAAAACACCGCGCGTGATAACTTCTGGTTAGCAATTGCCACTTGGGGCGAGGGCTATCATAACTATCACCATATTTTCCAGTACGATTATCGTAATGGCGTAAAATGGTGGCAATATGACCCAACCAAATGGTTAATTTGGACATGCTCAAAGTTGGGCTTAGCGAAAAACTTGCGTCGTATTCCAAGCTTTAATATTAAAAAAGCAGAATTGGCGATGCGTTTTAAATATGCAGAGCAAGACTTGGCAGTTTATGGTCACAATGTAAATGATGACATTGGTCAAGTTAAAAGCCGTCTTGCGCAAGAATATGATGCCTTTACCCAAACCCTGAACGATTGGGCAAAGTTAAAAGAGCAAGAAATTCAGGCGAAAAAAGCGTCTGTAGCTGAAAAAATTCACCAAATGGATGACAAATTAAAAGTTGAATTCCAGTTGGTTGAACAGCGTCTTTCACACCATCGTGAAACATTGAACTTGCTGATGCGTAACCTAAAAAAGAACCCTGTATCTGAATAAACCTCTGTTCTGATGCACTGCGAAAGCCCTGACCTGTTCAGGGCTTTCTGCATTGTTAGGCTACAGTTTTTAAAGTCCAAGTTTGCTATAGTGAAACTCACTTTGTGCCAAGCGCTTCATCATCATGCAATTTAATCCACGTTATCCGACCCTGCCCGCCCGTCTTTATCACATGCAGCAGCCTTTACCTTTAAAAGGTGCAAAAGCAGGACACTTTAATGCTGCATTGGCAAAAGAACTGCAATGGACAGCAGAGGAACAACAACAATGGGTTGAAATTTGCAGCGGACAAACCACGTTTAAAGAATTTCCTGCTTTGGCAATGGTCTATGCGGGACATCAATTTGGTCAGTGGGCAGGTCAATTGGGCGATGGACGCGGTTTACTTATTGCGCAAGTTTTGGACACACAACAACGTACAATTGATCTTCATTTAAAAGGTGCAGGTGCAACGCTTTATTCACGTATGGGGGATGGACGTGCCGTGTTACGTTCAGTGATTCGTGAATATTTGGCAGGTCATGCTTTAAATGCGCTGGGTGTGCCATCAAGCAATGCAGTTGGATTTACCTCATCTACTCAAGGCGTACAACGTGAAAAATTAGAACTTGGCGCAATGCTATTACGCACATCAGACTGTCATATTCGTTTGGGACATTTTGAATGGATCAATCAGTATCAACCTGAATTACTGCCTGAATTTGTGCAAAAGTGTATCGAATGGCACTATCATGAATGCTTGACAGCCGAACAGCCTGTACTCGCCTTTGCTACACAAGTCATTCAACGTACCGCTGTCATGATTGCCAAATGGCAATTGGTCGGTTTTGCGCATGGCGTGATGAACACCGATAATTTAAATATTACAGGTTCAACACTCGATTTTGGCCCTTATGGCTTTATGGAGCGTTTTCGTCCCAACTGGATCAACAACCATTCGGACTATCAAGGACGTTATACCTACCAACAACAACCGAGTGTGGCACACTGGAATTTGTGGGTTTGGTTGAACAATTTAATTCCGCTTGAACAAAACCCAGATCAGAAAGAACACTGGAAACAAGCACTGGCAGCATGTTTAGAGCATTTTGAACCGACTTTTTTAGAGCATTACAAACTTGGTTTATGTGAAAAAATGGGACTACCAAGTTTCCACAAAGACAGTTTTGACTGCGCTACCAACTTCTTACGCATTTTGCAAAGTGAGCAACTGGATTACACCCAAAGCTTTATCCGCCTACAAAATAAACAATACACAGAAATACTGGATGATTGTTTGGATCGTCGTCAGTGGGAAAGCTTTTTAGCGCAGTATTTACAGATTCGTGAATATCAAGACACCGATGATTTAGATGCTGCAATGCAACAGGTAAACCCTCACTATATTTTGCGCAATCACATGGCACAAAAGGCGATTGAGCAAGCAGAGCGTGATGATTTTTCAGAAGTTGAGCGTTTATTTAACTTGCTCAGCCAACCCTATATTCAGCAAACAGCATTGGAAAAACCTGAAGATTTAGCGCCTTTGCCAAGTGATGTGCCAGAAGTGATGGTGAGTTGTTCATCTTAATACTGATGCACTCGCCAAAGGACGTTTAGAATTCCAGCAAAGTTATACACATTTTCTGTGGAAAAAGCTGTGGTTATCCACAGGATAAACTTTTTAGGAGAAAATAAGTGGCACAAACACAGTCATCACTGCATCAAATTGCAGCAAGTGTTGCAACATAACTGCCTCAAGTTAGCCTGAGCGAACCTTTTGGTGATGGCTGTTTGGTGCTTGACATCCTCACCCCCTTAAAAGAGGGTGATTCCTACAGCTAGACGCTTATGCCCAAGCGCAAGAATGTTTAGAGCTGAGTTTATATCTCGATCATGAGCTGTACCACAGCTCATGCACTCCCATTCTCTTATTCCAAGATCTGTCCTACCTTTGGGACTACTTGAGGTGATCTCACCGCAGCACGAACAGATTTGGGTGGTATAGGCTTCTTGGACTTCTTCAAACAATACGCCTGCGTTCTCGCATTTATACTTGAGCATTGTTTTTAGTG